>JBOHVS010000294.1:0-16767 GCA_050735975.1 Binatia bacterium | reverse complement strand
CCAAGAGGATCGCGAGCGAAAGCGCGGTCTTGTTGACCGTCCCGCCAACCGTCATTAATTCCGCGCCGGGCAGAGTCCGCTCCCTGCGGAAAGTATCCGCAGTCAGAGCCGGATTTCCGGACCTCATGGCAAGATGTGCCGCCATGCCAGTTCCGTAACCCTTTCCGAACCGTAATGTCAACCCATTCGGCAAAGCGTCGTGCTTCTATGATTCATATCTGCAACATATGTGTCTTTTATGGACGTGCAAAACAGTCCTGATACCAGTGGTTTGCTGGCCTCATCCATAAACAGTGTCCTGTTTTCCGGATTCGAAACGGATTTTTTCAAGCCTGAACGCTGGCACGGGTTTCGCTTTCTTCCCCTTGGTTGAAGGTTCCAACGAAAGGAGGAAAGCCGATGGTTAAGTTGACAACAGTTTTTTTGAGTGCGCTTTTAATGACGACCTTAGCAGCCGGGTGTGCGACAGATCAACGAGTCCACACCGAGACTGTGCAATATGAAGATCAGCGCAGGGGTGAGCCGGTGGCGGTCGAGAGACGAACCACGACGACGACGGAAACTTCTACGAGCGAGGATACGGGTGTCGTCAGCGGCACTGCCAATGTCATTGGCGAAGTTCTTGCGCTCCCATTCCGCGCGGTCGGGGGGCTTCTCCGCGCGATCTTCTAACGAGTTGATCGCAGTTTTTCTGACTGTCAAAAGAACCCAGGGGCTCGACTCGCAATGTAGTCGGGCCGCTGGAGTACAATGCCAAGGAAAGTTCGCGATCCAACCAAAAACTTGAGCCCTTCGGAGACCCTCGCACCGCCAGACCAATCCGTTTAAAAATTGTCTTGAAATCGCCTCCATACCCGGGCTAGCATACCAGGCAATGTTAGACTGGTCGTCTTGTCCAGCAGTTGAGAAAGATCCCGAACGGGTAAGCGGCGCGTGGCTATTTCGTGACACCCGGGTTCCGGTCTCGGCTCTCTTTGAAAATTTGGAAGATGGGGGCCAGATCACTCAGTTTGTTGAGTGGTTCCCCGGCGTTACCATCGAACAGGTGCGCGCCGTGCTGGATCATGCAGCGAAAAGTTTGAATCAATCCCAGGTCGCCTGAGTGCGTGTTCTCATCGATCAGGGGGCGCCGGCGCCCTTACGAACACATCTCGGTTCTCACCAAATAGAAACGGCCTTTGAGCGGGGCTGGAGTACTTTGAAAAATGGCGAGCTCCTCATCGTGGCGGAGCGAGAGGGCTTTGAGGTTTTTGTCACCACAGACAGGAACCTCCGCCATCAGCAAAACCCGGGAGGACGAAGGATCGGTATAGTTGTGCTGTCGTCCGGCAGTTGGCCGCGCATTCAAAAAGCGGCGGCGGCAGTCAAGCACGCCGTCGATATCGCTTTACCAGGAAGCATTAAGGACGTGGAGATCCCATAAGAGCCGTGGCGGTTCATTCGCCCGCCAGCCACCCGCCATCCATATAAAGACTACTGAAAAAAAGGCCAACGCCTGAGCGATGCAGAAGCCCAATAATAACTGCCGGTCCAATCATGGATCAGGCCGCCCAGCCAAGGCCCAACGCCCGCTCCTGCGCCGATAAACAGCGCGATCGCGCCGATGATCGCGCCGAAGGACTTGCCGTGAAACAGATCGGCCGCGATGGTGGGATAAAGCGATTGCCGGGAAGAAAAACCGAAAGGCGATAAAAGGCGGGAACGCATAGAAAAGCCACCTTCGATCCGTATCACAGCAATTTAAAAATTGGAGGAGTAAAATGGCACAGCACATTGACGGACCTCTTTACTATGAACGCATGGGACGCACGGGGCCGGTGATTGCCTTTGTCCATCCCAACCCGATGGACCAATCGTGCTGGATTTTTCAGATGGCGCATTTCTCGACGTGGTACCGGTGTGTTGCCATCGACATACCGGGATACGGGCGCTCGCCCAAGGCCGAGCCCGGGCTTACGATGACAGACATGGCCGAGGCCTGTTGGGAAGCGATCGACGACGCGCAGCCCGGCGACAACGCGAGTCTGGTCGGCTGTTCGGTCGGCTCGTCGCTGGCCCCCCACATGTACCACCTTCGTCCCGACAAGACCGCGGCACTCGTGTTATCGGGCACCGGTTACAATCCGAACAAGGAATTCACCAAAGGGAGGATCGATAACTACACGGCCAATGGCGTCGACTATCGCTGGGCCTACACTTTCGAAGATTTAAGCGCGGCGTTTCGCACCACTCCACTCGCGCACTTCTTTGCGAACCTCTTCACCGAACGCAACCAACACGCCGACGTGCAGACGATCATCCACCAGTTCAAAGCACTCGCGCAGCCCTATCCCGAAGGCCATCATGAGCGTATTGCCTGTCCGACAATCATTCTGACCGGTAGCGAGGACAACAGCCATCAACGCGCGTTCGCGCTCCAAGCACGCATACCCAATTGTGAGTTGAGAACATTGCCGGGCGCCGGCCACGCCTGCCAGATAGAGCAACCGTGGCTGTTCGACCGCTTTATGATCGAATTCCTTGCGAAGCACGGACTGTTCCCCGGAGCATCCAGGCCAGCGAGGACGATCATCTAGGAGCGGCGCAGTAAGACCCGTCGCGACGCGTCCCCTGCTCAAAGGCCTGCGCGTGGTCAAGCACAACGAATCCTGACCAGCCCGACCGCCTCTCGCCTTCTCCGGCACACTGTGCGGCCTAAGGCGATTCACAACTGTGGTTGCCAAACGTCTAACGACCTAGCGCTTGACGCCGCATATGGGTGTTTCAGAAGGGGTCTCACTCAAAAAACGCCCCCGTCCCTCGCCGAATACGAGAGTATGGTTAACGACTGCCCTTAGGAGGTAATGGTCATGATCGGAGACTCCACCGCGCGAACGCGGCTTTGCCCACACTGTGCCAACAGTATTGCGGAAGATGCCGCGGATTGTCGTTATTGCAAGGCCGATTTTTCATCGCAGTTTGCCCCTAAATGGCTCAAACGCGGCGAAGCATCGCCGGAATCGCCAATTAGCTCGGATAATCACAAGAGATTTTCAATTCCTGCAAATGCTATTTGGATGGGCGCCATGCTCGTTGTGGCTTTGATCGCCTTTTTTGCCGGCGGCTACATACAACGCAGCGAGCTAATGCTGTCGTCACCGGCCAATCTCAAGCAGCTCCAGGCGAAAGATCAGATGATTCAAAGCCAGGAAACGCAACTTGCGCAAACACGGCAAGAACTCGACGATACCTCCAAACAGCTCGCCGAAATGAAGACTAAACTCGAGGTAAGCCAGAAGGAACTTTCCCTGGCACAGCAACGCTTGAGCACCGCCGCGCGTCAAGCAGATCGGCAGAATGCGAGCCGGTCTCCGGCTGCTAGGAGAACTGCATCGCGCGCGCCGGACACCTCTGCGTCGCTTCCTCAGCCGAGGGTGGCAAGTCGAACCGCCGCGGCGGGTGTCTATGAGACAACCCGGGCGACGTCGGTCTATGAAAATCCGTCGTCGGCTTCACGCGTTCTCTCGCAAATCAGCAAAGGAACCAGGATCACTGTCGTAAGGTCTGCCGGCGATTGGCTCGAAGTGCGATCGAAGCACGGCAATCCTCCGGGCTACGTACGCACCGATGATGCGCGGGTGATCGGCGGTGCGAAATGAGAATCTCCTTGACGCTGCGGCTCGGGGGTCAGGTCTGCAAGACCCCAAACGCGTTGACCCGATCATCTCGTTTGTTATTCTCGTCGTTGCTTCCTTACGGCGGTCTGTGCCGCTTCGGCTACCGGCTTGGCGGCGTAGCGTAGGTCGCGGCCGGTCTTAGCTAAGTTAGGCGAGAAAGAGAAGGCGCTTGGAATGAATATCAGGTTGAGGGCTGGCAAGCTTGACGATGCTAATATATGCGGCCTAATCTGCTACGAAGCCTTCATGGCGATTGCAGCTCAGCACAATTTCCCCCCCGATTTCCCGGAACCTAATGTGGCAGTTGACCTGCTATCCCAGCTCTTCTCACGCAGCGACATCTACTCGGTCGTGGCTGAAGCTGATGGCCGAGTAGTTGGCAGTAATTTCCTTTGGGAGAACGCCGTCATCGCCGGCGTGGGACCCATCACGGTTGATCCGAGTGTGCAGAACGCCGCTTTGGGGAGACGGTTGATGGAGGCTGTACTGGGTCGAGCGCGGGAGAAACAGTTTGCGGGGATTAGGCTATTGCAGGCCGCTTACCACAACCGTTCGCTATCGCTTTACACGAAGCTCGGGTTCGAGACACGTGAGCCTCTTTCGACCCTCCAGGGTGCGCCCCTCAACGTGGAGATACCTGGCCATGCCGTACGCCAGGCAAATGAAAGCGACCTCGACGCATGCAACCGGTTGTGTCTCAGAGTTCATGGGTACGACCGCGGACCGGAACTCCTCGATGCAATCAAGCAAGGGACCGCAACGGTAGTCGAACACGGCGGTCGCATCACGGGTTACGCGACAATGGTGGGCTTCTTCGGGCATGCCGTCGGCGAGAACAATCAAGATCTCAAGGCGCTCATCGGCGCCGCCACCGCCTTTTCCGGGCCGGGTTTTATGCTACCCACGCGCAACGGTGAACTTTTCCGCTGGTGTTTGGATAACGGACTGCGAATTGTTCAACCCATGACATTGATGAGTATGGGCTCGTACAACGAACCTGCCGGCGCCTTTCTACCCTCAGTCGTTTATTGAGCGGAACTATAACACCAGGGTCATGGACGAAGGACGGTTGTCAACATACAAAGACTTGAACCGGCTGCGCGACCATCTCCCTTTTCTGTGGGAGTTTATGTGTTGCGCGCGCATCCGTGCGGAAGTAAGCTCGATAATCGGGTGACTCAATTAGGAGGAACAGCCATGGCTGACAATATATCGCTGAACGAGCGCGCAGACGCCCTCGAGCGCAAAATGAGCGACGAGCTCGATGTGCTCCTTTCGAAATCGGCGCTGTTCAATATGACGGACGGCAAGCTCGGCGCGTCGGGCATGGCTTCTGGGCGCACGACTACAGACGGGAAGTATTATCTGATGGACGACGATCCACGGCTACCGAAAATGCCGGCGAAGCCGACGCTCCTCGACTATTTCAAGTACCGCGCGAAGGGCACCAACCATTTGCTGCAAAGCGCGACCCATGCGCTGAAGGCGTCGATGCTCGAGAAAACGATTCTCGCCTGCCTGCTGCACGATATCGCCAACGCAATCTTCATCAAGAGCGATCACGGCTACTGGGGCGCGCAGTTGATCGAGCCATACGTCGACGAGGAGGTAAGCTGGGCGGTCCGAGCGCACCAGGCGCTGCGTTTCTTCCCCGACGAGTCGGTCGGCTACTCGTATCCGGAAGCGTACGTCAAGCATTTCGGGCCGGACTACGAGCCCGACGACTACATCAAAGACGCGTACAAGCGCGCGGGATCACAAGTGGTACATGACCGCGTGCATGATTACCGTCCACGACATCTACTCCTTCGACCCCAACGCGGTGGTGAGCTGGGAACCGTTCATCGACATCGTCGGGCGTAACTTCAGGCAGCCGCAAGAGGGCTTGGGCTTCGACAACAGCCCGACCGCGCACATGTGGCGCACCATCCGCCGTCCGACAAAGTATCTCTGAGGCGAGCATCAGATCGTTTAAGAACAAAACGTTTCACATTAAAACTCTGGAATTCTCGAAACCTGACGCGGGTCCAACGGCTTGGAGGTCCGCGCGGTGATCCGGCCGAAAAGAAGGCTCAGTCGCGAATGTCCTGCAGAAACCACTCCGTCGGAATCTCACGGCCGCGGCCGGCGCGTTTCGCAAGCTCGTAGACTTTGCCTGCTACCGCGTGGAACTGGGCGCCCTGCAGATTGCCGCGTTCCGAATAGGTGATGTGGTCCGGCGAGGTGCGCCCCTTCACCTTGCCCGCGACGAGGTCGGCGAGTGTGACGCGCCGATCCGGCAGCGAGTTGCCGTGCTTGCGGCGCCCACGGCGGCCGTCGCCGTACTTGGCTTGCTGCGGGCGCGCCTCATAGCCGATGTGTTCGGCATCGGTGGCGAGCTCGGGATGCCCGACCGGCGCCGGTGTGTCGCCGAACCGCAGGTAGACGTCGACCCGCTTCAGGCTCTCGGCGTCGGGCTTGCCGCTGCCGCCGACCACGACGATGTGGGTGCCCTTCTCGAGCAGCGCGCCGTTGGTTACCTCAACGGCGGAATCGGTGAGAGCTGCCAGGATGTGGGCGCCCTTGTAGACGTCTTCGGGGCGGTTGCACACCTTAACCTCGATGTTGTATTTCGCCGCCATCTCGCGGCCGAAGCGCTCGCGGTTCTCGCGTGTCGGGCTGAACACCTGCAGCTTCTCGATCTTGCGCACGCGCGTGAAAGCCTCCATGTGCGTGCGCGCCATGCCGCCGGAGCCCAGGATGCCGACTACCTCCGCGTCCTTGTTCGCGAGGTACTTCACCCCGATGCCGCCGTCGGCGCCGACCCGCATGTGCTGCAGGTGGCCGTCATTGATGAAGGCAAGCAACTCCCCGTTCTCGATCGAGGTCAGCAGGATAAGGCCGCAGTAAAGGCCGGGCCGCACGCAATATTTCTCCTGCGTCATCACACCATGGTATTCGCTTTCATAGATGATGTCGGACTTCATGCGGATCGCAAAATAGCCGGCGGTCGATCCTCCCTCCATGGTGCCCCACTGATAGTTCCGGGCCGGATCGCTGGTGGGTATGCGGATGTCGATGCGCGGGCGGCACACCGCCTCACCACCCGCGAGCTGCAGATACCCTTGTTCCAGCGCCGCAATGGTGTCCTCCATAGTGAGCAGCTGTTGGACCTCTTGGTTATTGATGATGAGCGTCATGGCGCATTTACCTCTTCGGCCGCTTCACGAAAATTGTAGGTCTATGAGTCGCTGGTCGCAGCGGCTCGAACTTCTGCACGAACAGCGTCGCTTTGGACACTTGGGAGCAAGCTTTGGCTTTCATGACCCGTCCTGGTTCAGGGATGGCACATTTCCTCGACGATTGCACGCATAGCCTTGCTGTTGGAGATACGTTCTGGAGCGGCGGGCCGAATACTCAGGTGTAGTGAAATAATCGCGAATGTTGTGGCTAGCGGAAAGCTTGAGCCGAACGCTCGCGCGTTGTACAGCTTTTAATAAAGTCTTTCTGCTGTGAATTTTCCACAAGATCAGTTTGGAGGTGCAGATGATCAAGGCGTGGGACGCGGACGGGCATGTATCGGAATCCGAAGTGACGTTCTCGGAGAAATACTGGGATCCTAAATTGAAGGATCGAAGACCCAGCATTATAGAGACCGGCCCGGACGGCCCGCTCTACTGGATGATCGATACCCGCTCTTTTCCCGTGCGAAGCGGGCCCTATCAGCAAGCCGGCTTTCCCCTGAGCAAGAACGGCATCGCGGCCAAAGTCACGCCGGGAATCAGTCCTCATGACCCCGTCGAAAGCGCGGAAATGCGCTCGGTCAAAGCTCGCCTTGAACAATTGGACCGGGAGAACACCGAGCTTCAGGTGATTTATCCCACGATGTTTCTCTCCTATCCGATCACCTATGATCGGGATCTGGCCGTGGCGATGATGCGCGCCTACAATAGCTGGGTCGCCGATCTCACCAGCCAATGTCCCGACCGCCTAAAATGGGTCACTGTAATCGACCCCGTCGATCCGCAGGCGTCGGTTCGTGAAATCGAGCGAGGCAAGGAGCTGGGAGCCGTGGCCGTGATGCTACTCGGCGTCACCGGAGACGTGCGAATAGACGACCCGCCCATGGAGCCGATTTGGGCCGCGGCAAACGACACCGGGCTTCCCGTCGCGGTGCATACCGGACACAGCTTTCGCGCCCTCGGCCAGGTGAACGACACGCACCATGACAAGACGACAATATCCTTTTGGCTGACCGTGCAGTTCGCCTTCCACCGCGTGATCTCGAAGGGAATCGCCGACCGCTATCCAAACTTGCGGATTGCGTTCCTCGAAGCCGGTTGCTCGTGGGTACCCGCTTTGGTGGAGCGGATCGAAGAATACAGCGGCTTTCCCGGAGCGCGAGCCGGCATTGATTTTCACAAGGGTTACAACGGCAAGCATCTGCCCAAAGAGTACATCGAGCGCGGACAGATTTACTTCGGCTTCGAGGTCGATGAGAAACTGCTGCCGTTCGCCCTCGAAGAGTTCGGCGACCAGTGCTGGGTTTACGGTTCCGATATCCCGCATGGAGACCGCCTCTACGGCGCGGCCGATGTTTTCCTGAAGCGAAACGATATCAGCGAGGAGAGCAAGCGAAAGCTGCTCGTCGATAACACAGCGCGCTTTTACGGACTCTAAGCATGGAAACGGATCGCGTAGAATTGTGATTAGTCGAACGTCAAACCCGCTCGGGTAAAAGGAACCGATTCCGACAGATGAGTTAGCCGCAAAAAGGATTGTGTAATTGCAAGACCAGACGCTGGTACGATTCTTTCGCTATTTGCCGTTGTCCATGCTGACGATTAAGATGGCGTTGGCGATCAGCCAACCGTCGTCGCCTTTTTCATTCAGCACCTGCAATCCGCCGTGGACCACGTTGATATGGCCGGTGCCGTGCGGCAACGTTTCCAGCACGGCCCGGCGATCCACCGCCTCGGGTTTGGGCACGCCGATCGTCACATCCACCCGCATATCGTCGGCGGTCTTGCCCACTAGCCGCGGAAATCCCAGGCTGCTGTGATGAATCGCATCGAACACCGCCCGCTTGGCGGCCGCCGTGTAATCCAATCCGTGAACATCCACCCCCTCCCCATTTCCGTAACGCACCGTACCATACCCATACGCACCTCCTATGCAAACGAAGCCAGCTTCAGATGTTCCAAAGGTTCCAATTGTTCCAGACGTTAACCAAACCTTTACGGCAGTATATTTACGCGATCTTGTATCGCGGTAGCAATAGTTTCTGGCTACCGCCGGAGTTTGAGAACTCTCCCCTGCAAGGCCGTGCTATTTCTCGGTCTCGGCATCGTGGAACCTGTGAAACGGCTGTAATCAGTTGGAACAGCTTTGCTGCGAGAATTCCCTCGGCTTCCATCGTGGAGGTCATGTTGATTTCGAGAACACCCGGTAAACAGCCTGGGCCCCTTCCAACAGACGGTGATCCTGGTTTCGGTGACCGATGAGCTGAATGCCGACCGGCAGACCGGAGGGCCCGGTAAACACCGGCAGCGTGACGCAAGGAGTATATGTCCACGTCGACAGGATATTGAACGAGGTATCGCCCGTACTGGTCAGTCCTACCGGAGCCTCTCCGCGAGCACTTGGCGTGAGCAGCAGGTCGATATCCTTCATGGCGTCGGCGAGATGTCTGCGGCACCGACCCAGCACGGCTTCGGCCTCTCGGTATTGTTCGTAGGAGACATTGAGCCAGTTGGTGAGTTTGTCGCGCTGGAACTCGCTCAAAAGGTTCCAATGATGATTCCGTTCCCAGGTGAGGGCACGAGAGAACTCGTAATCATTGATGCGTCGGCCCATGGCCTCGAAGTGTTCAAACGGGTCTCCGAGATCGAAATCGGAGACCTTCGCTCCGGCCTTCGCCAGCGCGCTTGCGGCCTCTTCGAGTAAAGTTTTCGTGTACTCTTCCGCACGGTCCCAGAACATGGTGCGGCAAAAGCCGATCTTGAGCTCGTTCACAGGAATGGCGGCCAGAGGTTTCGCGGCGAATCCTGTCACCGCGGCTCGAAACAGAGCGAGATCCTCGACAGCGCGAGCGAAAAGCCCCACGGTGTCGAAGGACGCCGTATTCTGCTTCACCCCCTGCGTGCTCACTTCGCCGTAGCTCGGTTTGTATCCGATGCAGCCGCAGAACGCTGCTGGACGGATCACCGATCCGACCGTCTGGGTGCCGAAGGCCAGCGGCACCATGAAATCAGCGATCGCGGCGGCGGAGCCGCTGGAGGAACCACCGGGCGTATGCTGGGGGTTGTGCGGATTGGTCGTCTTGCCCCATGGAAATCGACTGGCAAACTCGGTCGTCACCGTCTTGCCTAATAGCACCCCGCCGGCCGCGCGGCTCAGTGCCACACACGCGGCGTCGGACGCGGGACGGTTGCCTTTGTAGATGGGAGATCCGTACTCCGTGGGCAAGTCGGCCGTGTCCATAATGTCCTTGGCAGCGAATGGAACTCCGTGAATCGGACCGCGGCTCGCGCTCCGGTCGCATTCCCGCGCCTGCGCCAGGGCAAAATCGCGGTCCAAATGGACCCATGCTTTCACTTGCGATTCTCGCGAATCGATTCGCTCGAGACAGGAGCGTACCAGAGCTTCGGACGTGAGTTTGCCTTCGCGAATGCGCGCCGCGGCTTCACTCGCCGATAATCGAAATAAATCGTCCATGTGATTCTCCCTCAAAGGATGTAAAGAGGAATTCAACTCCACAGTTGAATCCGAAAAACGTTTGGGAACATAACCGAGCCGGGGTCACGACTGCAACAAGAGCAGCCATGGTAAGACACCGGGCCGATGGAGTCGATTAGTCCGAGCTTTTCCGTTCGCAGGTATTCGCGGCGGCCGCCCAACATTACGCGAGGCTGCAGAAGAGTTATTAGAGGTAAATGGGACCAAGGCCCGTTTTCAAAATAGCGTCGGACTTGAAGTCGGGCCATATACGTATAAAATAGACCATTGTCTGTATGGAGATCCGATGAAAACCAATCTCAAACGGAAAGATTATTATCTTGATGAGAAGAAAATCCGCCGGGTAAGGACGATCCTGGGTGTCAAGACCGAGACCGAGGCGATCGATGCCGCATTGAACCTGTAGTTTTCAAAAAAGAAATTCTCAAATCATTGGAAAAAGTAGCTGGCAAGGGCGGTGTAGAAAAGGTTTTTTAGTGGCCAAGCACCTGATCGACACCGACTTGTACATCGACCTCATTCAAAGCGGAACAACTCTTCCTTTCATACGTGAGATTTACGATAAGGACGCTCCGGGCATCGATTTTAGCTCCGTCGTAGCTCAAGAATTGCTCGCTGGCGCCCGAACTCCGACGGGGCGAAAGCGTGCGGAAATATTGTTCCGTCCGTTCGAGAGAGTCGGTCGAGTTGTGACTCCCAGTCACAAGGATCGCGCCTTCCATTGCAATAAATACGTGATTGCAAGACCTGGCCCCCAGCGCCCCCTCCTGTAACATCGGCTTTCACTCCGGCTTGCTCCGACTGGTGATGTTCAACGATTTGAACGGAGCGCAGCGATTGAACGGCTGGAATGCTTGGAACAAGTGTTTTAGGTTAGGCCGTCTGCCGAGCTCGGTGGGTAATCCCGAAGTTGAGCAGGTAGATGGGCGTATGCGCTACGAGAATCCGTGAAGCGTACAAGGCCCAATTCGACCGCGAAAATGGGTATCTAAGCGTCAAAAACACGCGCCATGGAACAGAATCGGTGAAATTCCGCAAACTTACCTGGTCCCGCGTAATCTGTCTTCCCCGCGCATCCCTCCCCAAGTTCCGATGATCTACGGCGCGCCGCCTCGTATGGGAAATTGACTACCTCTTTCTAGGCGCGAGGATCTCGGTCAGCTTGGCGACAATGTCGGGTTTTAGCTCGAAGAAGCTCGCCACGATTTTCGCTACCTCATTGCCGGGCAGCGGGTTGATGGCCAGCTGCGACTTCTGTGCTTCGGCCAGGAACTCCGGGTCCTTCATCGTCCCCATGAAGGCTTTCTGCAAGGCGGCCACCCGGTCCTTTGGCGTGCCAGGAGGCAATGAGAAGGAGCGGTTTATGGCCGAGGTGTTGTGGATGCCCGCTCGGAGCAGCTGGCGCGCCTCTTCGGTCTTCGCGTAGTCTATGGCGTTAGGCACGTCCAACATGTCCGAATGCTTCTTCGGCACCGCTTGAATGACCGGTTTGACATCTCCGCTCTGCAGCCCCTTGCGCCAGGTAGGCTTGAGTGATTCCCAGGCCCAACAACCACCGTCGAGTTCTCCCGACTCAGCGGCCAGGCGGATGTTGGCGGTGCCTTTGTATCCTTCGATGAGCTGCATGGGTAGTCCGAGCGCCACCTTTAGGATCGAGGGGACATAGTGAGTATCCGATCCGACGCCGGTAACCCCAACCTTGATAGGCTCTTTGGAGGCGAGCCATTGATCCAAGCTCTGGATGCCGCTGGCTTTGGTCAGAACGCAGGCGGGGTTGTCATTAACGACGAGGCCGACCCACTCGAATTTTCGCCCGTCGAATTTTATTCCTTCGCTTGCCTTGATGACCTGCTGAACGATCAGGCCGCCAATCCAGTGCCCTATCGTGAGACCGTCAGGCTTGGCCTGGTTGTAAATATAATTGGCGCTGATCAGACTGCCCGCGCCGGTCATGTTATCTACTACGATGGTCGGTTTCCCGGGGATATGCTTGCCGATGTGCCGAGCGATCGTGCGGGCGTAGGTGTCGAACCCGCCTCCAGCGCTGAAGCCCACGATGAAGCGAACAGTCTTGCCGCGATAAAATTCTTCGGCTGCCGGAGCTGCTGCGACCCTGGCGACAAAGGCGAAACCGTACAATGCGGCGATAAGCAGCGCGAGCTTGTTATGCATAGAAGCCTCCTTTGAGAATCGGCTATCCTAGGAACGCGGTCGTCCTGGATCCTCGTAATAGTGTTTGTAAAACCACTCCGCGATCTCCCAGCCGGTCGCGCGCCAGACGTGCTGATGGGAACAGATATATTCAAGAGCCTTGTCCAGGTATTTGATGCGGAAAGGAAAACCAATAATGAAAGGATGGAGAGGGATCGCCATGACCCGCGCGCTGGTGGATCCCTCGTGGTGTAGAGTATCGAACTGGTCGCAGACCATCCGCAGGTATTGTTCCGGCGTATGGTTTCGACGCAGAAAGATGTTGATGTCGTTGATGCCTTGATCGTAGGGCATAACGATCATCCTGCCGCTCTTGACGCGCATGGGGATGGGCTGATCGTCGCAGCCCCAGTCGCACGCATACTCGTATCCCTCGGCGGCGAGCCAGTCCGGGGTATCGAAGCTCTCCATCAAGCCGGGTCCGAGCCACCCCTTCGGTCTCTTGCCGGTTGCTCCGGTGATGATCTCCGTCGTCTCGCGAATGATCCTTCGCTCCTCTTCCGGCGGATAATCGTTGAGGGCGAGATTGTTGGTCAACCCGTGGCCCAGCCATTCCCAATTCCGTTTGTTGCCTTCCTCGATGATTTGGGGTTGGTTATTGCACACGTCCGCGTTCAGTAGGACGCTCGCGCGGATTCCGTGCTTGTCAAGAATCTCCATGAGGCGGAAGACGCCCACGCGAGATCCATAGTCCCGAAGACTGTAACCGGTCACATCGGGCACATGAGGCGTGCCGAATCCGCCGCGCAGAGCCTTACCGATATAGAAGTATTCGATGTTCGGGCAGACCCACAGGGCGACGCGCGCCCCATGGGGCCATTTCACGGGATTCCTTCCGATAATCGGCGAATAATCGTATCGGGTGTTTTCCACGGCGAAGCTCACACAGAGGGGAATATCCGATATCGCGATGTTATGTCAACTCGATACAAGCGACCGTTCTTCTCTTCGGGTTTCGAACCGCTTCTTACTCGGCGACAGCCGCCTTACCATGTGTGGATCACGACGCAGCCGAGGAGGGATCTCAATCCTCTCCGTAGCGCACCAGTCGCGCGCCAGTTATGGAACTTGTGGGCGCGGCTTACCCTAATCACCCCCGAAAAGATTTGACCCGATACGCGGTAGTTAGTAGTATCTCGCCCATGGCTGCACATGACCACGATGATAATGAGGGCTCCCATCTTTCCGAGATGGAGCTGCGGGTGCGCGCGATCGAGACTATTTTGGCCGAGAAGGGGTATATCGAAACCGCCGCGCTCGATCGCATCGTCGAGCTTTATGAAACTACAATCGGCCCGCATATTGGCGCGCAGGTTATCGCCAAGGCCTGGAGCGATCCTTTGTTTCGGCAAGCGCTTCTAGAAGACGCGAGCAAAGCAGCGAGCACGCTTGCGCAAGTGGGAAGGGTCGGCAATCACCTGATCGCCATCGAGAACACGCCGAAGCTGTACAACATCGTCGTGTGCACGTTGTGCTCGTGTTACCCGACGGATGTGCTCGGCCTCCCGCCGACATGGTACAAGTCCTTCCCTTACCGCTCGCGCCTCGTAAAAGAGCCGCGCGCAGTACTCGCGGATTTCGGCGTCGCGCTGCCGGCCGAGACGGAGATCCGAATTTGGGATTCGACGGCCGAGACCCGCTACTTGGTCGTGCCGATGCGTCCAGCCGGAACCGAAGGCTGGAGCGAAGCCCAGCTTGCCAAACTAATCACGCGCGACTGCATGATCGGCGCGGGCCTGCCAAAAAAGCCGAGTGAGGTGGCCTAATGGACGGCGTCCACGATATGGGCGGCATGGATGGGTTTGGCAAAGTCGAGCCTGAGCCGAACGAGCCGGTTTTTCATCATCGATGGGAGGGGCGCGTGCTGGCGATGAGCCGCGCGATGGGCGTCTTCCGCGTGTGGAGCATCGATACGAGCCGCTATTTCGTCGAATTACTTTCGCCGACTGTCTATTTGACCAGCTCCTACTACGAGAAATGGTTTCTACGCAACGTGCGCCTGCTCATTGACCGCGGTCTCATCGATGAGGACGAGGTCGCCGCCGGGCGTGCACTGCGCCCCGGTAAGACTCTGAACCGCGGCCGGTTCACGCTGGCCGATGTGGAAAAGGTCACGCGGCGCGGCTCCTATGGACGCCCGGCGCCCGCGCCCGCACGGTTTAAAGTGGGCGACCGCGTGCGCACGAAAAACATTCACCCGACGACGCATACGCGCTTGCCACGCTATGCGCGCGGACACGTGGGCGTGGTCGAGCGCCTCCATGGCGCTCACATCTTTCCCGACTCCGTGGCTGCCGGCAAAGGCGAGGATCCGCAGTGGCTTTATACGGTGCGCTTCGATGCCCAAGAGCTTTGGGGCGCTGAGGCGGAACCAACGTTGAAGGTTTCCATCGAAGCGTTTGAGCCTTATCTCGAACATGTCTGAACGATCCGTCATTGAACCGGAACCCGCCCGGCGCGCCGCGGAGGCGATTCCGGGCATTCCGCGCGATGCGAACGGCCCGGTGTTTCGTGCTCCCTGGGAAGCCCATGCGTTTGCAATGGCGTTGGCGCTGTACGAAAAGGGTCTGTTCGCCTGGAGCGAGTGGGCAGCGATGCTCGGCGAGGAAATCAAGAAAGCGCAGGCCGCCGGCGATCAGGACACTGGAGAGACCTACTACCACCATTGGCTTGCGACCCTTGAACGCATGGTCGCGGAAAAAGGCCTGACGTCGGCCCAAACGCTCGCGCAGCATTACCGCGCCTGGGAGCGCGCCATGCGCCGCACGCCGCACGGGAAACCGATTGAACTAAGGGCGGAAGACTTTGGTCAGTGAGGGTCGGCGCCTAGGACTCAACAAGATAGTCGAGTCGTAAAAGTCTGACCCGGTTCCGTTTCCCTGATACCAAGTTTTCCTCCAACTGACCCGACCCATGCCGCCCAACCGGTGCAAAAGGTGGAGCAAGGAAGTCTTCGTCGTCCAGCACTGACTAAGGGGGTCCTAGGCTTAGCCTAGGTTAGGGTCAAATCTTGACTTAAGTACTTAGCTTTACGAGATCCTGAAACCACTTTCGGATCTTCGGTTCAGTCTTGATTTTTTCTCGCTTGAGAGGAGATGGGGTCAGAAAACGCGCTCGGTCATGATCGTCGCGAAAAATTACGGACCGGTCGTTTACCCCGGCAAGTGACGTGATAAAAGCATTGGGATACAAAATTCTCAGTGGACGCGCCATAGTCCCCCACCATATACCTCCGCGTGAAGTACTTAAGTCAAGATTTGACCCCCTCCCTCGTACTCCCTTTATGGGGCAGCCATTTTATCGCTCCGACCTAAATCCGACAGAGTTGCTTCGATTCTGTAGCAACGCCGCTCGCTCGCCCCTACAATCGAATCACCGCGATTTTAAAGGATGAAAGGGACATCCACGGAATACACGGCTATCCGCCTCGGATGGTTTTTGACGAAGGAAAGCGAATTAATAGCTTTCGACGTAAACGAGTAAAACATTGCCCCCGCTTTGCTGACCCTGACTGCAGCGTCCTTGAGTGTCAAGCGCTACTTTGACCGTTACCTAACAAATGAACTCGGAAGAGCCCGTCGTCAAAGCTATCCGCAATGTCACTGCCAACACATTTGACAAGTTACGTAAAAGGTCCCAGAATTGCGACCAGCTTTTCCTCAAAATGAATAGATACAGATTGTTCGACGCGATCAGTCTCTTCAAAGGAGGAGTACGTGGCGGAACACATTGACAAAGAGATCGAAGGCATAAAAGCTGTTCTCAACGCCCTGGAACCACTAACAGGTGACGTTCGGGCAAGTATCCTACGGTACGTGCTGCAACGACTTCAAATCGTCCTGGAACCCTCCACGGGATCTTTAGATTTGGGTGCATCAGGTGCAGGTACAGGTGCAACCGGAGGCGGAAGTGACACGATCATTGGACAGCAAAATTTGCCAATTCACATAAAGGTTTTGAAAGATCAAAAGAAACCTCGCTCTGCGAACGAGATGGCTGCTCTGGTTGCCTACTTTCTGGCGAACTTGGCACCGAGTCAGGAACGCAAAAAGACAATTACCGCAAAGGATATCGAAACCTATTTTAAAATTGCTGAGTTTCCACTCACCCAAGTCCGATTCACATTGCCTAACGCTAAAGCAGCCGGCTACCTAGATGCGGTTGGGAACGGTGAGTACAAACT
>JBOHVS010000293.1:0-10638 GCA_050735975.1 Binatia bacterium | reverse complement strand
TGCTATTGTGCGATAGCGAATTTTTCGATTTTTCGGTAAAGCGTCCGAGTCGATATCCCGAGGGCCTCGGCAGCTTTGGCTTTGTTGCCGTTCGTTTGTCGCAACGCCTCTTCGATAAGACTCCTTTCACCCTCCTCGATGTTACGTATTGCTTTGGAGCCGATTTCCTCGCGATGGCCGGTTGCATATTGCTGAAGATGCATGGGCAGGTCGGCGAGTGTAATGTATTCACCGTCGGAAACCATAACCGCGCTCTCCACGACGCTTTTTAGCTCCCGGATGTTTCCCGGCCACGGATAATTCAACAACAGTGCTTTGGCCGAGCTGCTAAGCTTCTTCAAGGGTCTTCCGTATTGCTGGCATGTCCCGTACATGAAATTGGCCAATAGCAATATGATATCTTCTTTTCGTTCGCGTAGCGGAGGAAGAATGATTCGCGCGCTGTTCAGGCGAAAGTAGAGATCTTTCCGGAAGCCGTTGGTTTGAATCGCTTCATCGAGCTCTTTGTTCGTCGCGGCAATGATTCGGACATCGCTCGTCTTAGGCGTGGAGTCGCCAACTTTGTAGTACTCCCGGGTCTCGAGAAAACGCAAAAGTTTAAGTTGGATGGCCGGAGCGAGATCGCCGATCTCGTCGAGAAAGAGCGTTCCGCCCTCGGCCGCCTCAATCAAGCCTTTTTTGTTGCGATCGGCCCCAGTGAAGGCGCCCCGGACGTAGCCGAAAAGCTCGCTCTCAACCAAAGTCTCTGGGATCGCCGTCATATTGCAGGCGACAAAAGGTTTGTCCGCCCTCGGTCCGTGGGAGTGGATGTACTGGGCCATAACCTCTTTCCCTGTTCCCGTCTCACCTGTGATTAAGACTGTGATATCGTGCATGGCATAACGGTTCGCCAGGTTAATAACCCCGTGAAATTGCGGCGTCTCCCCGATCACCATGGGGGGCTGGAGAGTATCGGACGACCGGCCATCGTCCGAGGCGGACGGTATGTAGCCGAAGAGATTGTACAGATGATGGATGTGTTCGGGGTGATAACAAATGAAGGCTAACTCTGAAGGGGAGCGACCCGAGCGCTGAATCAGACTTTCCCAGGTGTTGCCGCGACAAAGGGCGACGTCAGCGAATACGAACTTGATTTGATCCAGAGGGAAGGCTGAAAAGACCCGCTCCACTTCATCCAAGCTGCGGGTAAGATGCACCGAAAGCCCGCGCGCCTCCAACAGTCTTGTTACGGCTGTCGGAGACGACTTCAGCGCATGGATGACGAGGGCTAGGGGTTGCGGCATCGCTGCTTAGTCTCGAACCGAAGAAGGCAGGATCACCATGTTTTCCAGGGCGTCCGCAAGCAATTGACGCGTAATTCGAGGAGGCGTGCCGGTATAGTGGCACGCCGCAATGACGTGCTCAGCGATAAATTTGGGGTGAAATCCGGCGAACGGAACTTTATGCTTGATGTAAAAAGAGTTTAAAAGATAGGCCATAGTCTCCTCAGAGAATTCGAGACCGTAGGATGCGCAGATGCGCTGGAAAATTTCTCTGAACTCGTTAACCGTCGGCGGCTCGACTTTTAGCTTGTAATGGACGCGCCGGAGCTGCGCCGGGTCCATCAACTCCTCCGGCGGGAAATTGGTTGCAAAAATAATAAGCTGGTCGAACAGAAGCTCGAGCTTTTTGCCCGTGTGCAAAGTCAGATAATCCACCTTGCGTTCCAGTGGAAAAATCCAGCGATTCAGGAGATCGTTAGGCCTCACTCTTTGGCGTCCGAAATCGTCAATGATGAAAATCCCGCCGATCGCCTTCATGTGAAGCGGCGCTTCGTAGTACTTCGAATGAGGATCGAAGTCGAGATCGAGCATCTCGAGAGTCAACTCACCACCCGTAATAATTGCCGGTCTTTTGCAGCGCACCCACCGCGGATCGTATTCCGTCGGCGGAAGAAGCATCGGATGAGAAGATCCGTTCGTGCCATTGATTGTACTGGGCATCAAGACGTGCACGGCCGGGTCGAAAAATTTGATGATCTGACCGTCCTCTTCGAGGGAGTGGGGAATATAGACGGGCTGCTGAAAAGCTTCAGCCAAAGCCTGCGCAATCGATGTCTTTCCATTCCCCGCGGCGCCGTAGACCAGAATAGCGCGCCCTGAGTTGGCCGCTGGGCCGATCCGCCTAATGATGTCTTGCGGCAGAACCAAATGCGAGAGGGCTTTTGTAAGCCTTTCCATGCCGATGACTTCGTTGGTGATGGTCTGCTTCTGAACCTGTAGTTGATATGAAGGCAAAGGCACGGGCGCCGGTCCAATATACTCGCACCGTCGTAATGCCTCCGCGGCTCGCTCTTTACCGGCATGGGTCAGCGCGTACCGCATAATGGCGTGGTTGTTTTCCAGAGGGCCCTTGATTTCTACAAGGGCCTCCTTTTTGGCGAAGCCGAGGAGCGCTTCGACAACAGCGCGCGCGAGTTTAATTTGTTCCGACATCTCCGGAATGGTTTGGAGCCCGGAGAGATACATCATTCGCAGAAGCAGATTGAGTAAAAAATTGCTGTCCAGGCCGGTTTCGAGGATGGTTTTTGGCGCTGGAGGCGGCTCTTGAAGTATCGCCTCGAGTTGTTCTCGGGTGACATAGCCGAGCGCGACTAAATTATCTCCAAACCGCCCTCCAGCTATCTTCTGCTGGTGGAGAATTGTCTGGAGTTGCTCTTGATTGATTACTTCTTTTGCTAGCAGCAGTTCGCCCAGCGCCATATCAGCACCCTTGCGCTTTTTTGTTGTCTTTGGGGATTCCAGAGTTTATATTGAGCAAAAAACTGTTTCATTATAAGTCGTCACCAAGTTGTGTCAAGGAACGAAATTCGGTTGACGGGAGCAAATAACAAACATGAAGAGTTGTGACAAATATTTAATGCATTTCATTAATTGTTTTTACTTGCTGATAGTAGGCTGCGGTATGCATGACGCTCCAGCGAACAAGAACGCGGTATTCGGGTTGATCACAACCCCGTCCAGCTACTACAGTACGCCAAAGGCCAAATACTTGGGTGATCGCTACAAGCAGAATTTGGAACGCATGGTCGAGCAGATCGTCCACAACCGTAAGACCTCCGCGCTGCAGTTTGCCAACAATATAGCTACAGTTGGCGGCATCGGTTTTTTTACACATTCGGCTACTAAGAGTCCCGACGAACGGTATCTTGAAGTCGTCATGGGGGTCCCGGAAACCTTCGAAGCCGAAGATGAACATAGCGAGAAACTCCTTCAGCTTTTTTCGAGGTATGGCATTGAGTTATTAACAATTCTCTCAACTGATTCTGAGATCTATCAGGAACGGGAGCTGGCCGGTTACGGCCTGAATTTATCTTGGCGCAGCGTTGTACGGGAGACTTCCGGTGCGCGCGTCATTTTGGAACGCGCCATCGTTTATGCTCCGAAAGAGAAAGTTCGAAGCTTTCTAAGGCAGGAGATCAGCGAGAATAGTCTTTTGGGGGAAGCGGTCATTTTTGCCGCCCGGGCAGATGCCCCGTTGCGGCTGTTATCTTATCGCGCCTCTGAGCCAGTCCCCGCTTACCATCCGGCCGTTCGAGAGGAGACGATCGTTGCAAAAGTAGAGCCGTCCAAGGTTGTGCCAAAGAGAACGGAGCGTTCGGCGGCGGCTGGTAGGCCTGGCGAAGCGACGAAGGCCCAAAATACACCGGTAAAGAATGAAAAACCCAGCCCGGCGGTAAAAGAGAACGCGCGCGAAGCCGCTCCCGCGGCTGCGCCGCCGCAACCATCAATCTCGGCAGCCAAGGCGACATCCGTCGGGGACCGCTTGAGTTCACCCAGGCAGGGTGATGTATCTGGAACGCCGGCGACGAAGGAACCGTCGCCGGGGAAGGTTAAAGCCGAGTACAGCGCGGCGAAGCCGGCGGAGCCGGCGACGGTAATGGAGACGAAGAAAAAAACCTCTGAACCGGTTGCGAACATTGCCAAATCGGCTGTGAAGCCCGACCTAGAGGCGGGACGGGCGGGAGCGGCCCCCCGCAATTCAATGACCGAAACCGCGCCGGCGCAACCACGGGCATCAAAATCCGAAAGCACCGAGAAAGTAAACAGAGCCAAACCAGCGGAGAAAAAATCACCGACGATAGTGGCGAAGCAAACAACGGATGGGAAGTCGTCCCCGTCTCGCGTGGCGCAAGACAAGCAACCGGTTGCAAAGGCCGTTGCTCCCAAACTTGAGCGTAACCCGGACGCGCCTCAGCCGAAACCGGCGATTGCCGCGAAGTCAAAACACAATCAGCCATTCGAAGAGCAAGGTGATCGGGTGATCGCTCTAAAACCGGCTCACAACCCAACACCCCAACGGCCACCGGCACCCCGTTTTTTGGAAGGTTACATCATTCAACTCGCATTTGCCGAAAGAATCGAGGCTCAGCGCTGGGCCGAGAGGCTGGGACGCCGCGGTTATGCTGTCTCTCTAACCATGCCTGATAGCGGGGGAGCCATCCGCGTGAGGATTGGCAACTTTTCCGAGCCGGAGGATGCTGAGCGCCAGTTAAAGCAGCTTCGGCAAGACGGTCTTTCGGGAATTGTCGTGAATTTGCCCCAGGCGTACCGGCCTGAGGTTCAGCGGTCCAGAATTGAGCCCGCGACGAGTACCGAGCCGTCGCACGATGACATTGAGAAGTAAATGCTCCGGTCGAAAGCAATGGGCCTGCGAACTGGACGGCCGGAACTAGTCCTTGTTTTCGTGTCTGTCCCGATTTCTCATCCCCGATCTCGGTCTCTGTCCCTGTCTCTATCTCTCTCCCGTGAGCTTCTGCCGCAGGATTTCGTTGGTCTTTTGCGGATTTACTTTTCCCTGAGTCGCCTTCATAATCCGTCCAACCAGGAAGCCGAGCACCTTTTCATTGCCCGACCGATATTCCGCAACTTGTTCGGGGTGCGCCGCGAGAACGCCATCGATTGCCGTTTCAATACTAGCGGCATCCGAGACCTGCTCCAGCCCTTTTTCCGCGACAATGGTCTGAGCCGAACGGCCTGAATCCAACATCTCGTCAAAAATAGCCTTGGCGATCTTGCCGCTGATTTTTCCTTGATCGATGAGCTGGACCATGCCGGCGAGATTTTCCGGTGCAAGGGGCCAAAGATTGATATAAAGATCACCGTCGAGCTTTCGCTCCTTCAAGAGACGAAACAGATCCCCCATGACCCAGTTGCTGATCGCTTTAGGATTGCAATGGATCTTCAACGCCGCCTCAAAATAATCAGCGATGTCCTTACGATGGGTCAACAGGTCAGCGTCATAGGGCGGGAGATTATACTGCGATATGAAGCGCCGTTGCCGCGCATTCGGCAGTTCAGGTAAAGACGATTTGATCTGGTCAATCCATTGCTGATCGATAACCAGTGGAAGGAGGTCGGGGTCCGGAAAATACCGATAGTCATGCGCAAGCTCCTTAGCGCGCATAGAGCGGGTGACTTCGCGATCGGGATTCCAAAGGCGTGTTTCCTGGAGCAGTTTAGCCCCACTGGAGAGCGCTTCGACCTGCCTGTGAATTTCATAATCGATGGCCTTCTCGACCGCTTTAAATGAGTTCAGGTTCTTAAGCTCGGTCTTGGTCCCCAACGTTGTCTCTCCTTCGCGCCGGACCGAGACGTTGGCATCGCAGCGGAAGCTCCCTTCCTCCATGTTGCCGTTGCAAATCGCCAGATATTGAAGAATGGCCCGCAGCGTCTTGAGATAGAAGGCCGCCTCTTGGGCGTTACGGAGGTCCGGTTCGCTGACGATTTCAAGCAGCGGCACGCCGGCACGATTGAGATCGACCAAACTTGAGTCGCCGTGGGCATCGTGAATGCTCTTGCCGGCATCTTCTTCCATGTGGATTCGAGTCAGCCGGATTCGTTTAGCGCCCGTGGTAGACTCAATGTCGATGTGGCCGTCGATGCAAATCGGTAGCTCGTATTGGCTGATCTGATACCCTTTCGGTAAGTCGGGATAGAAATAGTTCTTTCTTGCCAGCCGGCTGGATCGAGCGATGCGACAGTGGGTTGCCAGTCCGGCCCTGATGGCAAATTCGACGGCTTTTTTGTTCAGTACCGGCAATACGCCGGGGAAGCCCGCGCAGACCGGGCAAGTGTTCTGGTTCGGCGCATCGCCGAATCTTGTTGAGCAACCGCAGAATATCTTCGATTGAGTGAGCAGCTGAGCGTGGACTTCGAGGCCGATAACAGCTTCGTACTTCATGATCGGTTAGAGCGGAGGCTTTCTTTCGTGCCATTCAGTGGATTGCTCGTATGCGTATGCTGCGCTCAGGATGGTGGACTCGTCGAAGTGCTTGCCTATGATCTGCATGCCGATCGGCAAACCTTCCGCGTCGAAGCCGCATGGTATGGAGATGGCCGGCAATCCAGCTAGATTGCTTGAGATTGTGAAAATGTCCGAGAGATACATCTTTAATGGATCTTGAGTCTTTTCTCCGATTTTGAAAGCGGTGGTCGGCGCGGTCGGGGTAATAATCACATCGCAACGCTTGAACGCTTCGTCGAAGTCCTTCCTGATCAGAGCGCGTACCTTCTGGGCCTTGAGGTAGTAAGCGTCATAGTAACCGGCTGAAAGAACGTAAGTGCCAAGCATGATGCGTCTTTTGACTTCCGGTCCGAACCCTTCAGCTCGGCTCAGCATGTAAGTTTCTTGGAGATCCTTCGCGTTCGCTCTGTAGCCGTATCTCATCCCGTCGTAACGCGCCAGGTTCGAGCTCGCCTCCGCCGTCGCGACGATGTAGTAAACGGCGACCGCATATTCGGTGTGCGGTAGGCTTATCTCTTCAACCGCCGCTCCGTTATCCCGAAAGCGATGAATCGCTCCACGAATCGACCGGTCGACCTCTGGGTGCATGCCCGAGACGAAGTATTCTTTGGGAATTCCAAGCCGCAATCCTTTAACATCACCGGTCAGCGCTTCAGAGTAGCGAGGCACCGGGCGGTTCACCGATGTGGAGTCGGCGGGATCGTGACCCGCGATAGCTTCCAACAGGAGAGCGCAGTCTCGCACATCTTTGGTCATAGGGCCGACTTGGTCCATAGACGAAGCAAACGCGATAATACCGAACCGGCTAACCCGACCATAGGTCGGTTTGAGTCCGACGATGCCGCAGCAAGCCGCGGGTTGCCGAATGGATCCGCCGGTGTCTGTGCCCAAGCCTGCAATACATTGATCCGCGGCTACGGCCGCTGCCGAACCGCCGGATGATCCCCCCGGCACCCGATCGGTATTCCAAGGATTACGTGTGGAATAAAACGCGGAGTTTTCGACCGAGGATCCCATAGCGAATTCGTCGAGGTTTGTTTTGCCCGTGATGACGGCGCCGGCGCTGCGAATCTTTTTTACCGTCGTGCCGTCGTAGGGAGGGAGAAATTCGCCCAGTATCTTGGATCCCGCCGTCGTGCGCATCCCTTGCGTGACAAAGTTGTCTTTGATCGCGAGCGGAATCCCCAGGAGCGGATGCGGGTCCGTTTCTTGGCGCAGGCGCTCGTCGGCTTGCCCCGCCTGTTCCAACGCGAGATCACGAGACAGGGTGATGTAGGAATGAACCCTGTCTTCGGTTTCCGCAATTCTAGAAAACACCGCCTGGGTGAGCTCTTGGGCGGAGATCTCACGATTGCGCAGTTTATCGCTGAGTTCGTGGATCGTAAGCGAAGCCGGGTTCATTCGATGATCTTCGGCACCTTGAAAAAACCATCATCACGCTCGGGAGCATTGGCCAACAGCGCTTCTGGTTCAGGCTGGTTGATAACTCTGTCTTCGCGAAAGGCGTTGATGATATCGACAACGTGGGCCATTGGTTCAACGTGGCTAGTATCCAACTGATTCAGTTTCGCCATGTACTGGAGGATCTTGTCGAGTTGATCGGTCAGGCGGCCCTCCTCCTCGGCCGTCAGCCGAAGGCGGGCTAGGGCAGCCACCCGTTGAAGTTCGGCGCGCGTGAGTTTCATTGGAAATTTTTAACACAAGCTCAGCGCCGATGCCACTCGATTTAGGGCAGGCTAAGGCTGAGGTTAAGGTTTAGGCTAGCGTTTAGGCGTCGTCCCGAACGGAGGTGAGGGATCTTCCTTCCGGGCCTGACCTCGGACCTCTGATCTCTGATATCTGCTCGTTGCTCTTTTCTCCTTGCGCTTTGCCATGAATAATTTGCAGTTTCATACGGTTTTGGCTTAAAAGAAGGCGATGCGCGCTGAGCAAATTTCATTTTCCGATGGGTTCGCTCAGCGATTCGCGTCGTTCGAGGAACAAAGATATTCCCGGGGCGCTACGAGGATCGCTGGACTGGATGAGGCCGGCAGGGGGCCTTTAGCGGGAGCGGTGCTGGCTGCCGCGGTTGTCTTCCCGCAGGGATACCGCAATCCGGATATCAAAGATTCCAAATTGCTGTCGGCCGGCCAGCGCGAGAGGTTGGTCGAAATCATCAAAGGTGAAGCGGTGGCTTGGGGTCTGGGTCGTGTGGACGTTGAAGAGATAGACCGAATCAATATCTTCGAGGCAAGTCTTCTAGCGATGGTAAAGGCCTACCAGGCGCTACATCCCAGGCCGGATTGCCTTCTAATCGACGGCGATCAAAAGATTCCGGCGGCCTTGTTTCACTCCGAAGGCATTGCGTTAGAAACAGTGCCGCAGCAGGCGGCTGTTATTAAAGGTGACCGGCTGTGTCTCTCGATTTCCGCGGCATCGATCTTAGCGAAAGTCGCGCGTGACGAGTTGATGACGGAGTTGGACGCGAAGTTTCCGCAGTACGGCTTCGCAAATCACAAAGGGTACGGCTGCGCGGCGCATCTCGAAGCGCTGCGTCGGTTCGGACCATCTCCCGCGCACCGAAGAAGCTTTGGGCCGGTCCGGGATCTTATTCATCGCCTGATCGAGCCGCAATTTGATCTTGCTTTTCCGAAAGGCCGCCTGTGAAGAACGGGAAGCTGCTGCTAGGCAAGGAAGGGGAGAGGCTTACTGAACGGTTTCTGAAAAAAAAGGGCTATAAGGTTGTCGAACGAAATTACCGCTGCCCGGCCGGAGAAATTGATCTCATCGCGCTGGATGGCCGTGTGATCGTGTTCGTCGAGGTGAAGACCCGTTCAGGACATGCGTTTGGGACGCCGTCCGAAGCGGTTGCTTGGTGGAAGCAGAAAAAGATGATTAAGACAGCGATGTTTTTCTTGCATGAAAAACGGCTGCATAATCGCGCGGCCAGGTTCGATGTCGTCGGCATCTCGTGGCCCGGCCGTGAACCCGTCTTCGAGCACATCGAAAATGCCTTCGAAGTGACTTAGAATGTATTCATGCTGGATGTAAAGCTTCTGCGTGAAGATCTCAGCCGCGTGAAGGAGCGCATGGCTACGCGCGGAACGGAGATCGACTGGGATGAGTTCGCTTCGCTCGATCGCGAGCGGCGCGATGCGCTGGCGAACCTGGAAAGACTCAAAGAACGAAAAAACCGTCTTTCCGGCGAAATCGGCAAGCTAAAAAAGAGCGGCGGGGATACTACTTCGTTGATGCGTGAAGTGGAGGAAGTCAGCGCGGCGATTCGGAACGGTGGGGGGCCTCTGGCTGAGATCGAACAGCGATTCGAGAGTTTCATGTTGCGCTTGCCCAACTCGCCTCATCCGGGCGTTCCGCTGGGAAGGGGATCTCAAGATAACAAGGAAATCAGGCGCTGGGGCGAGCCGCCGCAGTTCAGCTTCTCTCCGAAAAATCACTGGGACATCGGCGAAGAGCTGGGGATCCTGGACTTTGCCCGCGCCGCCAAGCTTTCCGGGGCGCGCTTTGCCTTGTATCGCGGCGCTGCGGCACAGCTCGAGCGAGCGCTGATCAACTTTATGCTGGATCTTCACACGCGCGAGCACGGATACAAAGAGATCCTGCCGCCCTTTCTCGTAACTCGGGAAGTGATGACGGGAACCGGGCAACTGCCAAAATTTGAAGACGATTTATTTCGGACATCGGACCCCGAGTTGTTTCTCATTCCTACGGCCGAAGTTCCGCTGACAAACATCCATCGGGAAGAATTGGTTGACAACGACGTCTTGCCGATCCGCTACGTCGCTTACACGCCGTGTTTTCGACGTGAAGCGGGCTCATACGGTCAGGATGTGCGTGGACTTATTAGACAGCACCAATTCAATAAAATTGAGCTGGTAAAGTTTACCGAACCTGAAGCGTCCTATGACGAGCTCGAGACTTTGGTCAATGACGCCGAGGAGGTGCTGCGGCGACTCAAGCTTCCCTACCGAGTGGTGGAGCTATGCGCGGGCGACTTGGGCTTTGCGTCATCAAAGACTTATGATTTAGAGGTCTGGCTGCCCGGGCAATCGACTTACAGGGAGATCAGCTCGTGTTCCAACTTTGAAGATTTTCAAGCGCGGCGCGCGCAGATCCGTTACCGTAAAGAGAAAAAGGGCAAGCCGATCTTCGTTCATACGCTGAACGGTTCCGGGTTGGCGGTAGGACGGACCCTCGTCGCGATCCTTGAAAACTGCCAGCAGAAGGACGGCAGCGTGGTGGTTCCGGAAGTCCTGCGACCCTACATGAACGGGCTGGAACGGATCGGTTGAATCGGCGGCATATCTCACCCATCTCTATGTTGTATCCTGCCGTTTGAGTCGGTATTCTTGTTCG
>JBOHVS010000292.1:0-3039 GCA_050735975.1 Binatia bacterium | reverse complement strand
CAAGGTAACTCCATTCGAAGCATGGATTGAGTCGGAAGGGATACCGATCATCAGAGATTTTGTCGTGAGGGATCTTCGAAACGTCCAGGTGGGTCCCTGGGCGCGAATGGGAGGAAAAGGAGCGTGGCTGGTCTTGGGTTCCGCGAACGATCAGACGGCGACAACGCCCTATGTATGTGAAATTCCTCCCGGAGGATCGCTCGAGCCGGAAAAGCACATGTACGAGGAGATGATCTTTATCTTGGACGGCGTCGGCGCGACGGAGGTGTGGATCGACGAGAAAAAAAAGCGGGCCTTTGAATGGGGCCCCAATGGTTTGTTCGCGCCGCCGCTCAATGCCTGGCACCGATTGGTCAATGGAAGCGGTCAAAAACCGGCGCGCTTTGTCGCTCTGACAAATGCGCCGGCGGTTTTTAACCTCTATCACAACATCGAGTTTGTATTTGATAATCCCTTTGCTTTCCGTGATCGTTATCAAGAGGAACCGGAATATTTTTCCGGCAAAGGAGAGCAAAAACCCGGCAGGGTGTGGGACTCGAACTTCATCGCGGATATAACCAAGCTGTCCTTGCATGAATGGAAGGAGCGCGGTCCGGCGGCCAGAAATGTCGAAATCGAATTGGCGCACAACACCATCGCCGGACACATTTCAGAAGGCAGGCCCTGTGTCTACCGAAAAGCTCATAGACACGGACCGGGTGCGTTTATTTTCGTCCTTGAGGGCAAAGGGTTTTCGTTGATGTGGCCTGAAGGAGGAAGCATGAAACGGTACGACTGGGGCGCGGGAAGCCTCTTCACTCCTCCGAACAGGTGGTTTCATCAACACTTTACCACGAGCAAAGAGCCGGTGAAGCGGCTTGCGTTGAAGGGATGGGGACAAAAGTATCCTATCGGTGGGTGGGATCTGATGGCTACCAGCACCGAGGAGGGCGGCGATATGATCGAGTATGAAGACGAGGATCCGAATGTGCGCCGGATGTACGAAGATGAAATAAAAAAGGTTGGCATGACGCTTCAAATGCCGCCGGTGAACTATAAGAAGCGTGCTTAGAGGAGAGGAACACAACAACGCCATGATCATGATGAGATTCAACAAATCCGCGTCGATTTTTGAGTTTTAGAACAATGCAAACGGAACTCGCGACAAAAATAGTGACGGGTTTGCAAGAGGCGGGCATCGACTTTATGAGCTATTTGCCGGAGAGTAGGCTAAGCCAAATCTTGCCTTTGATGCGCAAGGACTCCGGCTTCAGGCTGGCGCCGGCGGCCAGCGAGGCGGACGCCGTTTCCATCGCGGTCGGCGCAACCCTCGGCGGCAAGCAGGCGGCTTGTTACATGGAAAGCACCGGCATCTATGTGTCTTGTTATCAACTGGTGGTGGTAGCGCTGCATTTGCGCATTCCCGTTCTTCTATTGGTCAGCCATTTGGGAGGATTCGACGATCAGAGAAACAGTTTCCTTTATTCCCTCCCCGGCAGGCGACTCATTCCGCAACTCAAGGCGCTCGACATCGAATATAGAATACTCGAGAACGGCGAAAATCTTGAAACTAATATCAAGAGCGCGGTGCGGACCATGAACTCTCTTAGAGAGCCCGTAGCGCTGATCTTTACGGGGGAATTCACCATATGACGCGATACGAGTGCCTGCAGGTTTTGCTGCCGTTGATCACTGACCATCTGATCGTCACGTCGCAAAGCGGCCAGAGAATAGAATGGGGCAGTCTCTCGAAGCATGAAGGAAACCTTCTTCTGGGGGAGATGGGGGCTGCGCTAAGTGTAGGCGCCGGGCTGGCGATGGCCCTGCCAAACCGCCCGGTGGTTGTGCTGGAATCCGATGGCAGCGTCCTTTTGTCGTTGAGCAGCTTGGCCACGATCGCAAACCTGGGGATTCATAATCTTGCCGTATTCGTCTTCGATAACGGAATGTATAGCGGCACCAGGATCAGCGAGCCAACGGCGACGGGCGGTAAAACGGATCTGGGACGGGTTGCGAAAGCAGCAGGGATTGATGGGGCAGTGACCGTCAGCGACTTGGAGAGTTTCAAAAAGCAAGCCAATCCGGCAATGGTGGGGAAAGGATTGAGTTTGATCGTTTGCAAGGTTCAGGAGAGCCTGATTCATCGGGATATACCCCGGCCAGATGTCGATTTGCTGGAGAACAAGTACAGATTCGTCAGGTATCTTCAGGCAACGGAAGGTAAGGTGCCGCCGTTTCTGGGGAGAGGGTGATTGCGAAGTTTGGGTGAGGGGGAGCAGAGACTAGAACGAATAGTAAATCCGGCAAAGGAGCGAGGATGGCGATTTGGGATGACGCGATTACCGAAAGAGACAGACTGGTGCTGAGAGCCTGCGGCTATGGACGGATTCGCGGCTTGGGAACGCGTCCTGCTCTGGTCGTCATCGACATGAACTATAACTGGGTGGGCGACCGGAGAGAGCCGGTCCTCGAATCCATCAAGCGGATTAGGCATAGCTGCGGGGAAGAAGCCTGGGATGCAGTCAGCGTGGTGCGCAAGCTCATCGGCAAAGCGCGACAAAAGAATATCCCGGTTATCTATACGACGGGTTTTGGCCCCGAGAACAACTATGAATCCAAACGCAGGCCGTGGAAGAATCACAGGCACGAAGAAGACCAAACCAATGCCTTTTCACAGCGAATGGAAATCGTAAAGGAGATTACGCCGCAGCCCGCGGACATCGTCATTCAGAAGCAAAAGCCTTCCGGATTTTTCGGAACTCCGCTTCAAAGCGTGCTCAATGATTACGCGGTAGATACCCTGCTCGTGACCGGTGGCTCGACAAGCGGCTGCGTGCGCGCGACGGTCATCGACGCTTTTTCTTTCAACTACTATGTCGCGGTGGTGGAGGAGGGCACCTTCGACCGCATTCAGTTGTCTCATAAAGCCAACCTGCTCGACATGAACATGAAATATGCGGACGTGATGAAGGCCGAGGATGTTGCCCGTTATCTGGATAGCCTTCCCTTGGGTCTCTATGAGTGGAGGGCGGATTGAAACGGATTGTACGGGATCGCCGC
>JBOHVS010000291.1:0-4130 GCA_050735975.1 Binatia bacterium | reverse complement strand
GAGGTAGCAAAGCCCGACTATTCCTCTCTGCACGCCCAAATCGCCTGGACAATAACCGTCTTTCTAAGGGTCCGTGGAGTCGAGTGGCTGCTGAATATCAAAACGGCATTGGTGATGCGCAGCAGTTTCGAATCCTTTTTTGTTCAGGATATCGATACGATCGAAAATCAGGACGATGTGATAGCTCTGGTCTACTTGAATGAGCTCGAGTGCTATGAAGAGTTCAAGACGATTCAGGCAGACCATGCGCTACGAATCAGCGCTCTCGGCCAGATGGCCGTCAGTTACATGGCAGATCGATTGACGGCGGAAGCCTTGGATCAAGCCGCTGGCGTGAATTCAAGGCGAATACTTCTCAAAGCAAGTTCGACCGGATGAAAGGCTAGGTAAGGAGTCTCGATGCAATACTCATTCACAAACGGATTTTGCAGACAGCCTGTCTTTCTTCGCGAGAATCTAAGACGGTTGACCGGGTCCTCTGAATGGTAATCTATGCTCATTATCTCGCATAACACAGCTCTCAAGATTAACTTCGGGGATGGATGACAGATGGCTAGAAGAAACGAAGACTCAGCCCGTGATTATTCCAAGGACTTGCGCGCGATCGGTTGCGCTTTAGAAGCGCTGCGGGTCGAAGCTTTCGAGTTACGCTGTGAAGCGGCGAATTATGTTGTCCGGGTGGAATCTCAAAGAGGCGAGAAAAGAAAGTTAAAGGACATCTTTGAAGCGCTAGCTCTTCAGGTGCTTCAGGGGATATTTCCCGGTCGTAACCCGCGGAAGGGCCTCGAGTTGATTTATACGACAGAACATATCAAGCGATTGAACGAGAACGGGCAACTAAGACGGCAAGACCGCGGCAAACCGGACGCACACAGCCTGCCGCAGGCTTTGCGCGCGATCGGCGCCTACGTCGAACTGAAAGGCGCTCGGCTTCTAAAGATCTCCAGACAGGGAACGGTCATCACGATTAGATATGAGACCGCTCTGGATGGCTGCACTAACGAGGAGTTCACACCTTCTTCCGTATATGCCTTGTTTGTCCGCAGATACGTAAAGAGAACAGATCGATACCCGACATCAGCCGGTGTTGAAGACACGGGCAACGGACATTGAACTCTGCAACTGGAGTGGCGCAGGTTGCTATCTGCCTGAAGTCCCGGCTATCGCCGCGCGAGCTTGCGGGAGTCAGTCTGCTGCACTGTTCCGCGACCGCCGCACCGGCCGGTCCCGTCCCGTTCTCATTCCGGACAAGAACCACCCATCAGAAAACCTGATCCGCCTCCGTAAAGCACGGTTGTCCTGCTACGAAGGCGGCGCCTCGCGGAGGTTTTGCGCCGATGAGGAACGACCCAATTATCGACAATGTGAGTTGGTTGTTGAGAAACGCATAACCAACATGCTCCACTGTAAGATTCTCAGCTGTCAGGAATCCGCTTGACATCGCCCAGGTACTTTCCTAAAGTTCGATGCCTCCTAACGATACGGTGACAAGCGGAAGAGGTATGTGCGCAAACCGAGAGTGAATCGATGAGGCTACGAACTCACCCGAAGATGACGTGGCAGAGTAAACCGGTGTGGGATCCTTCCTCCTGGTCATGGATGACGACGGTGGAGGTGGAGGCGAATGGATCTACTGAAGGCATTGAGAGATTCGGGCGGTTGATAAGCGCCCGGCCGTTTGCCGAAAAGAATGCCGGCGCAGCAATCGAGCTGCTGGTCGGTTTTGAAAAAGCGGTTTTCAGCGCCGTTATCCGGCTAGATGACCCGGCCGCTATACCTGATCTGTGTAAGATTCTTGATTCGTTTCACGGCCACTCTTTAAGAGAGATCGGTAATACAGAGCTGGCGAGGATTCCCTCCCGCATAACCGTGAAGTTGAAGAGCTCAGAGCCGGAGATGTATTGAAACCCGCTAACCGGGATGACTGAATTTAACGTCGGGGGACGAGAAGATTCTTGATTTTAGCGAGTACTTCTTCGAGGACGATAGGCTTCCTGATAAAGTCGGCCGCGCCTACCGCGCGCGCTTTGTTAAAATCGATCTCGCCATTTCCTGTCATGATAATTACGGGAGTAGCAGGGGAAACCGAATGGACCCGCTCCGTCAAATTAAGTCCGTCCATGCCTGGCATCACGACGTCGGTGAGAATTAGGTCGAATCCTTCCTCCTCAAATCGCTCGAGCGCCTTGATCCCATCTGGTATCTGCTCGACCTCGAATCCGTCCTCGCTAAGATAGTGAGAAATGTTCTTGCGACTGATCGGGTCGTCTTCCACCACAAGGAGTTTTTGTCGCATATCGTTCGGAATACGCAACCACTGTGCCATTTGAGTCAGTGAGTGAAATCAATGACTTACATCGAACCGTGTTGCTAATGTGGGAGCGTTTGTCAGGACGCGCGTGACAAAGCTATGGTGGAAGCACCGGACCGGGGGCTGAGGAGTGAGCCGAGGATGCTGCGCCACGCAGATTGCCACGGTCTCCCACAGTCGTAGGAGATTTCGAGCTAGATCGACCTGTTCGCTTAGATTACCTTCTCGCCGCGCAGCTCGGTGATAGCTTCGGCGTCGTAGCCGAGCTCTTGCAGGATTGCCTCGTTGTCTTCGCCCAACGCCGGGATCCGGTCATAACGCGCCTCGCTCGCCGACATCTTGAGCGCATTGGCGATCACCGGGACTTTGCCAACTGGAGATTCGGCCTCTCGGATGAGTTTTCGCGCGGCGACTTGCGGATGCGCGAGCACCTGGGCGATGCCGCGCACTTGGCCGTGCGGCAGCTCCGCCTTCTTGAGCCGCGCCAACCAGTGTTTGTGGTCGCGCTCGAAAAAAATCTTCTCGATGGTTTCTTCCAATTCGCCGCGGTTCTTGCGCCGGCCTTCAACCGTGGCAAAACGAGGATCGTCGAGCAACTCCGGCTTCTCAATCACATGACGACAAAATATCTCCCAATCCGACGCGCTGGCAACGGCGAGGTTTACATATTCGCCATCACCCGCGAGATACGGACCGTACGGAGTAACGTAATGGTGGCGCATCCCGACACGGGCGGGTTCCTCACCGGCATGCCAGTAATGGTGTGGAAAGTAACCGAGCCATGACACGATTGAGTCGAGCATCGCAACATCGATATGTTGCCCCAGACCGGTCTTTTCCCTTTGGTAGAGAGCCAGGAGAATGCCGATCACCGCATACATTCCCGACGCGATGTCGGCGATGGCTATACCTGCTCGCGCCGGCTTGTCGGGATACCCGGTGGTGGCAATAATTCCCCCTTCACCTTGTATCAAAAGATCGTAGGCCTTGACGTCGCGATACGGCCCGTTCTGCCCGTAGCCGGATAATGAACAATAGATCAGCCGCGGATTCGCTTCGCTCATCTTCTCGTACCCCAACCCCAAGCGTCCCGCCACCCCGGGGGCGTAATTCTCGAAGAAAATATCCGACTGCTTCGCCAAATCTCCAAGTATCTCTCTGCCCTTTTCCTTCTTTACATCGACCGTGAAGCTGCGCTTGTTGCGATTGAGCCAAATATAGCCCGAAGACAGACCCTTCACGACCGAATCCCATCCGCGGATGACATCGCCAACCCCGGGCCGCTCGATTTTGATGACTTCCGCGCCCATGTCCGCCAGCAAGCACGTCGCAAACGGGCCGGCGAGCACCTGCTCAAACGCCAGGATCTTAACACCATCCAAAGCGCGCGATGGTCTTGAATTGCTTGCCACATTCACCTCACGTTCACCTTGAACCTTGAACGTTGAACTCTCAACCAGTGTCGCTTCGTTGAAGGTTCAAGCGTTCAAAGTTCAACGTCGGTTTACTTGTCTTCTTTGATTTCCGGAAAAAGATCCTGTTTCGGAGCATAGGCTTTTTTCCAAACCATCACGCTCCGCGAGTAGTCGATAACGACCTTGCCGTCCTGTTTGATGCCTCGGGTACGGACTTTGATAATCCCCCATTGAGGCTTCGATTTGGACTCCCGTTTTTCCAGTACTTCTGATTCAGAATAGACCGTGTCGCCGGCGAAGACCGGATTGGGCAACTTGATCTCGTCCCATCCCAGCGCGAAGCCGTTTTCACTCACATCCGCAACGCCCATGCCGGCGACGATCGCGAGGGTCAGCGCGCTATT
>JBOHVS010000290.1:0-5129 GCA_050735975.1 Binatia bacterium | reverse complement strand
GAGCTAGCGACACTCCACATTGACCGCAGAATTTGTTGGTGGGAGGATTGGAAGTGCCGCAAGCAGGGCATGCCGACTCAAGTCGCGCCCCACACTCGCCGCAAAACTTCACACCAGAGAGATTTTCATGCTGGCACAGAGGACACTGCATTTCGGTCCTCCACTGGCCCGAGTCGTTACAAAGAACGGAACGCCAAACTTAGTGCGCGAAGATCACGGGGCAAGCCCTGCGGATCGAAGGCAGCAGTCGACCTGTCACGGCTCCTGTGTTTCTTTGAGTGCCTCTTCATTGGGTTGTAACCCGAGGCCGGGCTGCTCGGTCAATGTGACGGTTCCGCGGGACGGCTTCGGCGGGTCGCGAAAGATCATCTCTCCTGTCACCCACATCGGCACGTGAAACTCTACCCGCCAGCCGTTGGCCACCCCCGCGATCAAATGCATATTGTGGTGCGGCCAGCCGCCGCCGTTGGCAATCGGTATGTTGTAGGCCTGCGCCATGGCGGCAACCTTCGCGCCTTCAGTGTAACCTCCCACGTACACGACGTTGGGCTGAAGAATGTCTACCGCCTCGTGGACCAACAGCTCCCGATGGCGCCACTTGTGTCCCTCGTTCTGACCCGCAGAGATGGGGATCCGAGTCTGCCGCCGGAGATTCGCAAGAAGCCGCGCATCGTTTCCATAGACCGGCTCCTCGAACCACTTAACGCCGTAGGACTCAATGCGCTTGGCCAGGTCCAACGCAACGGGAAACGAAAAGAGGTAGTTTGCGTCGACCATGAGCTCCACCTGATCGCCCACCGCCTCGCGGACGGCGCTCACTCGGGCGGCATCCTCCGCCGGATCTTGCGCGCCGTTGATGGCCACCACCATCTTAAGCTTGTCATGCCCCTGCGCGGTAAAGTGCTTTGCCGCTTCCACGAGTTGCTCACGACTATACTCCAGTAGGCCAAAAGTGATGTATGCGGGAACAGTGGCGCTGTACCCGCCCAGAAGCTTCCATACGGGCTGGCCGAGCTGCTTTCCTTTGATGTCCCAGAGCGCGATGTCCACCGCGCTGACAGCAGAGGACCAGGCGCCGGTTTGAGCGCGAGGATTGAGCCGGTAGAAAAGGTCGTACCAGTGACGCTCCGTCGCCAGCGGGTCTTTGCCGAGGAGCAGCGGGGCGATTTCGCGGTTGATGAGTTCTCGCGCCGCAAACCGTTGAATCGGTCCAGTCAAGCCGTATCCCGTCACCCCGCCATCCGTCTCCACCCGAACGAAGACAATGTCGCGTATAATCGGCTCGTGCAGCAGGGGCACCTTCGCCGGCACGCGGTGAGAGGTTGCTTCGATGCGAGCAATCTTCATGAGTTTATCTCCTGGATTGAGCCTTCCTATCGCGACAGAGCATGGGACCGCTTATGCTGTCAGCTCCCACCAGTTGCGGTCGAGATCGCTAAAAATAAAGCTTAGACGGTCCTCTGGGTTTTCGAGGGGACGAACCTCGGCAATGCCCAAAGTATTGCCGAGGCGCGAAAACTCCCTGTGCGCCTGCTCGACCTCCGCCGCCGATTCAAGTCGGAGTGTAAGTCGATTCACCGGCGCCAAATACTGGCGGCGGGCCCGCGGCAGGGTGACGATGTACCAGGGCGTAGCGGGGTGCTTGATGTAAAAAGCCATGTTCATCCGGCCGGCGATTTCCAGCCCCAAGACCTCGGTGTAGAAGCGCTGGCTCGCCTGGGAATCATCGCACTGAAGGGTGCCGTGGCTAAACGCCTGAGGGATGTAGCCGCGGCCCGGAAACCGTTCCATCGAGAGAGGTGTTCCCCAATGGCCGGCGGTATGAGAACGGCCGTGCAGCGCGCCGCCGGGATTGTAGTATTCTATTTCCAGCGTGTTGCCGCCCGGCTCGTTAAAATAAATCGAATACGCATAGTGCGCTTGCTGCGGCTTTGTGATCTTGCTCAGTCGATATCTTTCTTTGTTCGCTTCGAGATATTGCCAAGCCGCTTCGACTTCTTGATGGCTGCCGACGCGAAATCCATAGTGGTTGTCGAAACCTTTGTGCGGTGCCTCCGGTCCGCCTTCGTGGACGATCAAACGCCAGTCCGTGTTCGGATGCTTCAAAGTCGCTTCACCGCTTTTTCGCTCCAGAACCTCCATCGCCAACAAGTCGGTAAAAACCGGTATCGTGTCGTCGAGCCGACGGCATTCGTAGTGACCGTTGATAAGCCCCTGGGGCTTAAGCATAGCTGTATTCCTCTTCACGTCTGCCGATGAAATAAACTCGATAGCCGGGCCAAAAGAGTGGCAAGGTTCAAAGATGATCATCCTGCTTGCTGTTATTGCTGCGCGGGGCTGGCGCTGCGCGCCACTTTGCCCGGATAAGCGCCGGTGTGTTCGCCCCTTTCCATGAGTACTTGCCCGTTTACCACGGTCATCTCGATTCCCTTGGCGAGCTGTTTGCGCCGTCTGGCACCACCTGGCAGGTCATGAGCTTCGCCCGGTTCCAGCGGGCTGATGGTCGCCGGATCGAACACCATCAGGTCTGCCGCCATCCCCTGCCGCACCAAGCCCCGGTCAAACAGGCCGAAGAGCGATGCCGGAACGAATGTGAGCTTCCGGATCGCGTCCTCCAGCGACATGATCTGCTTTTCGCGAACCCAGTGGGACAAGAGATATGTGGAGTAACTATAATCGGTGCGAAAAACCACGTGCGCCCCGCCGTCCGACTGCCCGATGATCGTGTACGGGCTCGTCAGCAACGCTTTCATGGCCGCTTCGTCGCTGTTGACTTCGCGCCGCTCGAATTCCGTCTCCAGGTTTTCTTCCAACGCGAAATCGAGAAACGCGTCCAGCACACCTTTGTTCTGTTCCCGCGCGATCTCGGCGACGCTCTTTCCTTGGAGGTGCTGGTTCTTCGCCAGCGCCGGCCGGAACACGAACTGCAGATCCCACCGGCGCGTGAAATCGCCGGCAAGATTGGGATTCATCGCCGTCTCGACGGCCTCTTTGTGTAGTTTGGCACGCGTCTCCGGGTCGCGGAAAGCTTCTTTGCGCATCTCCAGAGGCAGCAACATGACGTTTTTCCAGGTCGGCATCGCGTCGAAGTGCTGCGCGGTCTTGAGCGTATAACGCAGGTCTCCGGGCCGCGGCATGACGAACTGGTAGGCGCGATGCCCCTCGCGCATCAGGCTCTCGGTTTCTTCGAGCTGTTTGCGCCAGCGGTCCGGAGCGACCGCCGCTTGCGTGATATTGCCGTAGAAGACCGGGCACCGGGTAGCCTTGGCGACCTCCGTGCCGAGCTTGCGATCGCCACCGAACTGTATGACGCCGCGCCCAACTTCATCGACCACTCCCGCTACGGCAAAAATCTCCGCGTCAGCCGCGAGATTGGTGGGCGCCAGCCGGCCGTTCCAATCGAAATGGCGCGGGTTGCGCTCGAAGGACACGCCCACGGCGCCGGCCTCGATGCCCTCGCGGACGATCGCCTTCATCGCCGCGACCTCTTCGTCGGTCGCGTGCCGCTCCTGGGAGGCGTCGCCCATGACGTAGCGACGCACGGCGGAATGGCCGATGAGCGAGGCCACGTTCACGCCGAGCCGCTGATCTATTGCATTGAGATACTGCGGGATGGTTTCCCAGGACCATTTGACCCCCGCTTGAATGGCCTCCAGCGGAATCGCTTCCACGTGGGACAGGACTCCGGCAAGCATCTCGCGATCTTCCCGATGGGCGGGGGCCAGCGCTAGAGAACAATTGCCCATGACGACGGTAGTAATGCCGTGATAGCAAGAATAGGTACAGAGCGGATCCCAGGTGACCTGGGCATCGTAATGGGTGTGGTTGTCGATGATGCCGGGAGCGACCACCAGTCCGTCCGCATCGACGACCCGACGCGCCTCCCCGCTCACTCGTCCCATCTCGACGATCCGCCCGCCGCTAACCGCGACGTCGCCGTGAAAGCCCGGCAGACCGGAACCGTCAATAATCTTTCCGTCTTTGATGATCAGATCGTACGGCATTGCTCCTCCTAAGTAGTCGACAAGTTTGCCTACGCAGACACCGCTATTCTGCATCGAAAGTATTCGTTGACGCCCTTGCTGTCAACATGAAGCGGATCAGAGGTCGCTGACCCGATGCTGTCGAATCAGAGCACGCAAATTTCACCTAGAATAGGAGGGGCGGACCACGACGATATGATCAACCGCTTGTTTGCTCGGCATTCCGCGCCGTGATATTTAGGGACTATGAATCCCGCCATTGATAAGAGTGAAGCGGCGATCCTTGATCGAGTGTTTCGCCCTAACGCTGCAGATTGGCCGCGTGCCGCTGCGGAAGCCATCTTGAACATCAGTTTTGATCCAAGCGACCGTGAACGGATGACTCAACTGATGGAAAGAGCGAAAGAAGGCGATCTCTCAGATGAGCAAGCCGAAGAGCTTGAACATTACAGACACATCGGGCGCTTGCTGGAGTTAATGAAGTCCAGGGCACGGCGATCTTTGCAAAACACACCAACCGGCTAAGTTAATGACACGTCCAGACCGCGCACTGGAAGCAGAGGTTGTCGGCCGTGCGCAAGGACGTTGCGATTATTGTCACTTCCGGAAGCCGCCGCGGGACTTCCGTTCCATATCGATCACATTATTGCCGAAAAACACGGTGGAAATACCACATCAGCAAACCTTGCATGGGCCTGCTTCTCGTGCAATCTACGCAAAGGACCGAATATCGCCGGTATCGATCCAGAATCAGGAGTGCTGACGCGGTCGCGGCCTTACACAGGTTGAAGCGGCGCAATTCTCGGCATTAAGCAGCCTCACTTTTTGGCCCGATGGGTTACCGTTCGGGCAATTTCAGTCGAACCACCCATGGAGTTTCTAGTTGCGCTCGGCCCCGCGCTGTCGATCCGAGAAGATTGTAAAGATTGTTATGCCTGACCCTTGCGCTTGGCCTAACCGCGGTGTCTTTAACGGCATCGCCGCGGTTTACCGTGCCCTGTTATTCGCGAGCATGACCTTCGCCCTTCGATTTTTCCGGCAGTGATATAATGATTCTCTCCGGTTTAGGCTTGCGGTGCGCTATTTTCGGCAGGATTGCGCGGAGTAGTTCAAAAACTTCCACCGCCCGAGCTACTTGGAGACCCC
>JBOHVS010000289.1:0-6875 GCA_050735975.1 Binatia bacterium | reverse complement strand
CGCCGGCAGGCACGGGATTCAGATCTTGGTCCGATACATAGAGCTGCACGTTGGGAATCGGACCGCCGATGGAGACTTCACCAAAGGACTTCTCGCTTTCGCTGCCGCCGGTCAATTCGCACAGGGTTGCGGCAATAGTCGCTTCCGTGGGCCCGTAACTATTAAAGAGACGAATGCGGTTGCCGATGCGGGCCTGCCATTGCGTAAGCCGCTCCGGAATCGCCCGCTCCCCGCCGATAATGACCAGGCGAATCGACTCGGGCAATGTCAAGTTCTCGGCATAGACGGTCATCGTGATTTCATGCCAGTAGGCCGTTGGAAGGTCCAGGACGGTGATGCCCCATTTTTGGCACGTATCGAGAAAGTCCGAAACTGAGCTCAGCATCGTATCGTTTCGCAGCACCAGTGTCGCGCCGCGCGTAAGGGAGCAGAAAATTTCTTCCGCCGCCACATCGAAGCTGAGGGAGGCAAACTGCAAAACGCGGTCGGCGGGGGCGAGACCGGAAACATCGGCTGCGTGAACAATGTAGTTCACCAGACCGCCATGGGTTACCTCCACGCCTTTCGGTCTTCCCGTCGAACCGGAGGTGTAAATTACATAAGCGAGATCTCCGGCCGTGACTTCGCTCGCAAGCGGCTCTTGGCTTTCGCCTTCGAAAACTTGAGGCGCGAGATCAAGACATACTAACTCGGCTCCAAAGTCAATCAGTCGTTCGGCCAAGTCTTGCTCGGTCAACAATATCGGTGTTTGAATATCATCCATAAGCATCTTGAGCCGGTCGCGAGGATACTGAGGGTCGAGGGGAACATAGGCTCCTCCGGCTTTCATGACGCCCAAGATGCCGACAATCATCTCCGGAGAACGCTCAAGACAGAGGCCGACAAGCGTTCCCGGGTTGATTCCCTTTCTTCGCAGGTAGCGCGCTAATTTGTTGGCGCGCTGATCGAGTTCCCGGTAAGTCAATCGCTCGCCGCCACAGACAAGAGCGAACTCGTCCGGACTTAATGCCGCTTGTTCTTCAAACATCTCATGGACAGCGCGGTGATCATTGCGTCGCGTCGCCCCGGTATTCCAACCAGCCAACAATGGCGTAGCCTCTTCCGGTGAGAGGAGGCTCACCACCCGGGTCATTGCCTGATGGGAATCGACCCACGATGATTCCAGAGCGAGGAAGGAATAACGAAAGAGCTGCTCCAACTCCGCCTTATAAAGAATCAGCTGCTCCAGATCCGAATCCACGGTCAATCTGCCGGCGACATAGGCAGCTACAATGGCCGTTAGGAGATGCAGCAGCCAAAGTCCCTCTGACTGCGGTATCGTCTTGGGTAACGTGGATTTCATATTCCTCCTTGCAAGCTGCTGAAAAAGACTCCACTCCAGCGAATTGGCAAAGCGCATGGAGCAAGGAGCAGGGAGCAGGGAGCATGGAGCTAAGAGCAAAGAGGTGGGACCAACCCTTTGCACCGTGCCTTGGCCCTTAGCGACAAATACCCGCCTCGCCTCTGAGATCTTTTTGAGCAGCCTTAGATCAGAATTGTGAATTGCGGATTTCGGATTGCGAATTTACAACTATTAACAAGAGCAGGGAACTGAGGGAAAATTTTAAAAAACTCTTTGCCACCAAGACACAAAGGCACAAAGAAGTTTAGTGTCTTAGTTCCGCCGAAGGACGGACCCGTCCGAAGCCATGTGGCGGAGCCTTAGCGGCTAATCTTCAGCTTGGTGCCCCCAATTTTCAAAGGAGGTCAGGAAGCACGAAGGAAGATTTTCGCGCAAAGAATGCCTGCCTGTGCGTTGCACGCAGACAGGCAAAGCGCGCCAAGGTAAAGACCGAGTCATTCCGCGTCGACGGCGCGAGGTAATCAATCTTCCCTTTGCGAACTTGGCGAACTTGGCGCGAGAATGATCTTAGAGTCTTCCCTCCGAGAACTAACTAACGCTTGCTTATCCGTAGCACCGCGTCTTGTCCCCCCACGAACGGGATCTCGGCCGCTATATTATCGGGTAGGACTGCTATAGCGCGGGGAATCGAGTTCTTAGCGATAACGATGTAAGTGAATCCTCTCTCAGCATAGAAATGCCACAAGTTGCCTGTCCAAACTGAAGGAATGCGGCAACGGCAGCGCTCCCATAGCCATTCGAATTCGTTTGTGGACTCTGAGTTCAACAGAACGTCCGGCTTGAGAAGGTGCGAATAACCCCCCCATCCAGCCACTCGCTCGCCCGGCTGCACACGCGCATTTAGCCACATCGCCAGATCGTATCCACGCCGGGCTTCGTACCGCGCGCGCCCGTCGTCGATCGACGCAATGTAGCGAACCGCATAGACAACGGCCCGGCTCTGAAACAGGAAAAAAAATAAGAGGGCTAATAAGGAGGTTGTCAACAACCAGCGGGAAACACGCGAGACCTGCAAATCCCGCTCAGCGGCGACAATACCTGTACTTAATAAGACCGCGCATAAGCCAAGGGGCACAAGCATCCAACGGATGAACGGGAACAAGTCATTCAAAAACAACCACCAGGTAGTAATTCCGATAACACCGGCCAAACCGGCCATCAACCCGGAGCGAACGGAAGGCGAACGATAGTAGAGGAAAAGAAGCGGCAAGAAACCGATAAACAGCGGCGACAAGCGGCCGACCATGCCCGGGCGCGTTCCAAGAGTCCAGACAAACGGATAGGACAACAACTCGAGTACCGAGAAGCCATCGTCGAAACCGCCGGCGCTAACCTTCTTGATCCATGTTGTCCCAAAAGAAAAGGCCCCCTGGCAGCCAAAAATCGGCGCCAACGGGCATCCTATCAAAAGCCAGTTCTTAACCAACATCGGGGCGAGCGCCAGACCGGCCGCAAGCCCGGCCATCAGGCCGTTGGCTAACCAGGATTGTGTCAAACGCCGTATGGAAAGATCAGGCGAAGACGTTCTCCACAATTGGTAGAGAGCTGTGCAAGCAATCACGATCAGCCCCGGAACCAGAATGAAATTCGTGAAACGGCCCGCTATCGCCCAGCCGGCACATAGGCCGGCCATGACCATCGCCCTGGGGTTGTAAGCGCGAAAAACGAATAGCCAGAGAAATGCGGCGATGCCATATTGAGCGGCAGCGTTGTCTGTCTTTCCGCCGCCCATCAAATCAAAGAATCCCGGAGTGCTCAGCATCATCGCGGCCGCGATGATCGCAACTCGACGACTCGAAGTAGCGGCCCAGGCAAGAAAGCCGACACCGGCCAAAAAACTCAACGCGCAAAGATAATCCCAAACGTTAACGGCGGTCTCGTTGGCGATTGCGAACAGAGCCGCCCAATGCATCTCGACCTGCAACGGTTGGAGGCCATAGTAGGGGAAAAGAAACGGCTGTAACTCCAGCTTTTGCCGGATCGCTATGATATTCGGCGTGACCAAGTAAAACTGCAGAGCGTCGTCAACGTTAGTCGGGAGAAGAGCGATCGCGCCGCGGAGCAACAGCACAACCAGTAACCCCACGGCGATGCAGGCATGCGAGAGGCGGCCGGAGAGCAGTGCTAGAAAGCTCTCCCGAATCGTGCCGCAAGCTTCCAGAACGTCACGCGGGCGCAAAAGAATCACTGCAGAAGCTATCAGCCAGCCTAGAACACAAACGGTCCAGATGAGCGGTGGATAAAAAAGGCCTGCCAAGCCGAGGGCCAGCCAGAGCATGCTTGTTATGCCCTGGCCCATGACGAAGCCAAGCCATAGAAGAGTCAGGAGTCCCGCCTGTCCATGGGTACCGCTGCTTAGCGGGCGGCCTATGGCTAAACGCAAAACCGCCGTGCCGATTGCCGCGACCGCGACCGCATAGAACAAAGCAGCGGCGGCGCCGAGCAAAATTTGTGCTGTTTGCGGAGGGATCATTAGCTCACATGCCCAGCAAATCTATTGCTTTGTTGAGCCAATCCGTAACCGGGGTCTGAACTCCACGTTGCACGACTAATACGATAAAAATTATCACCACGCCTTGTAACCATACGGCGGTGGCAAGAAGCCAAAGACTCTTCCACGAGAGAACCTGCTTGCTGATTGCTTGGACCCTTCTGGTAAACTCTTGTTTAGTTTCTTCGATCGCCGCTGGCTGTGTTGTGGCCGAAGATAGGTTGCGTTCTGTGAACATGAAATTCGCTCCTAATTCCGAAAACCTTCGAACACTTTCGAACCTCGAACCTCGAACGGATTTTTCAATCTTCTACTCCAAACCTGGGCCTTACCGGCAGTGCGGCTAATTTCCTCAGCTGAAAACTAGACCAGACATACATGTAGCTCAGGCCGCTGTAAAGATAATAGAGCAAATGTAAAGGTACACAGGCTATTGTAAAGAAAAATCCCTTCTGGCGAAAGAAAAAAATATAAAGCTTGTGGTTAAGAAGGGCCACGCCGAGAAAAGCCGCCGCGGACGCGAGAATCAGCGCGGGTCGAAACAAAGCAAGGGTGAACGCTAAACACGCCAGCGCAACCAAGACAAAGCTAAACCGTTGCCCCCATTTTAGATTCAAGTCGTCCGGGACTTTCTTGGTTTCGAGAATTAAGCGCGACCAAGGGATAGCCCGGCCGGTGACGTCGGTTTTGATTACTGAACGAAGCTTCCACTTCTTCAGGTGAGTGCATTGGAGACTTTTATCCAGAAGGATTCGATGGCCGGATTGCCGGAGACGGTATCCTAGCTCGATATCCTCGATCGAAGGGTAGGGGAATCGCTTTTCGTCAAAGCCGCCGATTTGCTCAAACACGGATCGACGGATCGCGCCGCAGCCGGCCCAAAAAGTCGAGGCTTCCGGGTTGCCATTTTGATGGACAAAATGGTGCAGCAAGTTCCGGTATTGCGAGACAATTCCGGGAGCCTTCGGCTGGGCATCATAGGAACCGAAAATTGCAGCCAAGCCGGGCTGCGCCGCGAAGCCCTGTTCGACCCGGTGAAGTGCCTGTGGTGCAAGGACCACGTCCGAATCGACAAAAAAAAGAACGTCGCCTTGCGCGTGCCGCGCGCCGTAGTTGCGGGCGGCGGCCGGCCCGGAGTTCCTGGGTAGGGTGAGAACGCGGAGCCCCATTCCGGCCGCGACGGCGGGGCTATCGTCGGTAGATCCATCGTCTACGACGATAATCTCTGAATCACGATGAGATAACGTCGTGAGAGTCGACAGGCAGTCCGATAGATTCTTGCTATCGTTATAGACCGGAACGATGATGGAAACGCGCATGGGGTGTTGGGCAGGTCTCAGTTGCTAGGTCTCAGGTTTTGGTTTTTGATCGCGGAGAAATCCTCACCACGAAGCTCACGAAGGCCACGAAGACCTGATAATCGATTTTGAAAACAATGCTTCCTTCGTACTACTATGCTTGAAAGTTTTCGCCGCGCGCAAATTTTTCGGTCACCGATCTTAAATTGGCCAATTGACAAGACAATATGATCTCACCACGAAAGACACGAAGGGTTCGGACGGTTTATACTCTTCAACTTCGTGCTCTTCGTGACCTTCGTGGTGAAAGTTTCTGTTCCTATTTGGTTGCGGCTCAGCCGCGCTGGGTTCTTCGTGTCCTCTGTGGTGAAAGTCCTTTTCCCTTGCCGCGTCCTCCGCGCCTCCGCGGCGGTCACTTGCCTTCGTCCATTTTCTTGCGCAGGCTGAGGGGCCTCATATCCGTCCAGACCTCCTTAATATAGGCCAGACATTCCGTTTTCGACCCGTTCTTGCCAACCTCTTTCCAGCCTGCCGGAGGTTCACGGTCCGCAAACCATATTGAATACTGCTCTTCATGATTCACAACTACTTTGTAGATTCTGGTATCTTCTTCTTGTTCCATAAATGTGTTCCTTTCTATCTATTCTATCTATGGTTTTTAAGCGCGGCTGTACAGGCAAAAAGAAAGCATCAAGTTGCGGTTGCACGTTTTCCGCACAGCAGCGCACCTCAGTCCCGTGCCTGCTACTCGGGAAGCCGCAACTACTGGTTTTTTTCGTTAAGTCCGACGTTCAGGTTTTGCCGCAGCCATCGGTCGAGCAGCTTCTTGTTGAAGCGCCATTGGCTGCCGACTTTGTAAGCCGGAAGTTTTCCTTGCGTTACCAGACGATAGACCGTGAATTTGTCTATCTTGAGGTAGTCAGCGACCTGTTTAACGGTGAGTAGTGGTTCCGCCATAAATTTCCTCCGGGGGTGCGGGTTAGGGGACAGGTAAGGGACAGGTTAAGGTTTAGGCTAAGGTTGAGACCAACGAAGAAGGCTAAGATCAAAAGAGAGTTCGAGGTTCTGGAACTCTAAACTCTAAACCATAAACACTACATTAAGATATTAGGAGATAGTCGAGAGTTGAGGGTTGAGAGCGTAGGGTTAAGATGGTTCGAAAACTCTAGACTATAAACCCTAAACCATTAACTATTAGGCGATAGTCGAGAGTTGAGGGCAAAGGGCTAAGAGCGAGTGCAAGGGGAATTGCGAATTGCGAATTTCGGATTGCGAATTTAGGTCCGAAGTCAGAGATCGGAAGCTCCTTGCTCCCTGCTCAGCCTGCCTGTGCGTGTCCGCACGCCCGCCTGCCGGGCGGCGGGCAGGCAGACAGGCCTCTCGGCGGTGATGTTTTCGTATTAGAAAGGTTGAGTTTAAGATTGTTCGAAACTCTAGACTCTAAACTATAACCCCTAAACTAGTAATTACGACTGCCGCGCCACTGCTCTCAAAGCACCGGCAGCTTTCTTTTTCGCCGGAGTATTTGTAGCCTCGGTGGCGACCTCCGTATCTACGGGCCGAAACGTGGGCACGAGCTCTCCGAGAAGCTGAAGCACGCGTTCGAGCTTATCCTCTATCGCTGCGCGTTCCAGCTTGAGCATCTTTTCAGTGATGGAATCGAGCGAGGGAATACAACCCGGGC
>JBOHVS010000288.1:0-3741 GCA_050735975.1 Binatia bacterium | reverse complement strand
GCGCCGGGTTTCATCCAGGTCTTCGTTTTCGTCTTATCCAGCTTGTTCTTCTGGCTGTTCTCCCGGCTTTGGGCCTCATTGTCTACGCCGCACACGAACAACGTCAGACGGCTACAAAGGCGGCCGAGAATGATGCTCTCAGGCTTGCTCGCATCGCCTCGGTGAGTCAGGAACGCTTGGTCGATAGTACACGCCAGTTGCTTCTTGCGTTGGCCCGCCTCCCTGAAGTGCGACGGCGTGAATCCCGCGAATGCGCCCTGCTATTCTCGGACATGCGCTCGCAATTTCCGCTTTATGCCAACCTGGGCGCTGCGACCGCCGACGGTGAAATATTCTGCAGCGCTCAGCCGATGGCCAAACCAATCAACATTGCCGATCGGCGATACTTTCGTCAGGCGATCCAAAGGCGGGACTTTGCGGTTGGCGAATATCAAGTTGGACGAGTGACTGGCAAGGCCAGCTTAAATTTCGGCTATCCTGTGTTCTTTGATAACGCCAGTACCGTGGGGGCGGTGGTTTACGCTGCCCTGGATCTAGATTGGCTCAATCAGCTCGTCACCGCAGCTCAGCTCCCCGAGAACTCGACCCTCACGGTATCTGACCATGAAGGGACAATCCTGGCTCGGTACCCGGACTCTGAACGGTGGCTCGGAAAGTCCATATCGAACACTGGTCCCGCAAAGTTTGCTCTAGGTAAACGGGAAGGCATTGCCGATGCAAAAGGCTTCGATGGCGAAAGACGTCTATATGGGTTCACTTCGCTTGCCGGAACACAGCACAAAGTGTCCCTTTACGTTACCGTTGGCGTTCCGAAAGAAACCGCTTTGGCTGACGTTAACCGGGCCTTGAGACGCAACCTGAGCGGCTTGGCCGCTGTCAGCATATTGGCGCTCATAGCGGCCTGGTACGGGGGCGATGTGTTCGTACTGCGCCAGCTAAAGGTATTAGTGAAAACTACCGAGAGGCTCGGCGCGGGCGATCTCGGCACGCGCACGGGATTGCCCCACAATCACAACGAGGTTGGCCGACTTGCCGCCTCGATGGACAAAATGTCCGAAGTCTTAGAAGCGAGGCGGGCGGAAGCTCTTATTGCCAACCAACGGATTGCGCGAAACCTTGAACGTATGAAAGCGCTGCATGACATCAATATAGCTATCACTTCAACCTTGAATCTGGGCGCCATGCTGAATCTGCTTTTGGAAAAGATCGACCTGGCTCTTCCAAAGGCCGTGGCCACGATCAGACTCATTGACAACGAAACCGGAGAATTGGAGCCGATGGTATGCCGGAATATTGATGAAGCGACGTGGCGTTCGGTCACTCCGAGATTTCCGCATCGTCTGGCTAAGCTTGTATTGGAAAATAAGGGTCCACTATACATTGCAAACATCCAAACAGATCCACGGTCTGAAGGCCATGGATTCGCTCGAAGATTTGGTCTGATCTCTTACCTAGGGGTTCCGCTTATCGCAAAGGGCGATCTGCTCGGACTAATCGCTTTCTACATCAAGGAGGAGCATTCATTTAACGACGATGAGATCGAGTTTCTCACCACGCTCGCCGGCCATCTGGCCATTGCGATTCACAACGCCAAACTTTACGAAGAAACAAGGCGGAGCGCGGGGGAGATTTCTGCCCTCCACGCCGTAACTTTGACAGCTACCCAATCGCTCGATTTGGATCTTGTGCTGAACGAGGCCGTCAAAAAGGTGACTGCGATTTTTCGGTTTGACGCGACCCGCGTCTTTCTTTTCAACCCCGGGATGGATGAATTGCGCGTGCGCGCCGCCTTCGAGGTCAAGCCGGAATTATGGGCTCAAGTGAGCGTTTTTAAACGTGACCAAGGGATCGTCGGCAGCGTCGTGGAGACCGGAGAGTCGTTTATCTGCGAAGATATTCGCAATGACTCAAGGTATTTAGAGAGGAGCTACAGCAGGAGCTTGCAGAAGGCCCAGGCTAATTTTTTTGCAGTCTTGCCAATCAAAACGAAGTTTAAAGTTTGGGGAGCCATGGTTTGCGTTGGGGAGGCGCCTCGTAAGCTCAAGAATGACGAGGTGAGATTGCTGACCTCCATGACAAATCAAATTGGGATCGCTGTTGAGAACGCTACGCTTTACGAGCAGACCGCAACGAAAGCGAAGGAGCTTTCTTCTCTTTATTCGCTTGTGGGCATTGCCAGCGAGTCTTTGGACATAAACCTGGTGTTGCGTAAGACCATGCATAAGGTATTGGAAATCTTTGGGTTTGATGCCGCACGTATCTATCTTTACCAAGATAACACAAAGGAGCTGCATCTCATTGTTTGCCAAGGGATCCCTGACGACGTTTCCCCAAAAATTAAATATCAACTTGGCGAAGGGATTGTAGGAAAGGTCGCCGAGGCGGGAGAGCCCTTGGTTTTCGGAAATATGCGGACGGATCCTCTATATGACAAAATAGCCGGTTTCAGAGTCATGCTAAAGGCAGGCTTTCGCGGCTCGTTTTTCATCCCTATAAGAGTCAGAGGCGAAACCTTGGGCGTCATGAATCTTCTAAGCAAAGAACCACACGAGTTCTCGGAGAGTGAGGTTCGGCTTATCAATTCGATAGCTTATCACCTGGGAATTGCGGCAGGAAACGCAAGTCTATTTTCACAACTGAGACGCAAGACGGCCGAGCTTGAAGTGGCAAACAAGGCTAAAAACGAATTTCTCGGCGTCGTATCGCACGAGCTCAGGACACCTCTAAACGTCATCAAGGGGTATACAGAGCTATTGATGGACAAGGCTCTTGGCGACATCAATGCAGAGCAGGAAACCGCGCTTGAAAGGATTACTGCACAGTCCCGAGATCTTTTAAACATGATCAACGATGTATTGCAGGTGACCCTTATCGAGGCGAATGCCGTAAATTTGGAAAGTAGCGTACTCAACTTGCACGATTTCCTCGATAAACTGAAAGCCGACTATGATATTCCACGTGGCAAGAAGTTAACCGTTAATTGGGATTATCCGTCTGACTTGCCTGTCATAAACACCGACGAGCACAAGCTAAAGGCCTTGCTCCGAAATCTCGTTACTAACGCCATCAAGTTTACGGAAACAGGAAGCGTGACTATATCGGTTCGGCACTACGCTGCAGACATCATCGATTTCAGGATAGTGGATACCGGTATAGGAATTCCCAAAGAGAAGCTTCGATCGATATTCGACATGTTTCAACAGGCGGACAGTTCGGCTACCAGAGAATACGGCGGCGTAGGGTTAGGCCTTTACATTGTCAAGAAGTTTACGGAGCTGCTTGGAGGAACGGTCGGTGTAAAGAGTGAGCTTGGTAAAGGAACTTGCTTCACCGTAAAAATCCCCGCGGAAACATCTCTTAGTCGTCGTGCCTATGCAAAACCCGAAACAGATCACTCCTTCAGTCAGTCCGATAAGACATAGTTTTCGATTCCGAACAAAAGGCGGTACTCGTGAAAAAACGAATTCTGTTAGCAGAAGATCACAAGGATACGCTTGAGCTTTTAGAACACGAGTTGGATTTTCTGGGTTACGAGATAGCGATTGCCAAAAACGGCCTTGAGGCTGTGGACTTGGCCGGTTCGGAAAAGCCCGATCTCATCATCATGGATATAATGTTGCCGACAATGAATGGGTTCGAAGCGATAGCTAAAATAAGGAGCAGTCCAAAAACACGATTCATCCCCATTCTTGCTGCAACGGCAAAGGCCATGCCTGGAGACCGCGAGCTATGCTTGAAAGC
>JBOHVS010000287.1:0-9571 GCA_050735975.1 Binatia bacterium | reverse complement strand
TATGGACCCTTGGTATAAAATCGCCACCCCGCGAAAAGAGGTACGCGAGGGACGATCGTTCAATCCGGACGAGTTTGCCATCGCTCTGGAGCAGGTCGTCGCAGGAAAGGCGCCGGAGGATTATCGGGATCCAGAAAAGTTCTTCTTGCGCACGTGCTTCACGAGGGCGCTTAAGGAACACGCTGGGATGGTTCTGCAGCGCCTGGCGGGTCAAACTGAAAACGCCGCTCCGGTACTTACGCTCATTACACAATTCGGTGGAGGCAAAACGCATACTCTGACGGCTCTCTATCACCTCGCGAAAAACGGAAGCAAGGCAGGCGGCTATTCTGGTGTAGCGGACTTGGTGCAGGCGGCAGGTCTAGCGGTTGTGCCGCAGGCAAAAGTGGGCGTGTTCGTTGGGAATGCCTGGGACCCGCAAGACGGCAGAGAAACGCCGTGGATCGACATTGCTCGACAGATTGCCGGTGACCAGGGGGTTGCGTGCTTGGGTCCGGCAGCGAAAACGACGCCTCCAGGCACCGAAGCGATTGGAAGGCTCTTCGATGCTGCCGGCGGAGTGGTGCTGATTCTTTTCGATGAGGTTCTAAATTTTCTCAATCGACATAGGGGCATGGCTGATGCCTTTCACGCATTCATCCAGAATCTGACGGTGGCAACGACGGGCACGACGCGCACGGCGGCAGTAATAAGCCTACCGCGGAGCCAGGTGGAAATGACGGATTCCGATCAGCAGTGGCAGGACAGGATTACCAAAGTTGTAAGGCGCGTGGCTAAGGATCTGATCGCCAATGATGAAAGTGAAATTAGCGAAGTCATACGCCGGAGACTATTCGAAGACCTGGGAAACGATCGAACACGGAGGAACGTCGCCAAGGTTTATGCCGATTGGTGCTTTGAAAAACGAGCGCAACTGCCTCCGGAGTGGACAGCCGTGGATACTACCGCCACCGAAGCTAAAGCTCGCGAGTACTTACGGGGCCGCTTCGAGGTTTGCTATCCCTTTCACCCCGCCACGCTCTCGGTTTTCCAACGCAAGTGGCAAGCGCTTCCCCAGTACCAACAGACCCGGGGGACTTTAGCGATGCTTGCGCAGTGGGTCTCATGGACTTTTCGCGAGGGATACGAACAGGCTCGGCGTGAACCGGTGATTACTCTAGGTTCCGCACCACTGGAAGTGGAGAATTTTCGTGCGGTGATACTAGGGCAGCTTGGCGAGCCACGACTGAGTTCTGCTATTTCCGTGGACATTGCCGGCCAGCAATCACACGCGCGGGCTCTCGACGCTGACACGAAGGGACCATTGCGGAACATTCATCGGCGAGTCGCGACCACAATCTTATTCGAGTCATCGGGTGGGCAGGTGGACAAGGTCGCCCATTTGCCTGAGCTTCGGTTTGCCCTCGGCGAACCGGAAATCGATACGACCTCGATAGATAACGCCGCGTACAGCCTGGAAGCGAAAGCGTTCTTCATAAGTCCGGTCGGTTCAGACGGTTATAAAATCTATCATAAGGCGACCATACGAAAGGCGGTTAGCGATCGTCGGGCATCGCTTGACGAAACGACAGAGACCAGACCGACCATGCGGACTTTGGTAAAGAAGGAATGGGATCGTGGGGCGACGATACCGATCGAGCCGTTTCCGGAGGATGGTGCAGCGGTGGCCGATTCTCCGCGATTGGCGCTGGCCCTTATGGACCCGGAAACCGAGTGGACGGGAGCCGGACCGGTTCGAGAGCGAGTCGTTGAGTGGTCGAAGACTCGGGGAAAGTCTCCGAGGCTTTACCCTGGCTCACTCGTGTGGTGCTTCAAGAAGCCCGGGCGAGACCTCCGCGATAAGGTCGAGCTAATGTTGGCCTGGAAGAAAGTTTCAAAGGAAGTCGCAGACGGTTCATTGGGTACGGACTACGACCGAACGGACCGGGCGGAGATTCAAGCTAAAGTAAGCGATGCCGAGGAAGGCGCAAAAGATGAGGTGTGGGCCGGTTACCGTTTTATCGTGCTGACAGACAGTAAAGAATCCGACGGACTCAAGGTTGTAGATCTCGGAGCCGGGCATTCGAGTGCCCAGAAACTCTCTGCGGGCGCGTGATACAAGCACTCAAGTCTAGTGCTTTGCTAAACGAATCCGTTGGTGCCGGATATTTGGACCGCAATTGGCCGCCGGCGTTGAAGGAGTCCGGTGCTTGGCCGTTGTCTAGTCTGCGGCAAAGTTTCCTTAATGGCGCGCTTACGCGATTGCTTGATCCCGACGCCGTGCTCAAAGGGAAGATCGTCGAGTTTGTAAGCAAGGGAGACTTCGGTCTCGCCTCCGGCAGCAAATCTGATGGAAGCTACGAGCGCGTTTGGTTTGAGGAGCTGTTGTCGCCGGACGAAGTAAGCTTTGAAGCGAATGTTTTTCTTTTAACAAAGCCAACGGCCAAAGCGCTGAAGAATCGGACGGGCATGCCGCCGGTTGTCGAGCCCGAACCAAAACCTGATGAGAAAGAGCCAATCACAACCGAGCCGGTTTCTGAACCGAAACCCGGCCCGACCTACCAAACTGTCACGCTTAATCTCAGAGGAGCTATTCCTCCAGAAATGTGGAACCGCCTTGGGACAAAGCTGATTCCAAAACTAAGATCGGGCACTGAGTTGAAAGCGGAAGTAAACTTCTTAGTTTTGGTCGACAGCAAGGCGACCGCCAATTTCGAATCCGAGCTACGGCAGATTCTTGAGGACCTCGGCTTGGCGGACAAAATACGAATCGAAAAATCATAAAGAGTTACGCCCAGTTGAAGGCAGACTGAAATGGTTTGTTCAACCATTGACAGGAAATAGAATACAATTGGAATAGATTTGGGATTAGCTTATCTTATTGGCGCGGTCGCGAGGCTAAAGCAGGTCCTCAGATGATGGTGAGGGGCGCGACGAACGGTGTGAGCGACCATTTTGCCTCGCCACTTGCACTCATCACGGCAGGTTCGTTGTTCCCATCAGGTAACGATCGCATTCGCGCGCAGCGCCCCGTCCTTCATTGATGGCCCATACGACTAAACTCTGGCCGCGCCGGCAGTCGCCGGCGGCGAAAACGCCGGGCACGTTGGTTGAGAATCGGTCGTATTCCGCCTTGGCGTTCGAGCGTGGATCCCGTTCAACGCCGAGTTGCGCGAGCACGGTGTCTTCGGGACCGAGAAATCCCATCGCGAGCAAAACCAGATCGGCCTGAAGCACTCGCTCCGTGCCGGGCACTCTCTTGGGGATGAAAGCGCCTTTTTCGTCTCTGGCCCATTCCACATCATAGATGTGCAGTTCCTTGACGTGCCCCTTTTCATCGCCGACAAACTTCTCTCCGGTGGTGACATAGATGCGCGGATCGTCGCCGAACCGCGCCTTTGCTTCCTCCTGACCGTAGTCGAGCTTATAAACCTTGGGCCATTCAGGCCAGGGGTTGTCCGATTGGCGCTCGTCGGGAGGCCGCGGCAGTATCTCCAACTGCGTGAGGCTCTTGCATCCATGCCGCATCGCCGTGCCGACGCAATCCGTTCCGGTATCGCCGCCGCCGACGACGATGACATGCTTGTTCTTCGCCGAGATGTACCGGCCGTCTCTATGTTGTGAATCGAGGAGGCTCTTGGTGTTGGCGTGGAGAAACTCCATTGCGAAGTGAATGCCTTTAAATTCCCGTCCGGGGATCGGCAGGTCGCGAGGTTTGGTGGCGCCGGAGCAAAGCACCACCGCATCGAACTCCTGCTTCAGTTCCGTCGCGGGAATGCCGGTGCCGACGGCGGTGTTGGGCACGAACTTAACTCCTTCTTCCGCCATGAGATCGACGCGTCGCTGCACAATGGTTTTATCGAGCTTCATATTGGGAATGCCGTACATGAGTAAGCCGCCGATCCGGTCGGCGCGCTCGTAAACGGTAACGAGATGGCCGGCGCGATTGAGCTGCGCCGCGCAGGCGAGCCCCGCAGGACCGGACCCGACAACAGCGGCCTTCTTTCCTGTGCGCTTTTCCGGCGGCTCCGGCTTTACCCAACCCTGGGCGAAACCGTTGTCGATGATGGCGCATTCGATGGTCTTGATGGTCACCGGCAACTCGTTAAGTCCCAAAACGCACGATCCTTCGCACGGCGCCGGGCAAACCCGGCCGGTAAATTCGGGAAAATTGTTGGTCTTGTGCAGTCGCTCCAGCGCCTCTTTCCAAAGGCCTCTATAGACGAGATCGTTCCATTCCGGGATCAAATTGTTGACGGGACAGCCCGACGCCATGCCGCTGATGAGTTGCCCGGTATGGCAAAAAGGAATGCCGCAATCCATGCAGCGCGCCCCTTGCTGCTGGAGCTTGGCCTCGGCGAAATGCTCGTGAAACTCATTCCAATCTTTCACCCGCTCCAGAGGCGAGCGGTCGCGCGGCAGCTCGCGCTCATATTCCATGAATCCCGTTGCTTTACCCATCTCTAATGTTTGTCTCCTGTCATCAACCAAGAATGATGCACGTAAGGCGGCTATCTGCTCATTCTCCAAATCACCTTAGGCTATTTTGCGCCGGCTGGGGAGAAAGGTCCGAGGTGCAAGGCGCGCGAAGACCGACGAGCAGAGGCGTACTCTCTGTAGTACGTTGAAGCGAGTCGGACGAGCGCAACGAAGCAGATCGGCCTTTATCGTCAGCCGGCCGGTCTAGTTGCCGCTGACGCGCGCCGCATCGTTCTTATTCGCTTCGAACGCGGCCATGACCGCATCTTCACCGACCAACCCTTTGCTCTCGGCTTGCCGTAAGGCTTCCAACATGCGCCGGTAGTCCTTCGGCATTACCTTGACGAACTTCGGCGCAGTCTCCTGCCAAAGCGCCAAGATCTGCCATGCCCGCGCGCTGCGCGTATAAATCGCGTGGCGCTTGAGCATCTCCTCCGCTTCTTGCAGGTCGCCGGCGTTGAGGCTTTCAAGCGCGACGGTTTCACGATTACAATGGCTTTTGAAAGTCCCATCCTCATCCAACACGTAAGCGACGCCCCCGGACATGCCGGCGGCGAAATTCCGACCGGTTTTGCCGATGACGACGACACGGCCGCCGGTCATATATTCGCAGCCGTGATCGCCGACTCCTTCAACCACGGCGCGCACGCCGCTGTTGCGAACGCAGAAGCGCTCTCCGGTCATACCTCGGATATAAGCTTCGCCGCTCGTAGCCCCGTAAAATGCGACATTACCGACGATGATGTTTTCCTCGGGCGCGAAGGTGGAGCCCTCAGGCGGATACAAAACGACTTTTCCACCGGAGAGGCCTTTGCCAAAGTAATCGTTCGCATCACCTTCTAACTCCAAGGTCATGCCTGCCGGGATGAACGCAGCGAAACTTTGACCGGCCGATCCTTCGAAATGGAAGTGGATGGTGTCTTCCGGCAAACCCTGCGGCCCGAAACGTCGCGTGACTTCGCTTCCCAGGATAGTGCCGACGACGCGATTGGTATTGCGAATCGGCAGAGTCGCCTTTATTTTTTCCTTCCGCTCCAACGCGGGCAGCGCCAGATCGAGCAACACCTGATTGTCGAGCGCGTTTTCCAAACCGTGGTTTTGCGGGATCTGGCAATAGCGCCCCACTTCCGGTCCAACCTCGGGCTGGTAGAGAATCGCCGCGTAATCTAGCCCCTTGGCCTTCCAGTGTTCCACCGCGCGGCTAACTTCCAGCTTGTCCGCTCGCCCGACCATCTCATTGATCGTGCGGAAGCCGAGCTTGGCCATATGCTCGCGCATCTCTTGCGCGATAAAGCGCATGAAGTTGACAACGTGAGCCGGGTCGCCGGTAAACTTCTTGCGCAGCTCCGGATTCTGGGTCGCCACCCCGACCGGACAGGTGTCGAGATGGCAGACGCGCATCATGATGCAGCCGAGGGTCACGAGCGCCGTCGTCGCGAAGCCGAATTCTTCGGCGCCGAGGAGCGCGGCGACGACAACATCGCGGCCGGTTTTCAGTTGGCCGTCGGTCTCAACGGCGATGCGGCTACGCAGGTTGTTAAGCACCAGAGTCTGATGCGTCTCCGCGAGTCCCAGCTCCCATGGTAATCCGGCATGTTTGATGCTCGTCTGCGGCGACGCTCCGGTGCCGCCGTCGTGACCGCTGATCAGCACGACGTCCGCGTGGCCTTTGGCAACCCCTGCCGCGATCGTTCCGACCCCGATCTCGGAAACCAGTTTTACGCTGATGCGGGCATAATGGTTGGCGTTCTTCAGATCGTGAATGAGCTGCGCCAGGTCTTCGATCGAGTAGATATCATGATGCGGCGGCGGTGAAATGAGACCGACCCCCGGGGTCGAGTGACGCACTTTGGCGATCCAGGGATAGACTTTGCGGCCCGGCAGCTCCCCCCCTTCGCCCGGCTTTGCGCCCTGGGCCATCTTGATCTGGATTTCTCTGGCCTGGGTGAGATAGTAGCTCGTTACGCCGAAACGTCCCGAAGCGACCTGTTTGATCGCGCTGTTGCGCGAATCGCCGTTCGGATCAGGGACGTAACGCGCCGGATCCTCACCGCCTTCGCCCGTGTTGCTCTTGCCGCCGATGCGGTTCATGGCGATGGCAAGCGCTTCGTGCGCCTCCTTGCTGATCGATCCATAGGACATGGCGCCGGTCTTAAACCGCCTGACGATCGCTTCCACCGGCTCCACTTCATCGATTGGAATGGGCTGCGGCGCGACCTTCAGCTCCATGAGCCCGCGCAACGTCGCCATCCGCTCCGATTGATCGTCGATGAGTTGGGTATATTCCTTGAAGGCACGGTAGTCGTTGTTGCGGCAGGCCTTCTGCAACAAATGAACCGTCCGCGGGTTGAACAAATGCAACTCGCCGTCTTTGCGGTACTGGTATTGCCCGTAGGCTTCCAACGCATGGCCGTTCAGCGAGAAAAGTGGGAACGCCTTGGCATGTTGTTGCTGCGCTTCGCGCGCGATTTCTTCCAGGCCGATGCCGCCTACGCGCGACGGTGTCCAGGTGAAGTATTTGTCGACGAGCTCCTGGCTGAGCCCCACCGCCTCGAAGATTTGCGCGCCGCAATAAGACTTGATAGTCGAGATACCCATCTTGGCCATCACTTTGACGACGCCTTTGTACACGGCCTTGTCATAGCCTTTGACGGCATCATAATAGCTGCTGTCGATCAGTATCCCCTCATGAATCATGTCATTCAGGCACTCGTAGGCAAGATACGGGTTGACGGCTTGGACTCCATACCCCAAAAGCAAGCAGAAATGATGAACCTCGCGGGGCTCGCCGGACTCGAGAACAAGCCCGATGCGAGTGCGGGTTCCACGCCGAATGAGATGATGATGCAAGCCGGACGAGGCTAACAAAGCGGGAATGGGCGCGTGAGTCTGATCGACGCCTTTGTCGGAAAGAATCAGAATCGTCGCGCCGTTTCCGATCGCCTCATCGGCCGCGCGGAATAAATCGTCCAGGGCCTTTTCCAAGCCCGCCTTCCCGGCATTCGGATTGAAAAGCACCGGCAAGGTCACCGGCTTAACGCCCGGCAGGTCGATCCGCCGCAGCTTTTCCATTTCCGCATTGGTTAGAATCGGATCGGGAAGCCTGAGTTGCCGGCAGCTCTTCGGCTGTGGATCGACGAGGTTACCTTCGGAACCGAGGGTCAAAGTCGTCGAGGTGATCAATTCTTCCCGAATCGGATCAATCGGCGGGTTGGTCACCTGTGCGAAAAGCTGCTTGAAGTAGTTGTAAAGCAGCTGCGGCTTATCGGACAGGACCGCCAACGGGGTATCCGTGCCCATTGAACCGACCGGTTGAATGCTGTTCTGCGCCATCGGACCGATGTTAATGCGCAGGTCCTCGAAGCTGTAGCCGAAAGCCTGCAAGCGCTGCAAGGTCGCCTGATGATTCGGCCTCGGCTCTTTTTCGGCAATGCCGGGCAGATCATTAAAATGGACCAGGTTGTCCTTCAACCATTTGCCGTAGGGTCGCGCCGCCGCCGTCTGCTGCTTGATCTCTTCGTCGCTGATAATCCGCCCTTCCTCTGTATCAACCAAGAACATGCGGCCCGGTTGCAGCCGGCGCTTTTCCAAAACCCGTTCCGGAGGCACGTCCAGCACCCCTACTTCAGAAGCCATGATGACGAGATCATCTTTAGTCACGTAATAGCGCGACGGACGCAGGCCGTTTCGATCCAGCACCGCCCCGACCACCGTGCCGTCGGTAAAGGCGATCGACGCCGGGCCATCCCACGGCTCCATGAGACAACTGTGGTAGTCGTAAAAGGCTCGCTTTTTCTCGTCCATGCTTTCGTGATTTTCCCACGGCTCCGGGATCATCATCATCATCGCGTGCGGCAATGAACGCCCGCTCAAGGACAGGAACTCGAGGCAGTTATCGAACTTCGCCGAATCACTGCCATCCTCTTGGATGATCGGAAAAACTTTTCTAAGGTCGGCGTCGAACAACTCGGAGGCCAGCATTCCCTGGCGCGCATGCATCCAATTTTCGTTGCCGCGCAAGGTGTTGATCTCGCCGTTATGGATGAGATAGCGATATGGATGAGCGCGCCCCCAACTCGGAAAGGTGTTGGTGCTGAAGCGCGAGTGCACGACCGCGATAGCCGACTCGATCAAAGGGTCGGAAAGATCGGGGTAGAAGGTGACGAGCTGGCGCGGCGTAAGCATCCCCTTATAAATGATCGTCCTATGCGAGAGGCTGGGAACGTAAAAGAAATCTCCGCCCGGCAGCCTCGCGTAACGAATCGCGTTCTCGACGCGGCGCCGGATCACATAAAGCTTGCGCTCGAAGGCCATGTCGTCCTTGAGGCCATCCCCCCGGCCGATGAAAACCTGGCGCACAAAAGGCTCGCAAGCCTTGGCCGTCTCCCCAAGATAGAGATTATCCGTCGGCACCTTGCGCCACCCCAGGAGACGCTGCCCTTCCTCTGCAATGCTCTCTTCGAGAATCTTCTCGAATAGATGACGCTGTTCCCGCTGATCCGGCAGAAAGATCATGCCGACACCGTACTGTCCCGCATCGGGCAACTGAAAGCCGAGACCTTCGCAGGCATGTTGAAAAAAGGCGTGGGGAATCTGCAGCAAGATACCGGCGCCATCGCCGGTGTTCTCCTCGCAGCCGCAAGCGCCCCGGTGATCCAGGTTTTCCAAAACAGTCAGCGCCTGTTCGACAATAGTGTGTGACTTTTCACCCTTGATATGAACCACAAAGCCGACGCCGCAGGCATCGTGTTCGAACCTCGGATCGTAAAGCCCCTGCTTGGGAGGTGTCATACGCATTCCTCGCTTGATCTAGCAGGCTGCTGAAAAAGCCTCATATGCTTCGTTGCGCTCAATCGCCTCGCTCCTTATGCAGGTTGAGGTTCAGGCTAAGGTTAAGTTCGATCTAAGCCTAAGCCTTAGACTCAGTCTTCCGAAGCTCGCGCGCCTCGCCTCTGAATCCTTTTGAGCAGCCTGTTTGCAGAGTTGTTCAGCAACCTGCTAGTGTTTCGGTATAAGCAAAAGACCATTACGTCAACGCTGGCTCCGCCTTTGCCCTACTTCCTTTTTCAGGCTCGGCTGTTCCGCCAGTCCTTCATCGAGTTCAAGAGTTTGG
>JBOHVS010000286.1:0-29967 GCA_050735975.1 Binatia bacterium | reverse complement strand
GCCTGCTGTCGGCTAAAGAAACTCCCGCCCTTGGAGAGGATCGGGGATTTTTAAGCCGATCTTTTCGATCAGTGGATTCACCTCTCCGATAAATTCTTCTCTGGCCTGAGCGTTAGTCCTACGCTTCAGACCCCAGTATATGTAGCGTTGGTCACGCGTAGAATCCGAGCGGCCGAACATGTCCAGGGCTTTCACGTACCAAAAGCCTAGCGCCTTTTGCACTTTCTCCTTTGATTCGTCTCCCCCCGCCGCAAGCTCCGCGGTCTTGCTCTCGCCGTAGCCGATGTGGCCGATCTCCTCTTTGATGATCACAGGCAGGATCTGCTCCAACGGTCTGTAAGTGCAGCCGAAGAACTCCTCCAACTGATAGCGGCCTACGCGATCGATCAAAAATCCAAAAACGGCGAAATCTTCCCACGTTTTGATACTTCCCCGAAACGCATCCAAATAACGCTTCTGATTGGGCCAACTGAGAACGAAAGAGACGTCTACTCCGGCGTCGCCAGCCACGCGGGCGATTTTACGGAAATGATCCATTTCTTCCGCTGCCGTGCGCGCCACGAGCAGCTGGTCAACTCTGCTCGGAGCCGAAGGCAGAATATCCTTTACATACAGGTGAGGCCCGCCGATTTCACAGTCCGCTTGGATAGTTAATACGCGCGCCAAAAGATCCCGATACTCTTCGTCCATTTTCTGGATATCTTTTAGATCGATCTTCTCTCGAAACATTATTAACCTCCTACCCATCAGTCTATACCCCGATATCGTTATCTCAAGTAAGGTACGATTGGCTCAACGAATCTCCCGAACCTGAAATCTTCGGAAATGAGACGCCGTTAATTTTTTGATGAAATGCGCAGGGAAGGGGCGGGCGACCTTTCCCTATATTTACGACTGTCGCCGGAAACCGCGCTTACTCAAGGTCAGAGCTGCGATCGCGGTGAGAGGTCTTTAGCGCTCTCGGAGCTGTTGAGATGCAATCCAGCTCAGGCTATTCGTCCAATCTGAAGCCGAGCTTGAGCGTCACTTGCCAGTAATCCACCTTTCCATTCTCGATGTAGCCGCGGGTGTCGACGACTTGGAACCAATGCAAGTTGTGCAGAGTCTTCGAAGCCTTGGCAATCGCGCCCTGAATCGCATCTTCCATGCTGCTCTTGGAAGAGCCTGTCAGTTCAATCTGTTTATAGACATGCTCACTCATAAACCCTCCCCCGGTCGCGGACCTTCATAACAACATGCTAACCGCTCTTGAGCACTTTTCAAGACGGGTTTTACGCTGTCGCTTCGCGCCGCTCATCTTTTCAGGACCTTTCTGGCCGCAGCCTCGGCTCAGAGCCTGTAAGTCGCAAAACAAACACAAAGGACGACAAAATGTCTCGCCAGAGAGACATAGAATCCTTTTCTTAGCGTTTTTTCATGGCATCATACTTGCTTTCATCACTGCATGGAATCCTCATTGGAGGCTCTGTATGAAACAAATGGTTTACGCGCTGGCGCTTCTTATAATGATGGCCTGGGGATGCGAGAACATCGCCGTCCTTCCGAGGAAGGACATTAGTGATGATCTCAAGAGACGCGGTGGCGAGCGGGACAGAGTCGCCAGGGAAAGAACTGATAGAGACAGAGATATCCGAGAATCAACCCTTCCGCGTAATGAAATCGTCGGGACGGTACAACGGATTGACGAAAGCCGTCGAGAAATTCAATTGCGGACTACCGAAGGCCAAACGGTCAGAATCAAATATGACGACAATACAGCCGTGTTCAACCGCGACCGCGAGCTGCGCGTCGCTTCCTTGAATTACGGCGATCAGATTCTCGTGCGGCTAGACAGCAATTCCAGCGGGGAACGATACGCCAACGTCATCCGCATGAACGACAGCCAAGACATCATTCGGTAGTTAAGGTTATACACCAATCAGTTCACAACAGGATTCAGTTTCCAATCGCCGGGTCAAGCGGAGCGAGCCCATTTCACTTGCTTACAGGAAGACGCTTATATTTTTTGCTCCTAAGACAGCCTGATCTAAAATGATCGTTCGCCAGGCGATTTTGAAGCCGCCGTTTATCCGCCGGACTCCATCCTTCCTCGTGCCGACAAAAAGATCTTCGTCATGCTCCATTCTTGTCCGATAGACTATGAAATTCGAATGAATCTCCATCTCCCAGCCGTCGTCTCTTTTGAGCCGAATGTTCGAAATGAGACGGCGCGTTCGCGACGGCGGCATTTCGGCCCAGGCTGTCTTTGAGTAGACCCTTTCGACTCTTATACGCAGGGTTTCCTTGGTGTCGTTGAAATAGTAACTCTCGTCCGGCTTGGCTAACTCTTCAGCCACGCTTTCCGGCCTTGTCAATGGGTTGTGGCGAACGGGCATCCAGTAATGCAGGTCGTCGGTGAAGAGATCGAGCCATTCCCGAAAGCGGCGCTCATCCAAGAGCTCCGCTTCCAGGAACAAGAAATCTTCAAGCTTGTGACGCAGCTCGCTATCCATGCTTCTCCCACTCGGCCGGACCGCTCATGATCTCGCTCCAGCTCGTCGCCTCCAGAACCTTCGCCCAGTGCATGTACAGACTCAACTGGTTGGCGTCGCTCCACCGGCTCGCCAGCCGGCCGGGCAGATCAGCCTCGCTCGTCTCTTCGCTCATGCTCATCTGGTAGTTGGCCGGAAACCGCCTGCCAATGACGCTTCGGGCAGCGCCGGTTACCTGAATCCAGTTGTCCATATCATCCTGCTCAAAAACGCCGCTGGGGCTGAAACGGTACTGCGAGACGAAACGCATTACGTTCTTGATGTTAGGAGGCGCGGCCCGGTCGACAACCGCCCAGCTCCAGATCTCCATCTTATCCGGGCCCCTGGGATGCCAAACTCGAATCGTACGGGTAAGCCAGTGGACTGAAAGATTGGGGAAAACCGTTCCCGCTGAAGGCGAGACCCTCCGCGCGCGAACAGGACCCAACCGGCGCTCGATCTCTTCCGCATGCTCTTTCATATATCGGACCAGCTCTTCCGAAGGTTGGGCAAACCAAGGACCGGCATCGTCCGGAGGGGTAATCCATGCCACCAGAACGTGTCCGTTGCCACAGGCGATCTGCCTGCCCTTGTTCCATTTCCTTGTCTGGCTTGTCGTCGTATCCACGCCGAGGTCACGCGCCGAGCCGTGAGTGCTCGCAATATGGTATCCGTCGCCGCCGAAGTTCTCCGCCGCGGTCTTCCAATTCGCTTCAACCAACCAGCGGTGGGGGCCGCTCACTTCCGTTCCTCCTTCCCGCCGATCCAGGAGAATGTCCAGGTACCAGGCCATGTCGCCCAAGTAGTCCGGCAAGCTCGGAGCGTTCGGGTCGAAAGTCGCAAAGATCAGCCCTTTGTAAGTGTCGAGTCGGGCCACGGGGATCAGACCCCATTGGTCGCGGTCCAGGTCGCGAAAGGCCTCCGCCATCGGCACGATTGCAAGCTTACCTTCACTGCTGTAGGTCCACCCATGGTAAGAGCATGTAAAGACTTTCGCATTGCCTCGGTCGGCGCGGCAAACTCTATTGCCACGATGCCGACAGAGGTTCAAAAACGCGCGCAGACGGCTGCTTGAATCGCGCCACACGATAACCGGCTCTTCACCCATGTACGTCGTGACGAAATCGCCGGGGTTGGAGACCTCGGATTCATGGCCGAGATAGAGCCAGCAGCGCGCAAAGAGACGCTCGCGCTCCAGCTCGTAGATTTCTCGGTCGGCAAAGATGCGACGATTGATAAGACCGCCTTCCGGATCAACAAGAGATTTGACGTCCATACGGATAAACACCTTTCCCCGACGCGAGTTTCTGCGGCGCGGTTTACAACTTCATAATCAACATGATCCCGTCACGCACTGGCAGCAGCACATTTTCTACTCGCCCATCGTTGCGAATACGCTTATTGATCGCGTCGATGGCTTCGGTCTCGGAGTCCGACGGCTTCAGAATGTTTCCGCCCCTTAGCATATTGTCCATCACGATTATCCCTTTGGATCGAACCATCTCCATGCAGCGATCGTAGTATTGCCCGTAGTTCTCTTTATCGGCGTCAATAAAGCATAGATCGAACGGCCCTGAAATCACCTTCAAAGAGGTCAACGCCGGACCCTGTTTTACCTCGATCTTCCCGCCGTGGGGGCTTTCCAGGAAATAGCGCTTCGCAATCGCGGCTATCTCCGCGTTGATCTCGCAGGTCACAACCCTTCCGTCTCTCGGCAGAGCCTCCGCGAAGGCGAGAGCGCTGTAGCCTGTGAACGTGCCGATTTCCAAGATCCGCCGCGCTCCTGTCATAAGCACCAGCATCTTGAGAAACTGAGCTTCCAGCGGTCCGACCATTTTCTCCGGGCTGCTGGTCTTGCGGTAAGTTTCTAACCACAGTTTTTCATGAACCGCGGACATCGGCTTGCTATGCCGCTCCACGTAATTTTCGATGCCTATCGGCCTAAGTTCAATCATGTCTCCATTCCTTGGCAGGCTGTGTAACTCGCATATGGCGGATAGCTGATGGCATATAGTTGGAAACCATACGCTATAAGCCATGCGCTATAAGCCAACTGAGTCTTTTTGATCAGCCTGCAAACAGAGTCTTTCAACATTCTCTTGAACCCGAGTTTGTTATCGGCGCATAGCGCCGTTACGCGCCCTTTTTCATGGCCCAGTAAACCGCATGCCGCCGTCCACCGGCAGGACGGCGCCTGTGACAAAGGAGGCTTCGTCGGACGCCAAATAGAGCGCCGCATAAGCGACGTCGTCAGGCTCGCCGATGCGCCCGAGCGGAACTCGGGTGCTATAGCGCGCGAGTTTCTCGGGAGTTGAGGTATCCACCATCGGCGTTCGCGTCGGTCCCGGACAGATACAGTTGACTCTGATTCTGTCTTTGGCATGGTCCATCGCCATCGCTTCAGTGAGCCGCACCATGCCGCCTTTCGATGCGCAGTAAGCGGCGCGGCCGGCCTGTCCGAGCATCCCCGACCGAGCGGCGATATGCAGAATAACTCCGCCCCCGCGTTTGATCATTTCCGGAATCGCAAGTCGAGAAACGACAAAAGCGCCTTTCAAATTGGCGTCCAAAGTGCGGTCCCAATCCTTCTCCGTTATCTCAGTGATACTGCCATTCATTCTGACGCCGGCGCTATTCACCACGATATCCAGGCCACCAAACCGTTTGACCGTCTCTTCGATAATGGCCCGCATCTGCTTCGAGTCAGCAACATCTCCGGGGCGAAACAGCGTCTTGCCGCCTCCCCTCTCGATGATGCCGACGGTCTCGACGCCTTTTGCCTCCGTTTTGGACGTTCCGGCCACAACGCAGCCCTCTTTGGCAAATAAAACCGCAATGGCTTTGCCCAAGCCGGAACCAAAACCGGTGATAAACGCCACCTTTCCGTTAAGTTTCATATCGCCTCTCTCCTTCGGAAGTTCAAGTTATACAATCGCATCGAGGTTGACTCAACACCGCCTCGTTGTTAATTTTACAGGATATTTTCGGAGACAGGTAAACTCCATGAGCGAGCCAAATGATCGAAGAATTCCAGTCACCGTCCTCACCGGTTTTTTGGGCGCCGGCAAAACAACACTGCTGAATCGTATCCTGACGGCAGACCACGGCCGCCGAGTGGCCGTCATCGTTAACGAGTTCGGCGAGGTGGGCATCGACCACCACCTGCTGATCTCCTCGGAACAAGAAATTGTGGAAATGAGCAACGGCTGTATTTGCTGCACGGTGCGCGGTGATCTTCTACGGAGTCTCTTTCAGCTGCTCGAGCACAGATTGAAGTTCGACACCCTCATGATCGAAACGACCGGACTCGCCGACCCGGCGCCGGTGGTTCAGACCTTCTTTATCGACGAGCGCATTCGCAGCGAGTTTCAACTGAACGGAGTCATCACCGTTGTCGACTCGAAGCACATCTGGCAGCAACTCGACCATTCGACCGAGGCGCGCGAGCAGATCGCCTTCGCTGACCTCGTGCTTTTAAACAAATTGGATCTCATAAATCCTGAGGACTTACAGGAGCTCGAGTATAAAATTCGAAATCTCAACGGCGCCGCCCGCATCTATCAAACAAGAAACTCGGACGTGGAAATCGACAAGGTGTTGGACCTTCGGAGCATCGCCATTGAAACTAAGGCACAGAACCACGACGATAACCATAGCCACACCGAAGATATTTCCACGGTCTCTATCGTGGTGCCGGGAGACTTGGACGGCCTGAAAGTCAGTCAGTGGTTCCGGGATCTCCTGACCGAGTCCGGTTCCAACATCATGCGCATGAAGGGAATTCTTAACCTGCGCAACGACCCGGATCAGTTTGTCTTTCAGGGCGTCCACCTGTTGTTTGAGGGCCGCCCGGGGCGTCCATGGGCGGTCGACGAGGAGCGAATCAATCGCCTCGTTTTTATCGGCCGCAGTTTAGACGCGAATAAGATTACGGAGGGCTTCAAGAGCTGCGTCACGACGGAAGACGGCAACGGGTCGTCCACTGAGATAGACCCGTTCGGCCGCAAACAAGACGTCTCGCCTTTCACCCTGGATCAGATCCGCTATTGGGTTCAGACGATCTTGACTTTTCCGCCGGATGCGCCGATTTCGATCAAAGAGGTCCCCTGCGTAAAGCCGGGCTGCCCGCCGGTGGAAACCGCCATTATGGTCTTTCTAACAAGCGAACCGCCTCGCGTTTTCAAGATCCTGGCCAGGATCAACGAGGTCACGTTCGACCACGTTTACAATTTGATCGAGAATCCACTCCCCTGTTGTTAACCCTGACTACCCAGATCAAGGCAGGTTCGAGGTTCGAAGTTCAACCTGTTTTTTCCATTCAGCGACCAGCTTTTAAACGGCGCGTCAACCGACGAACTCGCAAGATAACGAGGTGAACCTTTCCTTATCTCTGGTTGGATGAAACCAGCGGATTTCTTTGTCACCCCTGAACCAAGTGAGTTGCCGCTTCGCCAGCCGCCGGGTGTCCCGCTTCATCAAGGTCACTGCTTCGTTCAATCTCATCGCGCCGGTGAGAAACAGTCCCGCATGTCGGTAGCCGACGCTTTGCAAAGCCTTTAAGTCTAAGCCGTAGCCGCGCGCGATCAGCCCCCGCACTTCATCGACTAAACCGTCCCGGATCATCCGCTCGCAGCGCCGGTCGATCATGTCGTAGAGTTCGCACCGGTCCCGGTCCAGGCCTATTTTAACCGTCTCGAAGGGGCTCTCCTTGAAGGCGTGCTCCCTTTGCCAATCGCTGATCGCCTTGCCGGTAAGCTCGTAGACTTCGAGGGCTCGGATGATCCGCTGCCGGTCATGCGGATGAATCCGCGAAACCGCGACGGGGTCCGCCTGCGCGAGCCGCTCGTATAAACTCCGAAGACCACCGGACTCGAGTTCCCTGCCGAGTCTTTCTCGCACCGTGGGATCCTGCGAAGGTCCGGCAAACAAACCCTGAGTCAGCGCCTTGATATAGAGTCCCGTCCCGCCGCAAACGATCGCGCGCTTGCCGCGCGAGTGAATGTTTTCGAGCGCCTTTACGGCAAGGCTCCGGAAACGCGCCGCGTTGAACTCTTCGTCCGGATCAACAACGTCGATTAGATGGTGCCGAATGCGTCCCCGCTGTTCCTTCGTCGGTTTGCCGGTTCCGACATCCATGGAGCGGTAGACTTGCTGCGAATCCGCATTGATTATCTCCGCTTGCATTGCCTCGGCAAGGGCTAAAGCCACTTCACTCTTTCCCACCGCCGTCGGACCAAGAATCACAATGAGTTTAAATTTCATTGAGGCAAGAAGGCCGCGGGCCGGCGTAGATGCGAACGGATCGGAAGCGGTTCGGGATCAAACCCGCTTAAACATTTTTTCGAGATCGTTAACTCTGAACTCGATCAGGACCGGCCGCCCGTGCGGGCATTGTGTGGCGAAATCGATCCGATCCAGCTCTTGAAGGAGCGCCTGAATCTCCCTCGTTTCCAGTTTCCGATTAGCGCGAATTACGCTGTGGCAAGCGATAGTGGCCAGCCGTTCTTCCAAATGCTGGCGCGCCGCCTCCGATTCATCGACCTCCGCCAAGTCCGCGACCACCCGCCGGACGATTTCTCGATAATCTCCTTCGGGGAGAAGCGCGGGAACGGCCGTTATGGCGTAGGAATGCGGTCCGAAGACTTCCAAGATAAAACCGAAGCGCTTTAAAGGTGCCATTTTCTGCTCGAGCAAGGTCGCCTCTCCCGGAGAGACGTCTATTGTTTGCGGCACCAGGAGAGTCTGCTTTTGAACCTCGCCTGCATGCAACTGCTGCCTGAGGCGTTCGAATGCAACTCTCTCGTGCGCGGCGTGTTGATCGATCAACGCCAGGCCACGGGTGGAAGAACAGACCAGATAGCAGCCAAAAATTTGTCCCAGGATGGTCATGGACGAAAAACGGTTCTCCTGAGACAGGAAAATCCCGGCGCTCGCTGGAGAAGCGTCTGTCTGGCGCCCGGAGCCGCCGTCGCGAGACGGTGAACCGGCATACGGCAGCAAACACTCCATAACCGCTGTAACCGGTCGCGCCTGGCGGTCGTACACTCCGGCCGATGGCTCTTTCGCTTTCAGTTTGAGGGCCTCGCGAATCGCCCTGGCGACAGTATCGTGCGCTTCCGACTGGCGCCGGAAACGCACCTCGTACTTTGCCGGATGCACGTTAACGTCCACTTCATCGTACGGAAGATTCACAAATACCACAGCCGCGGGATACTGGCCTTTCATGAGCAATGTCTCGTAGCCATGAAGCACGGCGTGATTCAGTATCTTGTCGCGCACGCATCGCCCGTTCACAAACGTCAGCAGATATCGCGGATTGGGGAATGAGTTCGGCGTCGCGCTCAGGTAACCCGTAACGATCAAGTCTCCGGACTTCGAAAAACACGGGATAAGATCTCTGGCAATGTTGGCGCCGAGAACCTGGTGCAGCCGGTCCTTGGCTTCATTCGTGGCGAGATAATCGGCGACGATTCTGCCGTCATGAGCGAGACGGAAATGGACCGCCGGATAGGCCAGGGCTAAACGGTTGAAGACATCGCAAATGTGACTTAGTTCGGTCGCAGGCGACTTAAGAAATTTTCGTCGGGCGGGCGTATTGAAGAAAATATCGCTGATTGCCACCGTGGTTCCTACGGAAGCGGACGCCGGGCGCGGTTCTTGTTTTTTACCGCCATCGACCCTGAGCCCGTACCCGATGGCGCCGCCGGCGGGACGAGAGATAATTTCCATTTTGGACACGGAAGCGATGCTCGGCAACGCTTCGCCTCTGAAGCCGAGAGTGGCAATGCGAAACAGGTCGGCTTCGTCTCTCAGCTTGCTCGTCGAATGTCGCTCCACGGCCAGCGGCAAATCCTCTGCTGCGATTCCCTCGCCGTTGTCGGTGATTCGGATCAACGACGTGCCGCTTTTTTCGATGATCGCCGAGATTTCCGTCGCGCCCGCATCCAGCGAGTTTTCGATAAGCTCTTTCACTACCGATGCCGGCCGTTCAACCACCTCGCCCGCGGCGATGCGGCTGGCCATCTCATCCGAGAGGATGTCGATCTTCACTCTTGTAAAAGTTCCCTTTCCTGCGACAATATCTTAGGCGGAATCGCATGGTCAAGAATAAGTTGACGGCTCGAGATCCGGAGCACAACAACCTGCGACTCGGAATTTAGTTCCGGGGTATCCGACAACTTGGGCGAAGGAGGTCCCATGCTACCGAATTGGCGGCGCCTGCTGCTCTGTTTGCTGGTTCTCTGTGCGAGCGATCTTTCCGCCGCTCAGGAACCCAGGTCTGTCGAGACAAAGATAAAGACTCTTATGCTCGATCCGAATTCACAAACACCGGTCGTGGTCCTGGAAGCGGTTACGGACAAGAGACTTCTCCCGATCTGGATCGATATCCCTGAAGCGAGGGCTATCGCCCTGGAGCTCGAGCACGTAACTACGCCGCGGCCGCTGACTCACGACCTTATTCGAAACATCCTGCAGGGCCTCGGGGCCACCTTGCAGCGGGTCACGATCACCGATATCCGAAATAATACCTATTTGGCGATGCTCACTCTCAGACACAAGGGACAGGAATCGCAGATCGACTCACGACCCAGCGACGCAATCGCCATCGCCTTACGCATGAAGGCTCCGATCTACGCATCCATTCAAGTATTCGCCAAATCCAAGCAGGTTCCGGCCGACCTTCGGGCAGAACGGCTTTGGAAAAGATTGGGCTTTCAGGCCCAGGATTTGACCACCGAGCTGGCCAGCCTGCTCGATATCCAAAATCAGAAGGGAATTTTAGTGGCCGACGTGGTTCCCGGAAATGTCGCTGCCGATGCTGGAATCCAGCGGGGAGATATCATCACCAAAGTGAATGACAGGCCGATTCAATCGGTGAATGAGTTGGAGGCAATTCTCCAAACCGTTAAACCATCGGAGCAGATCGAACTGGAGGTAATAAAAAAAGGCAAGCCGACCGTTGTCGTGATAGACTTGCCCTCTTGATCCTAGCCTTGGAGAAGTTAACCGGGACTACTTCTTGCCGTTGCTCCCAAAAAGCTCAGCCCCCCACTTTTTCGCCGTTGCGTCCAGAACTTCCTTGCTGGATTCGGCCACGGGGGGAAAGTCCTTCATCCACTCGTAGGGGCGGGTCGCATCGATGATCGCCCGGGAATTAAAACCCTTCCGGGTCGGATGAATGATCGGATCGAGCGGACCGCTCCAACAACGACGGATGATGTCGATGTCTTCGACCGGATCACACCGGGTCGCCATAGCCCAAATCACGTCGTCCGTATTCGAAGGATCGATGTCATCATCGACGACGACCACGAAGCGCCCGAGATAAGCGCCGGCGTGACATTGAGATGCCACAACCGCCGCCTGTTTCGCATGCCCTGGATAGCGCTGTTTGATCGCGACGATCAACATCAAGCGGCTGCCTCCGGAAACGGTGAGCCAGATGCCCTTGACATCGGGGACCCCGGCCTTCTCCATCTCATCCCAAATCAAAGCGGAACGGAGATAAGAACGGTACCAGCCAAGCTCTGCGGGCGGTCGGCCCGGAGGAGAACCCAGAAGAATGGGATCGTTGCGGTGGTATAAGCGCCTGACCTTAACCCAGGGTTCCGCCCGTTCCGCGCTGGCATAATAGCCTGTCCACTCGCCGAAAGGACCTTCGACTTTAGGATCGTCGAAAATCACGTCGCCTTCAATAACAATCTCCGCGTTCGCTGGAATCGGCAAGCCCGAGTATTCGCCTTCGATCATTTCGAACGGCTCGCCGCGTACCCCGCCGATGAATTCATATTCCGGCACGCCATACGGCACTTCGATACTGCCGGCCAAAAACGTCAGCGGGTCATGACCAAAGGACATGGCGATCTTAAAAGGCTTCCCGCTTACCGCATATTTTTCCCGCTGTATCCGGCCATGCTTGCCCGGGGAAATGTAAAATCCGACTTTATCTTTGTCATGAATCATGACGCGGTAGGTGCCGTAGTTGACCCAACCTTCGTCCGGGTCGCGCGTGATATCGACGCTGCCCGTCCCGATATAGCGCCCGCCGTCCCTGTCGTGCCATTTCGGGGTTGGAAACTTGAAAAGATCGATATCACCGTCCTTGTAGACGTTATCCAGTAATGGGCTGCTTTTGACGAATTTTGCAGGAATCGGCTTGATCTTCTTGTAGTGTTCCTTCCAGATCCGAACAAAATCCATTTTCGTCTCGCCGGGCGGCAGTCCTAACGTAAGCGCCAATCGCTTCCTGGAGGCCAATGAGTTGGATAATACGCGGTAACCTTTCGGATAGCCCTTTATGTCATCGAATAATACCGCCGGTCCATCTTCTTTGTGATGAACCAATTCGGTGATTGCGCCGATTTCAAGATTCCAGTCGCAATCCCTGAGGGTTTTTAGCTCCCCCATTTCTTCGGCAATTTGCATCCACTCCCTAAGATCCTGATATTCCATCGCTCCCTCCTGATTTTGAGACCGGAATTTACCAAAGGGCCGTTCGTTAGGCAGACCCGAACCTAGCGAAAAATCCCCGCTAGGTCAAGCCACTGGGATATTTCGACCCGGCAAGTTTGCGTTGAAAACGTGACTTTCCCATGCTACCGATGACCTGTGTCGTCGAAACTCAAGACTCTCGATGAGTTAAAGACTATCACTGCCAATGCCCGAAGCAATGGCCAAAAGATCGTTTTCACCAATGGGTGTTTTGATATTCTGCACCGGGGGCATGTGCATATGCTTCGCGAGTCAAAATCTCTCGGCGACCTGCTGATCGTCGCCGTCAATAGCGATCGTTCGGTTAAGACCATCAAAGGATCCGGTCGGCCGGTGCTGCCGGAAGCGGACCGCGCGGAGTTGATCGGCGCCATGGAGATGGTAGACTGCGTTGTCCTGTTCGACGAAAAGGATCCATATCGGTTGATTGAAGCCTTGCGCCCGGACGTGTTGGCCAAAGGCGGCGACTGGATCCCCGGCAAAATCATCGGCTCGGATATCGTTCAAAACTCAGGGGGCAAAGTGGTGGTGATTCCCTATCTCAAAGGGTTCTCGACAACAGAGATCATTGAAAAAATACGGAGCTAATTTCTATGGCTAGAGTGTGCGCAATCTGCGGCAAAGGTCGCTCGGTCGGCTACAACGTCAGTCATGCCAACAACAAGACGAAACGGTCGTGGCGCCCGAACCTTCAACGGGTCAGGGGAAAGTTCGACGGGCAAGTGAAACGCGCGTTGGTTTGCACCGACTGCATCCACTCGGGACGCGTGCAAAAAGTCGCCTGATTCAACTCTTACGCGCCGTCCCCTTTCAAAGCTCGCTCCCGTTCCACCCTCCCGCGCGCGCGAACGGCCTTGTGAACCCCCTTAACTTTGGAGATGCTATGCAGAACTTCCTCGAGCTGCTCCGAATCCTTGATCATCACGTCGAAGGTATTGAGCGCTTTTTGGCCCGAGAAGGTTCTAACTTGGGCGCGCGCGATATTCGCGTTCGCGCTTGTAATCGCTGAGCTGATGGCGGCTAGCAAGCCGGGGCGGTCCACGCAACTCACCTCAATCTTCACCGGCCGCGGCGTCTGGCTATGGTCTTCCCAGGTCACTTCGACCTTCCGATGCGGATCGCTCTCCAGAACCGTAGGGCAACCTACGGTATGCACGGTAACGCCTCTGCCGCGGGTAATAAAACCCATGACGGGTTCGCCGGGCAACGGGTGGCAGCAAAGGGCGAACCTAACCAGCACGTCGTCCAGCCCTTTGACACTGATGCCCAAATTACGCTTCTGCCGCGACGCCACCCGGAACAGACGCCCCAACGCTCCCTCCGTGGCCTTGTGACCGGCATCGAGCTTGTCCGGCGGCAATAACTTAAGCAAAACTTGGCGCGGCGTGATCCGGCCGTAGCCCAGAGCGGCCAGCATGGCCTCTTCGTCCTTCAGCCCGAGTTCCTTCGCCAGCGACTCCAGCTTACCGTCCCGCCGGAGCTTGGCGTAGTCGAGTTGATATCGCTGCAAGTCGCTCTCCAGAAGCTCGCGGCCTAAAGCGAGACTTCTGTCGCGCTGTTGCGATTTCAGCCAGTCTCTGATTTTCGATTTGGCGCGCGGCGTCTTGACGATCTTCAGCCAATCCCGGGTGGGCACCTGCTGTTGGGTCGAAATAATTTCGACCGTGTCCCCGCTGCGGAGAATGTATTTAAGCGACACCAGTTGACCATTGACCCGGGCCCCGGAGCAGTGTTGCCCCACCTCGGAATGGATCCGATACGCAAAATCAATCACCGTGGACCCTTTAGGAAAATTCAGCAGATCTCCCTTTGGAGTGAAAACATAAATCTCATCGGAAAACAGATCCTCTTTGAGGCTATGCAGAAATTCCTGCGGGTCTTGCAGGCTCTGCTGCCATTCCAGGAGCTGGCGCAGCCAGGCATATCGCTGCGTGTCGTTGACCTGGAAATCCTCGCCATCCTTGTAACGCCAATGAGCCGCGATCCCCTCGTCAGCCACACGATGCATCTCCTGAGTGCGGATCTGAATCTCGATTCGCTCGCCATAGGGGCCGATCACGCTGGTGTGCAGTGATTGGTACATGTTCGGTTTCGGCAAGGCAATGTAGTCTTTGAATCTGCCGGGAACCGGGCGCCATTGAGAATGGATCACTCCCAGCGTTTCATAACATTCGCGGGCGGTGTCAACCAAAATCCGGAAAGCGACCAGATCATAGATTTGATCGTATAACAGGTTTTGGCTCTCCATCTTCTGATAGATGCTGAAAAAGTGTTTCGGCCTGCCTGTCACTTCGGCGTCGATCCCCTCCGCATCCAACTTTCGCTTGATGATCGAGATGACTTCGTCGATATACTTTTCCCGATCGCTTTTTTTCTTCGCAACGTTGCGCTTGAGCTGATAATAGATCTCGGGATGGAGGTACTTGAGCGACAGGTCCTCGAGCTCAGTCTTGATCCAGGCAACACCGAGCCGGTGGGCCATCGGCGCATAGATATCCAAGCTTTCTTGAGCCGTGAGAATCTGCTTTTCGGCGGGAAGATGGTCGAGGGTGCGCATATTATGAACACGGTCGGCGAGCTTGATCAGGATCACCCGGACATCCTTGCCCATGGCCATCAGCATTTTGCGAAAATTCTCCGCCTGCTTCTCTTCCCGGCTGATGAAGTTGGTCCGGCTCAGCTTGGTGACGCCGTCAACGAGGTGCGCGATCTCGCGGCCGAACAGCCCTTTCAGCTCATCCAGAGTCGTGAGGGTGTCCTCGACGGTATCGTGCAAAAGCCCCGCGACAACGCTTGGCACGTCAAGCTTTAGATCGGTGATGATTCCGGCCACCGCCATCGGATGAACTAGATAGGGCTCGCCGGAGAGCCTGGTTTGACCCTGATGAACGTCGGCGGAGAAATCGTAGGCGCGGCGAACGAGATCGACGTTCGCCGCCGGGTGGTAGGCTTTGACCTTCTCTACGAGGTCATTGATTTTAGTCTCTTTGCTCATGTCCTACTGGACCGATGGCACGTAATATCGTAGAGCGGTTTGATCCGCCATTTGGTTACCCGAGATACTTTAAGCCGTTCGGCCCGGATAATCACCGCCAGTTGCGCCAGCGCATGCTTTACGTCCCTGTTCACTATATAGTAATCATACCCCACGATCGCCCGGATTTCACGCTTAGCGTTAGCCATCCGGCGGGCGATTATCTTCGGGCCATCCGTACCCCGTGACGCCAAACGTCTCCTTAGCTCCTGCCAGGACGGAGGAATCAGAAAGATCGACATCGCCCCGGGGTACGATTTTTTGATCTGTTCCGCGCCCTGGACGTCGATGTCCAAAAGAATATCGCGACCCTGCTTCACACATCGATCCAGAGCCTTGCGGGGGGTCCCATAAAGAAAATCGTGGACCTTGGCCCATTCGGCGAAGTCACCCCTTGCCTGCATAGCCGCGAAGCGTTGGACTGGAACGAAATGGTAATCTTTCCCGGCAACCTCATCACCCCGCCGCCGGCGGGTGGTGTAGGAAACCGAAAGGGACAATTCCGGGAAAAGGGCCAGGAGACGGTTGATGAGCGTCGTTTTACCGGTTCCCGACGGAGCGGAGAGGATCAAGATAATGCCCTCCCGTTTGCTATCGTCCTCCACCTTTCCCTTCATTCTATGTTTTGAGCCTGCTCGCGGATTTTTTCGACTCGTTCCTTGCCCTCGAGCACCAATCTGGTGACCGGAAGGTACGGCACCTTCGAACTGATCGTGTTGAGTTCCCGCTGTACCTCTTGAAGCATAAACTCGATCTTCTTCCCAACCGGGTCCCGCTCCTGAACGACGTCGGCCAGGGCCCCGATGTGGCTTTTCACGCGGACGACCTCTTCGTTGACGTCGCCCTTCAGAACGAAATTGTTCACGTCGTCTTCCGCGTTGCTATTTTTTATCTCCAAGTTAAAGTCCTTGGGCACCGCGCCGCCCTTTTGAGCGCGAACGCCGATCTGCGCCGCTTCCTTTTCCAGCGCAGCAGCGATCTTTCTCAGATGACGTATTTGAGACTCAACGTCCCCCTTCAGTTGCCGGCCCTCCCGTTCCCGGGAAACCTCGAGCTTTTGGAGCGCAACCCTGAACGCTTTAAACAGGCCCTTTCTTTCGTCATTCGGCGCCGCTTCGACCTCTCGAACCTGAAAAAGCTCGGAGAAAGTCGAAAAGAGAGAGACGTCCACCTCGCCGGCCAGTCCGAATCTCCTTTTCGCGCGCCGCATTGTCCGCACATACTCTCCAAGAAGCTCCTCGTTCAATTCGAGCTTGCGAGTCCGCTCCTTGGCCGGAGCACGTCCGATAAAAGCCTCAATCCGGCCCCGGCTCACCTTTTCCCGTATGAGTTTCCGAAACTCCTCTTCGAATGAAAGGTATTCCCGGGGGGTTCTAAGTTGTAAATCGAGATGGCGATGATTCAAGCTTCTTAGTTGAACCGTAACGCGGGAACCGAGAATCTGCGCCGCTCCTTCGCCGTAGCCTGTCATGCTCTTCATGGCTGTTCCTTGATGGTCCTCTTCAGTCGCTGTAGCGGCACCGCTACCGTCCCCACTTCGCCGCCAACCAACCCGGCCGCGAGGTTCGCGGTAACCGCCGCGTCCTCATAACTCGCGCCGCTGGCCAGCGCGAGCGCGCAAACGGCGACGACCGTATCTCCGGCCCCCGTGACTTCAAAAATCTCTCTGGCTTCGGTTGGAAAATGCTTCACCGCCTGCCGCGGGCGAAAAAGGCTCATGCCCTCCGGCCCGCGCGTAATAAGCACTGCCTTGGCCTGCCATAATTTGAGTAACCTTTCTCCCGCGGCTAGAAGCGAGTTCCCGTCACGAATCAGGATGCCGGAAGCTTCGCTGGCCTCGTCCTTATTTGGCGTCACCAATGTCGGCAGCCGATATCGCTTATAGTTTTCTTTCTTGGGATCGACGACACACACACGACGGTCTTTTCCAAGTGCCTCCGCAATCAGGTCTAGAAGGTTGTCATGAATCACGCCCTTACCATAATCCGAAAGCACGATACCGTCGTAGCGAGGCAGTTGCTGATGGACGAATTGGCGGATTTTATTAAGCGCCGTTCCCTCCAAGCCGACCGGATTTTCACGGTCCAGACGGACGATTTGCTGGTGTCTTGGGCGCGCGATAATTCGCGTCTTCTGAATCGTCTGGAAGCGACCGTCCCGAAACACTCCGGCCGTCGATACCCCCAGCCGGCGCAAATCTTTCACGATTCTCTTCCCGGCTTCATCCCGGCCGATCACGCCGCAGGCCGTTACCAGGCCCCCTAACGCGCGAATATTATGGATGACGTTGGCCGCCCCACCGAGCCGCGAGTCTTCCGAAGTGACCCGCAAAACCGGCACGGGCGCCTCCGGGGATATTCTCTCAACGTCACCCCAAACAAACCGATCCAACATCAAGTCGCCCACCACCAGCAGGCGAGTTCCTCGAAACCTGCCCACAACTTCAACCAGGCTCTTCATTCCCGGCACCCCGTCCATATCCCCTTAGCCATTACAGGTTGCTGAAAAAATCTTCTTGCAGGCTGCTCAAAGGCGAGGCGCGCAGAAGGCAGGGAGCGAGGAGCAGGGAGCAAGGAGCCGCCGACCGCTGACTTCTGATATCTGATCTCTGTTCCATTGAGCAAGGCGCTTGAACGCCACGCCTGCCAGTGTCGGTCTTTTAAATGTTCAACAGAATCGCTTCAACAAACTTTATCGCGCCAAGACGCCAAGAGCGCAAAGAAGAATATTCTCCTATTTTCCGAACTTGGCGTGCTTTGCGTCTTCGCGCGAGTCATCCTTTTTGCGATTCTGTAATCCAATTTCAACCGAAAACTTCAAATATCTTTGGCTAGATCGCGCCGAGCAAGGCGTAATAATACGCTTCATTCTTGTCGGCCATCTGTTGCATTGTGAAATGGTCCCTGACACGCTCAGCTCCCCGCTTTCCCATCGCCTCGGCCATAGCTCGATCGTGAAGCAGCTTGCGAATGGCGCCGGCAATGCCTTCGACATCCCCCGGCGCAACCAAAAATCCGGTCGTCGAATCGACAACGGAATCGACGAGTCCTCCTACGCGGCTTACCACCGCCGGCTTACCTGCGGCCATCGCTTCCAGCACCGACCCGCCCAAACCCTCGTGCAACGATGGCAAAACAAAGATATCAATGGCCGAAAGAAACCCGGGGATATCGCTGACGAATCCGAGAAACTCGAAATCTTCTTTTAAGCCGAGCGTGAGTGCCAATTCCTGCAACTCACCTTTCAGCGATCCATCACCGGCGATGCGGTATCTCAGTCGAACTCCCTGTTTTTTGAGTGACAAAGCTGCCTGCAAAAGATAAGAATGGCCTTTTCTTTCTTCCAAAACGGCTGCCGTTCCAATCACTGGAACATCTGCAGATGGAGGAGGGATTGGCTGGTAACTGTCAAATTTTTGAAGATCAACGCCGCTGTGAATCAGCCGGATTTTGCTCTTCTCCACTCCTGCTTTGGCCAACAGATCTGCAATTGCCCCGGATACGGCGACAACGCCATCGACGCGCCGGTTGTATAGGAGGTGGGTATACCAGTTATCCGGCTCCGGATAATCCATACGCCGCGTGACCACGTATTTGGGCAAACCCTGAACCCGTGGAAGCCATAAGGAAAGGGCATGCGCCCTCTTCGTGTGAAGGTGCACGATGTCATAGCGCTCCCGGCAGATAAGCCGCCTGAGCCGGGGGACCGGCCTGACATCCAGGTCATTTGCAACTCTTATCGGGATAGTCGTGATGCCTATCTCTTGGCTGCGCTCGAAGAGACGGCCGCGCCGATCTGTTAAGAGATGACTCTGGTGCCCCTTCTTCGCAAGGCGGGCTATGAGACCAAGCACCTGCTCCTCCCCGCCTCCCCACTTCCGTTCAGGATCGATATGTAGGATTTTTAGCGGGCGGCTCCTCGTTGCCGCTGTCACCTTTTCTTTTGTCCTCCAACTCAAGTTCCCAGAGCTTAGCATACTTGAGAAAAACATAAACGGCGGCGGTCACGGCAACGTAAAGGCCGCCAAACCCTTCCAGGAAGCCTCGTTCCAGGATGTACGACCGGAAGAAGCGGAACATCGGGCGCGCCACGGCGTCGGTCGCCCGCCAACGAGTCCCCTTTTTTCTCAACTCATAAGACGACGTCGTCGTGAATTTATTGATGCGCTGCAAATGATCATCGATATTACGGTAGGAGAAGTGGTAGATCGGGGAATGCAAGCGCCGCACTTTGCCGTGGACGATGATCTTTTCATGAGGATCGGAGCCGCCCCAGCTCCCGCGCTCCCGGCGGAATAGCCGGACTTTGTAGTCCGGATACCACCCACCACGACGCCACCAGCGCCCCAAATAAAACACCATACGCGGCATCGAGTACCCCGAATACTTATCTTTGTCTTGACTCAATGCTTGCCGAATCTCCTGGCTCAGCTCCGGCGAAAGCCGCTCATCGGAATCCAACAGTAGGACCCAATCGTTTCGGGCTTGAGAGTGCGCAAATGCCTTCTGATCACGATAACCGGCCCATTCTCGTTGAATTACCCGGTCGGTATATTGACGGCAAATCTCAACGGTTCTATCCGTGCTGAAAGAATCCACGACAACGATTTCGTCGCACCAACCAAGACTTTCGAGGCATGCGCCGATATTGCCTTCCTCATTGAAGCATACAAGAATTGCCGAGACACTCGGCATCGGGCTTGATTGATCGTTTCCGAGGCGCATACCTTCCAAAAGATAGGAGGAGAGCGACCAAAAATCAAACTATTTCTTCAACTTCTGATCGCGAAATGCTATTTAAGGGGTCAATGTACAATGGGCCGTGGCGTACCCTGGACATTTAATGCAACAAGGCTCACCCCCGGGCCATTGCCGCATTAGTGAATCTCGCCCAGCACCAGCCTAGCCTGTATCTTTAAAATGATGACGAAACAACCCGGAGTCGCAGGATTCAAACCCCTCCGCAAGAAAAAGCGCCTTTACCTCCTGTCTTTATGCGGCGGCTTCAGGCATCGCAGGCTGTTTCACCACATCGAAACCTTCGTTATGTTTATCGGCTATCCGCGAAGTGGACACACGTTGGTCGGTTCTCTGTTGGACGCTCACCCGAACGCGATCATTTCGGATGAAGTCAACGCGCTTCGGGTGCTCGAAGCCGGGTTCAGCAAAAACCAGCTTTTCTATCTTTTGCTGCGTAATTCCAGGAGGCTCGCGGAATCCGGCCGGCAACGGACAGGATATACTTACGATATTGCCGGCCAATGGCAAGGCAGATGCGACGAGCTGCTGGTGATCGGGGATAAAATGGGAGGAGCTTCCGCCACGCGACTCCGGGCAAAGCCATTCCTGTTACCCAACCTCGAGCGCAAACTAGGCGTAAAAACAAAACTCGTTCATGTAATACGAAATCCATACGATATTATCAGCACGATCAGTCTACGGTTAAACTTCACAGTGGAACAAAGCAGCGATCGATTTTTTTCCTTGTGTCAAGCTGTCAATGAAATCAAAACGCAAACCAACTCCGATGTGCATGATCTCAGGCATGAGGCTCTGATTGCCGATCCGAAGGGCGTTATGAAGGCCGTTTGCGATTTCCTTCACATCAGCAGTCCGGACGCGTATTACGAGGCTTGCGCCAGCATCGTTTTCAAATCACCCCACAAGAGCCGATATGAAGTTCCATGGACTCCGGAGCTGATCAACGCCGTCAAACACAAGATGAACAGCTTCCAATTTTTGGAAGGTTACTCCTACCACGATTAGCATCTCGCCACACTAGCCCACAGGTCTGGGGTCAAATCTTTTGTTGACAGTTGACTGGCCTTTCTGATAATGGCGGTGTCACGATGTCACGTCCTTTACGGATCCAATACGAAGGAGCGGTGTACCATGTCATGAACCGTGGGACGGCGCGGCAGCCGAGCTTTCTTCGAGGGCAGGATTACCAAGCATTTCTGGATACGCTGGCGGATGCCCATCGAATCTGGGGAATAGAAGTGTTTGGATATTGCGTGATGAGAAACCACTACCATGTGTGTCTAAGGACTCCAAAAGGAAATCTCGCCCGTGTCATGCGCCACGTGGATGGCCTTTACACCCAACGATTCAACCGGAGCCATAATCGGGACGGCGCGCTCTTTCGGGGCCGCTACAAGGCGATTTTAGTCGATCGAGATGAGTATCTGAGCGCTGTAGTCCGTTACATTCATCTGAATCCAGTAGAGGCTGGGATCATAAAGAGGCCCGAAGATTACCGCTGGAGCAGCCATCGTCAGTATCTAAGGCCCGGAGGAGGACCGAAGTGGCTTAGTACAGCCGAAGTGCTGGAGCAACTGGGCGGGAGACAAGCGTTTCACGACTTTGTGCTATCCGGGAACGAGGAAAGCCTTAAAGAATTCTATGAGTCCGGGCGACAGAGCGTCGTCTTGGGAGGAGATGAGTTTGTCGAGGAGGTGAGAGGGCGAGTAGGGGAACTTGGGCGAGAGCAACCGCGATATCAAAGGCGGATAGTACAGCGGGCTCCAGAGCACGTGCTGCGGCGAGTTGCAGCGATCTACAAGATCGCGAAAGAGGATGTGCTCCGGGGAGTAAGGGGAAAAGAGAACGAGGCTCGGAAGGTGGCGATGTACCTGGTCCGGCGCTGTTGCGATCAGACGTTACAGGAGACGGCTAAACTCTTTGGGTTAGGGAGCTATGGTGCAGTGGGATGGAGTTGCCACGGGATCAAAGCAAAGATGCAAAGCGACAAGAAGTTCAGAGCCCAGATCGAGAGCCTCGGCGACGAGATCTATCAACAAAAGATTTGACCCCTGTGCGGGTTAGCCAGCATTTACAGCGGAGCGGAGCTGATAAAGCCGGTACCTCAACGAGTAAGGACGCAGGGCCGTCGCTCCGCGTATGGCCTCTCGGGCCTGGTTAAACTGCTTTCGCTTCCAGCGTCCTTTAGCCAGGCGGTAGTAACGATAGGCCGTCCGGCGGGCAATCCGGTCTTCCCCCAGGAGTTTTCTTGCATCAGGAAACTCATTTACCAATTTCTCGATCACCCGTATATTTTCCATCAACCGCAGTTCTTCGTTGCGGCCGGTATTTCCTTCGTGTTTTCGATAAAGAAACACCACGCGGTCCAGATAGGCCACGGGATAGTTCATGAATAACCGGAAAGACAGATCGAGATCCATGCAGATACGAAGGCTCTCGTCGTGGCCACCGACCGCGTCGTAACAGCTTCTGGAGATCAGAGCGGCCTGTAATCTGACGATGCTCTTTTCAAAAAGGTCTGCCAGTTGAACTCCATTGCGCGCCAATTGACGAGACTTCTCTACGGGAATAATGGTCTGTCGATTATGCTCCGGGCCGAAAAGATAGCCGCCGTTGGCAAAAGCCATCCCGCAATCGGGACGCCCGCGCACATAATCGTATAATATTTCTAAATGATCGGGGCCGCAGAGATCGTCCGAGTCCTGAATCGAGATCCAACGGGCGCATGCATGGCGCACTCCCAGGTTGCGCGCCGCCGAGGGGCCGCGGTTTTCCTGATAAAGATATCGTACTCGATCACCGTAACCGCGCAGCACCTCTCGCGTATTGTCCGTCGAGCCGTCATCTACGACAATAATCTCGAAATCTTGAAAGCTTTGTTGCAGCACGCTATCGATGGTCTCCGGCAACAATGCCGCGCGATTGAATGTCGCGATGACCACCGAGACTTTTGGTGCGACGTTCATCACACACGACCGCTATCGTGGGGTTGGGAACCGGTAGAGTTCACGCCATGCGCTTTCCCCATGAGATAACCCCAACACTTCATGATTCGCCCTTCGGTCCTGTACGCCTTCTGGGTTTTGCCTAGGACCGTGTAGATACCGTAACGGAAACAGTTTGCTACCAGGTTGGGGATCACTCTAAAAAGGATCGAGTCGTTTCGGTACAGACTCCGGCTCACTCCTTTGCGGTACTCAACCATTCGGTTATAGTCCCGTCCATAACGCCCCGGATTAAGTTCATGATAAACAATGGCATTCGGAGTGTAGCCGATTTTGAAGCCCGCTTTGCGGATACGAATGGAATATTCCGTATCCTCACTGAAACCGGACGCTCCGGGGCCAAGACGAATATCGAAATAACCTACCCGCTTCTGAACCTCGCGGGTAAATGACATGTTCGTCCCGGTTAGTCCCCGTATCTCAATGACTTGGTCGCCGTAATCGATTCGTGGAATGTTATATTCCCGTAACCTCATGGGATCGGCTGTGCGTCCTTCCGGGTCTTTCCCGGGCAAAACCCGCCCTTGAATGGCGGCGAAGAATGTTTGCCGGTGGGCTAAAACGTGTTCGGCTAAACAGCGCCTATCAACCGAAACGTCGTCGTCTAGAATTATTAAGACATCGCCATCCGCCTTGGCCAACCCTAAATTTAGGGCGTGCGCCTTTCCCGGGTGCTGCGCCTGCAATACTGTTAATGCATACCGCCTCGGCCTTGTTGCCTCTTCCTCAAGTCTCTCAGCGGTTTCGTCGGTAGAACCATTGTTCACCACCATAATTTCGACGCCAACAGAGTCGGGATTATCTGCAGATTCCAAGCTGTCCAGAAGAACTTTCAGGCTTTGGGCCCGATTGCGAGTTGGAATAATAACGCTAAGGCGGTTAATCACACTTCCTCAGTCTGGTGAAAATCTGGAGATATACATTTAAACAAGGTGTAGGCTACTGCGGCAGGTATCCCCCTGAGAAGGTTTCTCCGGCAAAGCTCGCCCAGGTGACATCGTAGCAAAATCTCATACTCATCAGTGTGAGGCAAGAAGGAGTCCGTAGTGTGAGAATCAATAGTAATGTCGGAATTAACCGACGACTCCCCGGTTTTCGCAGCCCCTTTTCGGACGAACACAGTTTCCTAGGCGATCGTAAAACCGGTCGGGAGTCTTTTCTTGCTACACCGCCCACGGGCGTCCTCCCGTATCCAGCAAGGTGCAACCGGCGACATCTGCCAGTTGGCGAGAGCATTAACGGAACTACGTAGAATCTCCTTGGTTACCTGATGTTTCGAACCGATAAACCGGCTCTACATATAGCGACGTGCGCTACTTTTCTTCCATAGCCGTACACTCTTTTAGTTTCGTTGTGCCACACTGTTTTGATTTCATCGAAACCAGCTTCTCGCATCATTCGGTAGAGAGCCGATGGGGATGGTATAAACCAATTCCATCCCCCACGGTTCAGCCGTTCTTTTGTGCCAGCACAATCAATTAAGCTCCCGTCGAATCTGCAAAATGGTGCTTCCTTGTTAATTCCTGCCGATTCAACCAAGATTGTTCCGCCTACTTTAAGAGAATTGAAAAGTATTCTCAAAGCAACAAGCGGGTCAGACAAGTGATAAATTACGCCCGGAAAATACACGATGTCGAATCGATCATAAAACTGTTCTGAATTGCAATCATAAATTGATATTGGGTTAACGGATACCCGGTCGTCAAGGCCAAACGATTTCACCAAGAAAGAAACCAGCTCCGCATATTTCTTAACTTCTTCGATTGCAAGAACCTTGCTGCCAAGCGAGGCCAAAAGCAAAGTGGTTCCACCCGTCCAACAGCCGATATCAAAAACCTCCTTGTTCTTAAAATCTGCAAGAGAGATCGGAAAGATAGCAGTAAAGTTTGCTAACAGGTTGATATGTCTACCACCCATTCTGCCTTCTACCTGGAAGTCTCCAAAGTCATGATTGTGACCCCAATGGAATTTGATTGAAAGGTCCCTTTGCCTTTCTAACTCTTGTTGCAAATATCCCTCAGATTTGGCATCGCTTACTCCAATTTTGGATTGGATATATTCTTTAAATTCTTCAGCGCCCATAGACACAAGATTAGAGGTTTGATAAATTGTAAATTGATTTCGCAATTCGTCGGCGATCTCCTTTGCTTTACCCACATCGGCTGAATGATGATCGGGTTTGCAATACCACAGTCTAGCCGTGACATTATTTACTATCTCTCTTTTTGATGATTTGTATAATTTAGATATGATTCTCTTAATCACCATTCTCTGTTCTTCCTTATGCGATTCCAAGATCGGCGCTTAAAAGCCAAATACAAAGCTCGCACTTTTCAAACCTTTGATCTAAATGTTTCCAGAGTCGCATCGGCTGGGCGCCGTTTGATATTCGTTAAGAACGGAAACGATCCACCTGAAGGCCATTACTAGCTGCTTTCGGGCTTCTTGTTAGGTTTGGTCAGCAACCTCATCATAGAAGAGGTGAACCACAATCGGGTCCTGCTTGGTCGCCGTGCTTCAACTACTCCTCGCAATTCCTCATAACGATACCCCATTTTCTCAACCAGCTCCTTGCCCAGAAAGTCAAGATAGTCGTTCGCTACCCGCCACGTTTGGGGATTGTCGAGCGCAAATAACCAATTATTGGCGCCATCAGAATCAGGGCCGATACGCTGGTACACATTTTCTTGATCCCCCAAAGACCAGCGAGGAAGTGCGGCTTGACCGTATTGAACAATATTTGGCGCCACGTCAACGCCAAACCACTGGCACATTTTCATTGCTTCGTTCTCCGGATGCTCCAGCAATTTCTCATAAGAGACAGCTAAGCCATGATCTCCCAACATTTCTGCACCTTCCACAAGAAGAACCGGCGCTCTGATCAAGTCAAACCGGTATTTCTTCAGCCGGTGCCATTTGCCCTTTACCCATGCATTAATGATGGAGCAAAGGACGGCCACAGGATTCCGGATCAAAATGATAAAATGAGCCTGTGGGAAAGTGCGATAAAGCTCAGGGATAATGAAATAATAACGTGGTGTTTTGTCCAGAAAAAAGCGCTTGCCTGAACTTTCAAGCGCCTTGGCATACAAGTTGCCGTACATATGACGCATGCCACGAACAAGCTCTTCTTCTCCTGAAGACATGTTTCTTAAGAAGTTCTGCACCGCCTTTCGGGCCAGCTCGGCGTCGTAATCAGCACTGAATCCGGCTCCGCTTTTCAACCCATAAAGCGGATGCAGCATTAACCAAGGTTCGGAAACGGTGTGTATATCTGGGTGACAGCCTAGAATCCTCTGAATGAGTGTGGACCCCGCCCTCGGTTGTGAGATCACAAAAATTAAGTTTTCACCCAGCCCCAACCGGCTACTCATAAAAACTCATAACAGATTTATCCTAACAAGGAACCCACAGTCGCATAGAAGAGGATGCAATAGTTTTTTGCGGCAAAACTACGCTGATAGTGCGTTGCCGGCGCTGCAAACATCCTCGTTATTCCGATTACCTAGAATTGTTTGACACACGGTGGTCTGCGAATCACACCAATAATCAGATGAAAGCCCCCCGACCCGGATGGAATTTACTGACTATCAAGTCATTCTGCTTCTCAAGACTCCGCGGGATAGAAACCATCCTGCCCGGCATTGCCTGTGATCAACGCGCGTTTCAGCGAGCCAGGGTGGAGCGGAGATAAGCCCAGTGATATCGAAGGCTCAGCTTGCGAGTCACCATGGCCTTTCTATACATCTCCCGCGCTCGCTTGCGATCGCCCTCTCGCTCACAATAGAGTCCCAAACGATAATATTTCCGGCTGAGTTTTTTGTTGAACACTCCGCCGATGCGCCTGCAGACTTCAGGGTAATGTTCGCGGATATTTTCCAAGCTCCTGACACCGTATTCGTAATGGGGGTGGGTTGTAGTCAGATTCTTCGCATGTACGCGCTTGAACACGCCGATATAATCCACATAGCGTAATGGAAACTGGGCGCCGATCCGGTAAAAGAGGTGAAGGTCACTCATCAAAAAAACGTTATCGTCAAAAACTCCCACGCTCTCGAAAACCCTTCTCGGCACCATAAAGGCCGGGCCCGATATCAAATTGTCCATAAATACGTCCTGCAGGGTGATTCCTCTCTCTACAAGTGTTCTTGCACGTTCGCTCGATATGAGAGGTTTCCCGTCAAGTTCATCCCGCAGATTTAGCGCGTCCTGATCGAAATCATTCCAATCAACACTGTATGTCAGATTGTCGAAGACAAGACCGGTATCCGGATATCGCCTCAGAGTATCGGCTAGCATCTTGATGTGGTCTCTGTTCAGAACATCGTCGCTATCGCAGAAACCCACATACTCTCCGCGCGAAAGCTCAACCCCCTGGTTCAAAGCGGAAATATAGCCAGGTCGTTTTTCTTGATACGCTCTCAGTCGATCTTCGCTCTTCAACCGCTGCAAGATCTCTAAAATCTCTACCGAGCCATCGTGAACCAACACCAGTTCGAGTGGCGAATAAGACTGCCCGAGAATCGATTCCAAGGCTTTTGCAAGAAATCGACTCTGCAGACGGTACGCAGGAGTGACGACAGAGACAAGATCCTTCATACTCTGTTCGCCGGAGAAGTAAGCGGCTTTCCTGTTCGGGTCTTAGGAAGTCCCATCAACTTTTTGGGAAGCCATCCGCCGAGATCCACTCACCTTTGGCATGGTGTCTATCTCCCTGCGGATCAGAAGCTTATCTCCTTCCGCATTGCCTAAACCCAACTGTGATCTTTTTCATATCCAAGCTCAACCAACAAATCGCCGGCCGCCTTGGCAAAGGTCCTTCGATCCTCCGGTGTGAAAACGGTACGCCAGGCCCCTATGCTTCGGTCGTAGAGCCTGACGTGAGACAACATTTCATCTGGGTCGCCCCCCAGGCCGAGGAAGTCGAGGATGCCACCTAAAGTAGCTGCGGGAGACTGGATAAGCTCCTCATAGCGCAATTCTTTGTAATTCAAACCCTCCGGGTCTACCTGTTTCCGGCCTTCCAGCATTAGATTCTTCCAGCGTTGAGCCGCGTCCCGGATGTTGGTCGGGCCCCACTGCCGGGAAAGATTCGAGACCGCCACATCCCTTCCGTCTCTTAGAATATGAATGCATTGGGCCCCCGGATAGAGCCTTGACAACCCCTGAAGATGATTTAGCAGGCCGGGAGTTTTATTGATCCAGTAAGGCTTGTTCATCCGCTCACAGTGAATAGCAAATAAGCGGTCCACAAACTCCTTTGCCGACCGGTATATCTCTTCCCTCGTAAGAGAGCTCTTCTGGAGCCGCTGCAGCCAAAGATCGGTTTCCCGTTCCAACTCCTCGGGCGTGTAAAAAATGCATATTTCAGAGGGTCGCCCATAGTAGGCAATAACTTTTCTTCTGAATTTATTGCACTCCTTCATGAATTGCGACTCAAGGGGGCGGTTCGCCAGAACCCGCGCCAGTTTATCGAGGATTGAATCGCCGCAAAACCAGTGGGCCCGGCCGCAAAGTCGCACCAAATTTCGGAGGAAGCGGGTCTCATAAATGGGCGCCAGCAGAGGATGGGCCCCGAGCAGTCTTACGAGAAGAGTCGTCCCCGACCTAGGCACCCCCACAATAAACGACGGCACCGGATCACTCCAAGCGCCGATTTCGGCCGGGCTTTCCAATAACTCTTCGTTTTCAACCGACCCAGCTGCGGTCCTTCTCATAACCCAACTCGATCAGCAAATTTCCGGCTTCCCGATCAAAAGCCCTCCGATTTTCCAAGTCAAAAACGTCTCGCCAAACTCCCACCCGATGATTATATACACCAAACTGCGAAAGCATAAGCTCCGGATCGCCCTCAATACTCAAGAAATCCAGTATCGCCTTCAGACTTCGCGCCGGAGAGTCGATCAGATCCTCGTAACGTAATTCCATGTAACTCAGCCGAGTGCGGTCCACATATTTTCGTTTTTCTAACCGCCCTCTCCAGCGTCGTGCCGCTTCGCGTACATCTTTCGGACCCCACGTAAGGGTGCGAAAAGAGGTCGCAACATCCCTTCCGTCACGCACAATGTGGATGCACTTCGCACTCGGATAGAGCTTCGGTAACAGCTCCAAACACAATAGCAGCCGCGGCGTCTTGTTTACCCAATAGGGTTTGGTGGCCCGAGCGCAGTGCATGCCGAATAGACGATCCACGGAGCTCCGGGCCAAAGCATAAATTTCTTCCTCCTTTAGCGGGCGAGCTTGTAAGGCTTTTGACAGTGCTTCTGATTCCTCGATCAATGCATCGAGCGGGAACAGCAATTGCTTACCCGTAAACGGAAAGGTTTCATACTTCTGCTTGCCACGCGCTGGTTTAGATTCGGGGCCAGGCTTAGAACCGACGATCTGCCGGAACTGGATGCCTTTCTGCTGGAATTTCTTGCATTTTTCAACAAAACGGCTGCGGGGATAACCGAACAGAACAGATGCCGCGCTTCGGGAGAGGGAGTGTCCCCAGTACCAGCTCGCCCATTCACACAGGAGCAGCATGTTTCTGAGAAATGAAGTCTCATAAATCGGGGAAAGGAGCGGATGGCAGCCAAGAAGATTCACCAGCATGGTCGTACCCGACCGACCGACGCCGACGATAAAAATTGGATCAATATCATAAGACGTCGTCTTCATCATAAGCCGGCCTAAGCCTTTGAAAAGGCGATAAGCTCTTCATACTTCTGGTAAATTAAGGGCTGCGATCGGCAATTTGATAGTCAAATCCCTCATTCTTGGCCCGGTCGATCCTGTCTTTCTTGAATTCCTTTTCCCGATAAAAAGGATTGTACTGCGGTCCGTCCAGCATCCGGTCTTCGTAACTGATCTTTAGAAACGCTGCAACTCTTTCCATGTTGGCTTTCGGATTAAGCACAAGATCCTCAAACGAGACGATGCGCCCCGAGCCGGAGGCCCAGCAACCAGGTCCAAACGAGCACTTAAGTCGCGCGCTCAGAAAAAACTTCTCGAGTTGTGGTTTCCGTTGGAGCGTCATTGGATGTGCTTACATTGTTCATAACGAGGGAATCATACCTTTCTACCGCCATGGGGTACTTAGCGCTCAGCTGGTAATCCATGGCGTCATTTTTATAGCGGTTGACTTTCTCTTCGTTGATCTTGGCCTCCTGATACCGTGGGGT
>JBOHVS010000285.1:0-3617 GCA_050735975.1 Binatia bacterium | reverse complement strand
CGCCGGCAGGCACGGGATTCAGATCTTGGTCCGATACATAGAGCTGCACGTTGGGAATCGGACCGCCGATGGAGACTTCACCAAAGGACTTCTCGCTTTCGCTGCCGCCGGTCAATTCGCACAGGGTCGCGGCAATGGTCGTTTCCGTGGGCCCGTAACTGTTCCAGAGTCGAATGCGGTTGCCGATGCAAGCCCGCCATTGCGTAAGCCGCTCGGGAATAGCCCGCTCACCGCCGACAATGACCAGCCGGATCTCGTCAGGCATGGCCAGTCCTTCCGAGAAAAGCCTCGCCGTGATCTCATGCCAGTACGCCGTCGGGAGATCGAGAGCGGTAATGCCCCACTTTGCGCACGCCTGGAGAAAATCCGAAACCGAGCTCAGCATCGTATCGTTTCGCATTACCAGTGTCGCGCCGCTCGTAAGAGAACAGAAAATTTCTTCCGCCGCGGTATCGAAGCTGATCGAGGAAAACTGCAGGACGCGGTCGCCCGGCGCAAGGCCACAGACATCGGCTGCATGAACGACGTAGTTCACCAGACCGCCGTGTGTAACCTCCACGCCTTTCGGCTTTCCGGTCGAACCCGAGGTGTAAATTACGCATGCCGAGTTTCCCGGTTTAACCCGGCCGGATGGGTTCTCCGTTGACTCGGCGGCAACGACTTCCCAATCTGTGTCGAGGGAGATCGTAGCCGCATGCTGCGTCGCAAGGCTCGCGGCAAACTGCCGTTCGGTAAGCAGTACCGGCGCGCGGATGTCGTCGACCATAAAGACCAGTCTTTCGGGAGGATATGCCGGATCGAGCGGCACGTAGGCTGCGCCGGCCTTGAGAATGCCCAGAACCCCAACCAGCATTTCTAATGAGCGCTCCACGGACAGCGTTACCGGCACGTCAGGCCCAACGCCCAATTTTATTAAATAGTGAGCGAGTCGGTTGGCGCGGGAGTTGAGCTCCCGGTAGGTTAATTGCCGGCCTTCGAATACTGCCGCGACAACATCCGGCGTGCGCTCGACCTGGGCTTCGAAGAGCTCGTGAATGCATCCGTCTTTCGGATAATCGCGTTTGGTATCATTCCATTGCACGAGCAGTTCCTGCCGCTCGGTGTCTGTCAACAACGGCAATTCCGAGAGCCGGCGGTTCGGGCCGGCCACGATTCCTTCGAGCAAGGTCTCGAAGTGTTTTAACATCCGGGAGATGGTCGCATCATCGAGCAGATCGGTGCTGTATTCCAGCGATGCCGCCAGTCCTCCTGAATCCAGGCGGGTGGTGAGAGTCAGGTCAACCATGGCTGTCCCATTGTGCACTTGGAGCGGTGTCACGGTGACACCGGGCAGCTCGAGATTCTCTGTCGGTACATTCTCATGGGCGAACATGACCTGGAACAACGGAGAATTGCCGAGCGTGCGTTCCGGGTGCAATTCTTCGACCAGCTTATCAAAGGGCAGGTCTTGATGTGAGTAGGCGTCCAAGCAGACTTCGCGCACTCTTCCGACTAACTCCAAGAAAGTGGGATTCCCTGAAAGATCGCTCCGGAGCACCAGGGTGTTAACGAAGAAGCCTATCAGCTGCTCGATTTCCGGCCGGATTCGACCGGCGATGGGGGAGCCCACAGTAATGTCCTGCTGGCCGGTATAGCGGTGCAGCAGAGTCTCGAAGGCCGCAAGCAACACCATGAACAACGTGACTCCATGATCGCGACTCATGGTCTTCAGTTGATTTGCCAGCGATGGGGGGATCATCAAAGACTGCACTGCGCCGTGGTAGCTCTTAACCGCGGGCCTCGGCCGGTCGGTGGGGAGCTCGAGTAGGGATATGCCTGAGAGCTGTTGCTTCCAGTAAGCGAGTTGGGTCTCAAGCATTTTCCCTTGCAACCATTGATGCTGCCAGGCGGCATAATCCGAATACTGAACGGATGGTTCGGCAAGCGGATTGAGTTCGCCTTTTGAGAAGGCCTGGCAAAGCACCCCGAGCTCGCGAAATAGAATTTCAATGGACCAACCGTCGGACGCTATATGATGCGTCACCAGGACTAAGACATGATCGGCCGGCGCCAACCTGATCAAGGCCGCTCGCAGCATCAAATCACGCGAGAGATCAAAAGGTCTTCTGGCCTCAGCGTTCAAGATCCGACGCAACTGCGCCTGGCGCTCAGTCTCAGCCTCGTTGCTGAGATCGACGATCGGCAGGTTGACCGCTCGCATGTCGTTGACGACTTGAACCGGGATTCCATCCCCCATAGCAATAGCGGTCCGTAACACCGCATGGCGGGCGACAACCGTGTCCAGGGCTTTCTTTAATGCCTCCACGTCGAGCACACCTTCTAACCGTACCGCGCTCGGGATGTTGAACAGAGAGTTGCCTGGTTCGAGCTGATCTAGAAACCATAATAGTCGCTGGCCAAAGGAAACAGGGGGCGGGCCGCCGTCCGCTGGCCGCGGTATGATTTCTTTGGCGGCAGTGGTGATGGCGAGAGCGCCTTTCTGCTTGAGTCTTAGCTCAAGCAGCGCCCGCCTTTCCGGCGAAAGATTGGCGATTCGTTCGGTGAGACTCTTCATAGGCTATGGGCAAAGCGCAAGGAGCAAAGAGCAGGGGGAATTGCGAATTGCGGATTTCGGATTGCGAATTTGGGAAAACAGCAAGAGGAAGGAGCCGCCGACCTCTGGCTTCCGACCTCTGATCTCAGCTTTTTTCAGTAGTCTACTGATCGTCACGCGACCTTTTGTGGCAAGTGGGACAGGAGCATTCGCATCTCCTCGTCGGACAGCCCTTCCAACTCGTCAAGCATGCCGGCAAGCTCTTCACCGTTTTCAGAGCGGTTCTCTATGATCGCCGCAGCCAAACCGGCGACTGTGGGATAGGCAAAGAACCGGCGCAAAGACACCTGCGCCTGGAACAAAGTAGGAATGCGCGAGATCACCTGAGTCGCATTCAAAGAATGGCCGCCGATATCGAAGAAGTTATCGTGAATGCCGACGCGTTGGAGTTTGAGGACTTCGGCCCATATTCTTGCGAGCCCTTCTTCGATAGGTGTGCGTGGGGCGACATAGCTCTGCTCTAGATCGGGTCTGGCGGGATCGGGCGCGGGTAGGGCGCGACGATCGATTTTGCCGTTGAGGGTCAGCGGCAAGGCCCCGATAAATACAAAGGCCGAAGGAATCATATAATAGGGGAGCTTGGTGCTCATGAAGCTTCGCAATTCAGTGGAATTCAGAGTCGCCTCCCGCATAGGAACGACATAGGCCACCAACCGTTTGTCCCCCGGGGTATCCTCGCGGGCGAGGACAACGGTTTCCCAAACTCTCGGATCCTGGCGCAGGACCGTTTCGATTTCCTCGGTCTCTATGCGAAGACCATGGATCTTGACCTGGTGATCCACCCGGCCGATAAACTCTAAATTGCCGTCGGGGCGATACCTTACGAGATCTCCAGTCCTGTAGAGGCGGGAGTCAGGATCTTTACTGAAAGGATCGGGAATAAATTGTTCCGCGGTCAGCTGGGGACGCTTGAGATAGCCGCGCGCCACGCCTGCGCCGCCGATCAACAGCTCCCCCGGCACGCCGGCAGGCACGGGATTCAGATCTTGGTCCGATACATAGAGCTGCACGTTGGGAATCGGAC
>JBOHVS010000284.1:0-2469 GCA_050735975.1 Binatia bacterium | reverse complement strand
TAGGTCCTTACCCGGACCAGCATAAGTCGACCGAAGAGGCTGTAACGCAAGAGATCGCAGTCCTTGTTGTCAAAATAGACGCTGCCCACGGAGGTAATTTCCTGTACTGGAGCAAGCCCGTGCGGAGCCAGGAACGACTTTAGATCGTGCCATAAACCGGCAACTTCACTGTTGCTAATTCCTACCTGGTATTTTTTTTCGATCCGGTCGTTAAAAACTGGATGTTTCATCTACCACATCTCGAAATTCAGCCGCTGATATCTGTTCCACCGGACAATTTGAGTTCTGCATGTGCCACGCATTCTTAAGCCGTTGAATGTCCACCCGGAGCGTCGAAACAATTTGTGCGGCACCGAGACGGCAAATTGTGACTTGGCTATTTTGAGATAGCGGGCAACCCAGTCTGTAGTGTAAAAGGAGTTTTGTGCATTTTTATAGTCGTAGATGACAACTTAGCAAGATTTTTGCAATGCTATACTGTAGTTAGCAGTGTTAGTCAAGCCGAAAACAACGTATCGGATCGGAGGACGACTAAGACTAAGTGAAGCTACTAAGTACTTAACCGGAACCGGGAAGTAGGGGCGGCATTGCCGTGAAGGAAGCGGCGATACCGAGTCGGGCTCTCAGCCCGGCCATTTCGCAAGTCTTTCCTTGAGCTATCGCTTCTAATCCGGGAGGCGCTATCTCTTGCCAGCCTTTTCAATCTTCGCCCATGTATCACGCAGGGCGATCGTCCGATTGAACACGGGTGAACCCGGCGAAGAATCGACCGTATCGACACAAAAGTAACCCATTCTCTCGAATTGGTAGATTGCTCCGCTTTTCGCCTGGGCTAGATACGGCTCTATTGGACATGAAGTCAAACGCTCGAGAGAATTTGGATTGATGTTCGCCAGCCAATCAGATCCGTCGGGCACATCGTCGGGATACTCTTTTGCAAACAGATGATCGTAGAGCCTGACTTCGGCCTGCCTGGCATGGGCGGCTGAGAGCCAATGGATGGTTGCTTTGACTTTACGCCCGCTCTGGGATGAGCCGCTTTTAGTTTCCGGATCGTAGCTGCAAACCAACTCTTTCACCCTTCCCGTTTTCGGGTCCTTGACCACCCCGATGCACTTGATGATGTAGGCATAGCGCAAACGCACTTCCCGTCCCGGGGAAAGCCGAAAAAATCCTTTCGGCGGGTCTTCGCGAAAGTCATCCTGCTCGATGTAGATCTCGCGTGAAAACGCCACCTTCCGCGTGCCCATGCTCCGATCTTCCGGGTTGTTCACCGCCTCCAACTCCTCAACCCGCCCCTCCGGATAGTTCTCGATCACCACTTTAAGCGGCCGCAGCACGGCCATCGCTCTTGGGGCACGTTTGTTTAAGTCCTCGCGCAGACAATGTTCGAGCATGGCTATATCGACGGTGCTGTTCCGCTTCGCGACGCCAATACGTTCGCAAAAAGCTCGAATCGCGTCCGGTGTGTAACCGCGTCGCCTGAAGCCGGCCAGAGTCGGCATCCGCGGATCGTCCCAGCCCGTAACGTATCCCTGTCGAACCAATTGCAAAAGCTTTCGCTTGCTCAAGGCGGTGTCGGTCAAATTCAAGCGCGCGAATTCGATCTGCTGCGGGTGATGGACTCCTAGCTGATCGAGGAACCAATCGTAGAGCGGCCGGTGATCTTCGAATTCCAATGTGCAAATCGAGTGGGTAATCCCCTCGATAGAATCCGACTGCCCGTGCGCAAAATCGTAGGTTGGATAAAGGCACCACTTGTCCCCGGTGCGGTGATGCGTCGCGCGAAGTATGCGGTACATTACCGGGTCGCGCATGTTCAGATTCGGCGACGCCATATCGATCTTGGCGCGGAGCGTGCGAGAACCGTCATCGAATTCTCCGCCGTGCATACGCCGGAACAAATCTAGATTCTCTTCCGCCGATCGGTCGCGATACGGACTGTTCTTACCGGGATCGGTCAACGTCCCGCGGTATTCCCGGATCTGATCTGTGTTTAGATCGCAAACATAAGCCTTGCCTGCCTCGATCAGTCGAGTCGCAAATTGATAGAGCTGCTCGAAATAGTCCGATGCGTAAAACTCACGATTGCCCCAGTCAAACCCGAGCCAGCGAATGTCTTCTTTCATGGACTCGACATATTCGATCTCTTCCTTACTGGGGTTGGTATCGTCAAAGCGCAAATTGCAGAGCCCGCCGAACTCCGCGGCGAGACCGAAATTGAGACAAATAGACTTGGCATGGCCAATGTGTAAGTAGCCGTTTGGTTCCGGAGGAAAACGCGTGTGAACGCGCCCCTGGTTCTTGCCTTGTTTGAGATCTTCGGCGACGATGTTCCGGATGAAGTGAGACGGTGCAGCTTCGGTCGCTCTCCCAACCGTTTTTGCGACTTCTGGGGCTGATTTCGTTTCCACAACCTATTCTCCTCGGTAATTTATACTAACACATTGAAAAGCTTTTTATAACGCA
>JBOHVS010000283.1:0-15057 GCA_050735975.1 Binatia bacterium | reverse complement strand
TCGACACCGCCAAGCAACTTCGGCAAAATGCCGGGACTAAAAACATACCGATTTTAGCGGCAACAGCATTAGCGCAGCCAGGAGCACGTGAGCAATGCCTCGCGAGCGGCTGTGATGCTTATATCAGCAAGCCCTTCGACCACCACCAGTTAGGGGATGCGATTAGCAAACTGCTGAAGCATGCTTTCCCGTAGGAATAATAAAGCGCGGCGGTTACTACTCGCTCTCCCATAAGCATACTTCGGACCATAGCCACCTAGCTAGCGGAGCATCAGGCTGAAGTCACCCTAACTACTGAATCCAGGGAATCTGGCGTGGTATGGCGCTTCTTTGAAATTTTGGCAGTTTTTGTCCACTACATATATAGTAATAAGCAGGGCACAAAATCCGAATCAGGCGTAAAAACGAAGGCTTACATTTTTTGTCGCGGCGGGCATAGGCTTTGCACAGCTTGAAATGGCAGTCGAACAAGCCGAAATGGCATAGATTCGATTACCAGGTATGACCCATTCCATTGGTAGAAGTGGTGGGTGAGGGATGCAATTGGAGTCGTTACTTTCACTCGGTTGGTTCTTATGCTTGCTGGCAAACCATTAGGCGTGTCGCTACGCAGGCAGATTTCCATCTTCCTGCCGCTATCCCTGGCATTCGCACTGGTTGTCATATTTTTCTTTTATACCCGTGCATGGGAACAGAACCGGATGGAAGTCGAATTTGATCGTCGGACGCACAACCTGGCTCAAGCGATAAAAGGGAACTTTCGTGATTATATTGACGTTCTCCACTCAATAGGAAGTTTTTATGCAAGCTCGGCTAATGTTGACCGGCAGGAATTTAAGAGTTTCGTCTCGCGTTTGCTCTTGCGCCACCCGGGCATTCAGGCGCTATCGTGGAACCCCCGCATTTTAGAGCCTGATCGAACCGGCTACGAGCAAGCTGCCCGGCGGGATGGCTTTAGCGAGTTCCAGATCACGGAACGAGATCCACAGGAAAATTTGGTTCGGGCAGCGCGCCGCGCCGAGTATGTCGCTGTCTACTATATAGAGCCGCACGCCGGGAATGAAAGCGCCATGGGCTTTGACGTGGCTTCGGACCCTACCAGGCGTGAGGCGCTAACTCAGGCACGAGATACCGGAAAACCGGCGGCTACCGACCCGATCATACTGGTACAGGACGTTAAACGTGAATGGGCTTTCTTGGTGTTCCTGCCCATCTACAGACAAGGGATTCCCCAGAATACTCTGGAAGAGCGCCGCGTAAGTCTTCAAGGTTATGTGACAGGGGTCTTCCGGATTAGCGATATGATAAAGGCGTCGATAAATGGGACGGAAGCGAAGGGCATTAATATTCGTCTCTACGATGCTACGGACGGAGAAAGAAAACAACCGCTATATGACCATCGCTCGCAGGCGTTGCGGTCAAAGGTTCTCCCGGCCAAAACGGACCAAGTAATGAAACCCCGCGCATTACAGAGGGCTATTCACTTCGAGGTGGCGGGACGACGATGGGTTATCCAGTTCGATCCAACAAAAGAGTACCTTGTTGCCCAACGATCCTGGCAAGCCTGGAGTGTCCTTGCCGGGGGGCTGCTGTTTACCGGCTTATTGGGAGCTTTCCTGTTCGTGGTAACGGGCCACGCTGCCGAACTTCAAGCCATTAATCGAGAGCTCGAACGAGAAATCACGGAGCGCGGCTTGGCTGAGGACTCACTCCGTGAAAGCGAGGCGCGCAAGGGGGCGATTCTCGAAGCCGCCCTCGATTGTATTGTCACGATGGATCACGAGGGGAAGATCGTTGAATTCAATCCGGCGGCGGAGAAGACCTTTGGTTATACTCGTGCGGAGACCCTAGAAAAATCGATGGCCGAGTTGATCATACCTCCAGCCCTGCGCGAGAGGCATCGCCGCGGTTTAGCGCATTATTTATCCACCGGCGAAGGCCCCGTGATGGAAAAGCGGTTCGAGACGACCGCGATGCGCGCTGACGGTACTGAGTTTCCCGTCGAGCTTGCCATAACCCGCATTCCCTTGGATGGCCCGCCGGTCTTTACAGGCTACATTCGCGATATAACGACGCGCAAGCATGCCGAGGATAAGCTGCAGGCTCATTACAAGGAACTTCAAATCCTTCACGCGGTGGCTCAAGCGATCTTGAGCTCTTCCGATCTCGAAGCAATCCTGGAGGCGATTCTTGATAGGTCCTTTTCCATTGGCGGGTTCGATATCGGTAACATCCGCCTCCTCGACCCGGCTCATGAGATGCTAGAATTAGTATCCAGCCGGGGCTACCAGGACCCCGAAAACCTGAATCGGCATCACAGTAAAATAACCGACGCCACCACAGGACAAATGACCGTGCGAGCGGTCACTTTCAAGCAGCCGTATGTCGAGGAGAATGTTCCTGGGTCCAGCGGCCTACGTACATTGAAAAGAGAAGGCGTTCAGTCGGCTGTGGTTATTCCTGTCCGGAGCGGAGATGACGTGGTTGGAATTATCACGTTGGGAAGCCGGATGCCCCGGAAGTTTCAGTCCGACCAGATTAATCTACTGGAGACTCTGGGTAACCAGATGGGAATTGCTGTACAAAAGGCTCGTCTCTTCAAAGAGACAGAGCGGAACGCCAGAGAGCAGGGAGCGCTAAACGCCATCGCCATGGCAACAAGCCAGTCTCTCCATCTGGAGGAAGTTTTCGAAACGGCGTTAGACAAGGTGCTAGAGGTTACGGGACGAGAGCGAGGGTACATCAGGCTTAAAAATCCCACCAACGGCGAGGTCACTTTGGCGGCACACCGGGGGATCACGCAGCATCACATCGCCGCGCTGGTGGACCGCCGTACAACAGAAGGAAAGAGCGACCGGGTTTTTGCAACCGGAGAAGCGCTCGTCATCAACGATACAGAAAAGACACCCCTGAGAGAGTCACCGCTTCGGGATGAACCGCGCTCCATCATCTGGGTCCCCCTGAAAGGACACGGGACAGTGGTGGGAATTTTGAATGTCGCCACATCCCGTCCTATCCCGTTCTCGCCTCAAGAATTGAACTTGTTAAAAACTATTGGCAACGTCATCGGCGTTGCTTTGGAAAACGCCCGCCTGTTCGGTGAGACTCAGAGCAATCTAAGGCGCCTCTCAGCCCTGCACGAGATTGATTTAGCGATCACCTCCACTTTGGACCTCCGCGCGGTCCTGGATGTCCTGGTGGAAAAAATTTATCTCTTTCTTCCCTATGAAGCAGCGACTGCAATAAGGCTATTTAACCCGGCGACTGGAGAGTTGGAGCCTATTACATGCCGGAACCTTCCGGAAGAGGAATGGAAGGGCCAGTGGAATGCCGGGGCGGACTTTTCTAAAGCCGTCCTGGAAAACAAGGCCCCTTTGATGATTGCTGACATTCAAAACAACCCACAAGTAAAAGACCCCGCTTTTGCCGTCAGACATGGTCTGGTCTCCCTTCTCGGCGTTCCTCTGATCGCTAGAGACAAAGCGCTAGGAGCCCTTTGTCTCTATACAAAAGCGGAGCGACGATTCACCAACCAGGAAATTCAGTTTTTCATTATGCTGGCTGGCCAGGCGGCGATAGCGATCCACAATGCTCAGCTCTACGAGCAGACCAGCAAACAAGCGAAGGAACTCGAAAAAGCAAACGCGGATCTCAGCAGACGCGAAGAAATCCAGCGGCTTCTGAAGGAGCTCAGCCAAGACATCACCGTTTTGAACCATACGAGCCTGCTCAAAAAAATAACGGAAAAGGCCCGGAATTTCCTAAGAGTGGACATCGTGGATGCCAGGATAATCGAGAGCGGGACAAGCCAGCTTGTTGCAGCCTCAGGAGTCGATCCGGGAATAGACGATGGGCGGATAAGCGGTAACAACTTGCGCTGGCAATGGTTCATTGAAAACCGGAAACCCCTCATGGTTTACGACTTAACGAAAGAGGAAGAATTTTTTGCCGATTCCACACTCCCGCACCGGCTGAAGATCCGTGGATATCTGGGGATTCCCCTTCTTTCCCATGCTGGCGAGCTTCTGGGCACCCTTAGAGCCTTGAGCTATCAGCCCCGGGAGTTTGCGTCAGGGGAAGTTGAGCTGTTGGAGCAATTGGCAAACGGAGCGGCTATCGCTGTTCAAAACGCCCGGCTGTACCGAGATTTGGAAAAATCAAACAGGGTGAAAGACCAGTTTTTAAGCGTTATGTCCCACGAGCTCAGGACGCCTCTTACCGTTGTTACAGGCTATACGGCTATGATCCAGGATGGAATGTTCGGTGAAGTAAACCACGATATGAAAAAAGCCCTTAGTACTATAACGTGTCGCAGCAATGACCTCCTTTATCTGGTCAGCAGTATCTTGGAGATAACCAGGATAGAGACCGGAGAGGTATCACTCACAATCGAAGAAGTCGATTTAGGAGATTTCGTTAGCCATCTAAAAGTGATGTTTGGCTGGGCGCGTGACAAGGACATTTCTCTCTATTGGGATTATCCGCCGGAGCTACCCGTAATAAAAACCGACGCTGAGAAGCTGAGGAACATTCTTCAAAATCTGATCAACAATGCGATCAAGTTTACCGATACCGGATCTGTCGCTATATCGGCGCATTATTTTCCCGAAAAGCACGAGATGAAGTTTTCCATAACTGATACGGGGATCGGTATTCCGGATGACGCCAAGGAACTGATTTTTGAGAAATTTGCCCAGGTTGACAGTTCTGATACCAGGCTTCACGAGGGCGCTGGTCTCGGGCTTTATATTGTTAAGAAGTTCACGGAGCTGCTTGGAGGAACGGTTGGCGTAAATAGTGAGCTTGGTAAAGGAACTTGCTTCACGGTTAAAATTCCTGTATCGGAAACATCCCTCGATCCGCGCGCTTCTGAAAGAGTTGAGAAAGATCACTCCTTCAGTCAGTCTGATAAAATATAGTCTTGGTCCGAACGAAAGGTCGTACTGAAATTGAAGAAACGAATTCTGTTAGTTGAAGACCATATCGATACGCTTGATGTGCTGAAGAACGAATTGGCATTTCTGGGCTACGAGACAACGACTGCCCAAAATGGCCTTGAGGCTGTGGATCTGGCCGAAGCGGAACATCCTGACCTGATTATTATGGATATCATGTTGCCAAAAATGAATGGATTCGAAGCAATCGCTCAAATACAAAGCAATCCAAATACACAATCCATCCCCATCCTTGCTGCAACAGCAAAGGCCATGCCTGGAGACCGCGAAAAATGCTTGAAGGCAGGTTTTGATGGCTATCTTGCAAAGCCGTTCTCACACGTAGAGCTGGGTCACGCCATCGAGAAACTCTTAAAGAAACCATTGTCGCAGAAAAATCTCTGATTTTCCCAATACTGCCACTTTTGGTTGATCGCCTTTCTTGGACTTTCACTTGGTCAAAACCTGACCCCTGGGCGGATTCACGGTTCGGTGCGCTACTCGCTCCCGCCAAACCGATGGCGTCCATCGTCACCGTCGACTGATCTTTGACCTGCCTCCTAACGGATGCCTCCTAACGGATGCCTCCTAATAGATGACCTCCTAGCTTCGTGACCCTTCACACTGACTTTCCGTCGATAGGGCGCGCTACTCGCTGACGCGAAAGCGGTTGCGCGTGCCGTCGAACGCCTGGGTATGAAAGAAGTTGGCGCGATCGAGACATCAACCATTGCTACCGCGTTTTGCGACGACGATCATCCGCAATATACGGGTCCAATGTTTCTGAACTACATTTCGTCTTGACAACGCGAGCGAATTTGATAGGGCACTAGCCAGTAATCAGAAAGCCTCCTCCGGCATGGTCAATGCATTGAGTGACGTGAGGTTTAGAGGGGGAAACGACTAGAAGAGACTGAGCCAGCCGCCGCGGGTCTTCCAGGTGTGTTGGCTTTTTTTGCTTCCGAGTTAAGGTCTAAAAGGAGGTAGAGCCATGATTCAAACCGTCGGCATATATCATATCGGAATCCCGGTGGACGATCTCGATCGAGCGGAGCGTTTCTACACCACGGTGTTGGGGATGAAGGCCCCACAGCGACTCGGCGAGTCGGGCGCCCGGCTATCACGGCTCAAGTGCGGCGATGCGGATGTGGTGCTTTTTCAGAGACCTCGGCCGCTGAATCGAAACACTCTTGAGGAGGACGGCATCGCCCACCAAGCGTTTGAAGTGGCGCCGGAAGCTTTCGACGATGCTTTGGAATTTCTGAAGAGAGAAGGCCATTACCATGAAGGGCCGGTAGTCCGGTCGACCGGCCGCGCTGTCTATTTCTTTGACTCGGAAGGGAATTACCAGCAGATTCATTGCTCTAACCCTACCGGACGGCAGATGGCTTAGGCTGAACCTTGTGCGTAGATAACAAACAGGGTGTTGCACGGGTCATCGGCCATGGCCCCAGCATAGTTATTACGGAAGCTTACACGCGAACCGGCATCCGCATCGGCGCATACCGTTTGATGCATAAGGCTGTTGATGCCATCTGATTGCCGCCTTATTGCGCTCCAATGGGATTACAATCTATGAAGCTATGGTCCACCACATTATGAACAAGAGTTCGACGACCGCATCAAGTAGAAAGATTGGTGCAATAACGCGCTTGGACACGTAAATCACGTCCACGGCCGCTAAACTCGCTGCGCTCCCCCCCGCGATAATAGTCACCGTGGAATTAATCTCTTCTTTCACACCAGCGTGGACGAGGGCCAAACCTATAACGGCAACGAGCACCCCCACAGTTTTGACGAGCCACTGGTCGGTCTTTGGCCCGGTCACCTTTTCAAAGCTGGTGAAGCTGATGAGCGGCCATACGCCGGTGATAAGAAAATATAGCCCCTGGACGATGGCGATACTGCCGTTCACAGTGGCTCCGCTCGTTTGCCTGTTGTAAGCGACAGTTTCACGCGACTTACGGAAAGCCAATCAATAGGCAGAGAACCGTTGCCGTTAAGCTCCCCTAGCTCCAAATCGACTTCACGCAGCCGGTTTAACCACGACTTTGGTCCGAGCCATGATCACGACGATCGAAGTGTTCATTTGGCCGCCGTTGGCCGTCAGCGGGGCGATTTCTCGGTGTCTTTCAGAAATCACAACGTCGAGGAACATGGTCGAGTAGGCCGGCTGAGCGGTATTGAAATAGGGATCCGTGTAGTACGTGGCGAAGCTGTTTAATCCTGCCCAGGTCGTCCTTTATCTAAAAGCCCAGCGCAAAGAGTAAACTTGGCCGCATCTGTTGCATCTTGCTCGCGCTCAAAGTCGTGATGAGCGAGCCGAGTTTTCCTTTCGAAATGGTTTGAAGATGATCAAGGTTGACGGCGCAATCCCTGGGCATGCCGTCCGCCTTAGTCAACCAAACTTCGGATGGAATATCCCGAATGGTCGACGTGATCGGCGCCACGGTCACCTCACCCAGAAATTCCAACGCTGAATCTCTGGTCAGAATCAGAACCGGCCGTTTCTTGTCAGGTCGGGAAAACACATACCATCTGACCTCACCTCTCTTCATCAGTCACCCCAGACCTGTTCCGATTCCCAGTCATTGAACTCGCCGGGCTTGACCGGCTTACGCTTGTAACCTTCGCGATGCCTGGACTCCAATTCCTTTACGCGGACTTCCCTGAGGGCAGAACGCAGGGCCTCCCTGGTAAAGCCTGATCGCGTCGTCCCCAACTTCTTTGCCGCGCTGTCTACCGCCTTTACGAGGTTTTCATCCAAGGTCATCTGCACCGTCTTCATAAGTCGTCTTCCTTTGTAGCTATAGTCATAGCTATAGTAGCTCACATCGATAGATCGCTCAAGCCGGAACCTAAAACTAAAGGTGAAGGACACGGTCAGGCACGTTATTGCGCAGAGCATGCGGTTAATCGCCGTACGATATCATCCAACAACCGAAGAGATCGCGCTCTCGCGCCACGGATCACTAGGCTGAACGGAAACCGGGGTTACCCGACAGACGATAGTAAGTTTGGGTGAAAACCAAACAGTCAAGATCCAAGGTTGGACCTGAATTGCCCCCCGATTTATACGGCGGCCGCGCCTTTTTCAGTAGGATACTTCGCGCAGAGCTTTTTCCATTCTTCGGCCTGCTGCTTGGCGTGATCGAGAATTACCGGAGGAATAATTTGGAAAGGCGGACGCAATGGCCCGGCTACGCAGTAGCCTGCTTCGTTTATTTCCAGTTTATGTACATTTTCCCGCCAAAAGAGATCTCCGGGCCTTCCGAGGGTTTTGTAACGTGCATTGAGATCCAAACAAATCTCTTTGGCTGTCTCCCAGTCACCGGCAAAGGATGTGTCTCGCATTCGGAGCAGCGGCGAAGGCCCCATCCATGCTGAGATCGACCAGCAGCCGGCGGCGCCTAACATCATGTAGGGAAAAGTCTGCATCTGATTGCAAAAGACGCTGATTTTACCCTTGACGATCTTAATCAGCTCCATGAAAGCGGCGGGGTCCGGCGGCTGTCTTTCACAGCGACGATATTGTGACGCGTCACCAGTTTTTGAAATGCCGACACGGGTATGGTCACCCGGTGTAGTGGGGGATTATGATAGACGGCTATACCGAGCTTTGGAAAGCTATCCGCTAGATCGAGATAGAATTGGATCACATTCTCGACAGTCGAGGGAAAGTAAAAGGGAACAACGCAAAGTACGCCGTCAGCGCCGGCTCGCTCGGCAAACGTCACCAGCTCCAATGTTTCTCTGGGGTTTGTACTACTGCAGCCGATGAAAACCGGCACGCGCTTGCGCGCGGCTGCGATGGTGGCCTCGGCCAGTGTCTTTTTTTCATCCAATAACAGGGTATGAAATTCTCCGAAGCTGCCCATTGCCGCGATGGCGTCGACACCGTCGCGGATGATTTTATCCACGGCGGTTTCCAAAGCTGCGATGTCAACGGTGTCTCTGGCATGCGGAGATGAACCTTCCGGCGTGGTAAAAGCCGGCATCATCGCCAGAACGCCCTTTAAATCTTCGGCTCTTAACATCGTTTTCCTCCTCCATGAGCTTACCGTGAAACTTTTTCTGCGATTAATACATACCTACCAAAACCGCAAACAGCGATCCAAAAAGAATGAAATTGACGAAAAAGAGCTGAAGCGAGAACGGAATGTTTTGTTGACACTAAATCTTCTCTGCGATAGAGGACAGAAAGCAACTCTTTAGACGCAATCCGCTTTTGCTGGACGTCGCAAGACACATAATAACAACGGGGGTAGCTATGCAATCATCTTTGATATTCTCAAAAGAAAGCTTGTGTGCGGCTCTGATGATCCTTTCTCTATTATCGTCATCTCCATTGCACGGGCAGCTCAACCCCGACATGATCGAGGCAGCAAAAAAAGAGGGGACAGTTGTTTTGTATGCCGCGCTTCCGGTCAATACTACGAAAAAGATCGGCGATTTATTCGAGAAGCGTTACGGCATCAGAGTCAATCACTGGCGAGGTTCGGCGACCGGAATCGTCAATCGGGTCCTGAACGAGGCAAGAGCGAATAACAGCCTATTTGATGTCGTCATCGGCAATCGTGGCGTCATTAACGCGATTAAAGAAAAAGGGCTGTTAACCCGGTTCAAGCCTCCCGCGGCTGCCTCCTTTCCAGCCAAGTTCCGCGATCCCGAGCATCTATCAACTACGTGGCGCGTATTACCCGTCGGTATCAACTACAACACGAAGCTTTTAAAAGCCGATGAAGCGCCAAAAAATTGGTCGGACCTGCAGGCTCCGAAATGGAAAAAGAATTTTGCGCTTGCGAATCCGGCGATTCATACTACGACACTCCAGTTCGTCGTGAGTCTTCACAAGCTCCTGGGTGGAAATTGGTTGGAGGTGGTCAAGGGTTGGGCGAAACAAAATCCACGGCTGGGCCGCTCCATGAGCCCGGCGGTGCGCACATTGATCTCGGGCGAAGTTCCCGTGGCCATAGCCTACATCAAGTCGAAATTTCAATACAGCGGGGCGCCCATTGATTACGTACGAATGGAAAAATACCTGGCTTCCGTCAGTGCGTTGTCGGTTGGTAAAGATTCCCCCCATCCAAACGCCGCACGGTTGTTCATCAACTTCTTTCTAGAACCCGAGCCATTGAAAATTTTCGCTGAAGAGGACGGCGAGTTTACCATCCATCCGGCAGTGAAGGTGCGGTTTGAAGACGTAACCAGCGATCAGATTATTCTTATGGACGTGCCGATGACACAAGAGATTGAGACCTGGCAGAAAAAGTTTAGTGACATTTTTGGAACGTGAAGCGGCTTCGCCGGGAGTCAGTTCAACGTGGTCCCTCTGCGGCCAGCGCCTGTTTTTTGAGCGGTAGGCCAGAAGGCCAAAGTGATGCAAGGAATATCGGGGTCAGAGAACTATTTCTATTTCCCTAACGAAACTCGAAGAATCTGTAAGCTGTAATAGGTTTTTGGCGCAATGGGGAATCGGTCATGGCTCGGTCACCCCGCGTTGCAATCTTGCTGATCGTCAGCGATGAAAATGTACTCTGACCCGAAGCGTGTTTCTGCTGGGGCTCAGCGCAAGGCGGCAAGGCAAGGCCTTCGCTCGGAAACATCTTTGAAAAGAAGCAAGCGGAGCAAGCCATGAAGACGGCCGGCTCAAGAGAAAGGTAAGGATGTATGATTGCTAGACCCCAATTCCAATTCCGCAAGCTTGAAGTCGTAACGGCTTCCGGTACAAACCTCGCGGTGCCCAAGGTAATTGGGAGAAGAGGGGAGGAACTCGAGGACGTGAGTCATATTGGCTCAGCTACGGCGCTGGCGTTAGATAGTACTCCAGTTGCCTCTCCCTGAAACCAATTTGAGTTAGAGCAAAAAAGTCTCGGCCAAGGAGATTGCGTCTAATCCTCGCACTACTAAAACCAATCTGTAGATCAAAGGTGCCCACTTCAGGTACAGTAATCCGAACGTTATGAAGGTATCCCTCAATGGAACCACCCAAAGTGGAGCCGTAGTGTTTTAGATTATCGTTGATTAACGTCATGCCCCAAGCAGTGATCATATAACCATCAAACAAAGATGAGTCGGCACCGGAGTCAAGATGGGCGTCAACATCGATTGCAGCGTCGAGGCGATTGGGGGGCGAGATCCGTAGCTGTAGAACTGGCGAACGACCTTCCCCAAAATCGCGGTAGCTGAAACTGTGGCGGTACGTAACGGTGACCACTCTTCACAAACCTATCCTAGCCAGACCCTCAGATCTCGGTTCAACAAAGAAAATATATGGAGTGCGGATCCCCCGCGATTTAGCTTCATTGATAACCTGAACCGGGTCCTCTCCATGAGCGATGACTTCACTACCTTCCAGTACTACCCACTGTCCTTCTACTGAACTCAGCATCTCTGTATTAGCACGTCGCCACTCCAATTCCCGGTTCCGGAATGAATTCACACGCGGCGTATCACGAGTATCATGTCGTCTGTGCAAAGTTGGCGGCGATGCCGGAAATTCCCTGGCAATAATCTCATCATAACTGGTAGTGATGATGCGAGCGGCGGCAGGGGGGCGCGCGCGTGTCCCAGGAAATGGGAGTGAAACGCAAAACCTCCCCATGCTTCCCACACTAGTAGGTTCCAGACGTTCCATGCGAATCTTTCTTTCATCTATTATCTCGCGCTGTAAAATATCCATTATGTGGGCTCCACAAGTTCAACACTCGCTAACTTTTGCAACCTGCGATAAGACGTTAGTGCAACATTAAAAAACTTCTCGAAGGAAACCATATTCTGCACACTGGTCGTACTTACATAACCGAACACAACATATAGACCATCTGGGACGGCATCGGAAACATCGAAGCTGATTCGGGATACCGCACCATCATCAACTGCTTTGGATGTGAGTGAAAACCCTCTGTGGATTTCGGGAGCATTGGAATTAATTTTTACAAAATCACCCAAAAAGCTCTTTGTGCTCAAGCCGGCCGTTTCGCAATGAAGTGTCGCCTCAACATAATTACTTGCTATAACTGGTCGTAGGTTTTCAAAGACGATGGTCCATATTTTTCCAAATTCACTAGTCAATTCGGGTACAGTCGCCGGGTTTGAAAAAAGGACCTCGGCTTGGTCGAGCCCAATAGAAGCATCCAAATAACGAAACGGTTCGCCGGGTGGAAAATATCTAAAAGAAAGATACTGATTACTCGTGGCGTTTTGATTAACTATGACGCCCGTCGATGTCAGATTAAATGTTTCTGCCAATTTGCTAGCTACTGAAATGCTAACATCTGGTTTAAACAAGTCATAGCGAGGAGGGATAAAGGACCCCCTGTGCTTCACTTGCACATTAATAGGCTTCGCTTTAAGTACTCGAGACACAACATCAATTCTACGCGATTAGGACCATGCTGGGCAAGCGATTCTTAAGGTTATTTCTGTGCCACTACAAACCTCGCTTTTCTTCCCCGGCTTGCCTTTGCTTAGCCTCCCAAATGCCTCCGAATGTTTGACGAATACTGGGGCATTGCATGGCCATATCCCGCGTACAAGATTGGATGACCATTTTTATGCCCTTTTGTCGGGTTGCGGTTACGCAAAATATTCTTGCTAAGTGGGATACCAGCTATAGAAGTCGCGGAAATGGCAGAATCGTTATACAAAGATAGGCTGACGTAGTTGACGACTTCTTAGAGTGAAAGACGTGGATATAAGCTCATTGCGTGGAGTGATCGAGAGCTTGGCGGTCGGCGCGGTGGGCGAAGTCTCTGCCTACACCTCATGACCACATTCACCAAAAATTTTCTTTTTGGAAAATTTTAGTTCGGCTCTCGCCGGCCAATCTGTCGATTGGGATGCGGGTGTTCAACGGCATATACACCCAAAGCTTTAAAACCACCGACACCGCCGAGTAGGCATCTTGGGTCCACTATGCGACAGGTGAGCCGGCGGCTCAAGGCTCATCCGGGGCAGCGCGAGGCCTAGCCCCAGCCCGGCACGTTTACGCGCCAACCCTACATAACTTTAGACTACTAACGGGTGCGCTCACCCGCTGACTGCCCAGCCGGTGTATTTGTGGTCGCCGCGAAGCGCAATGCATTGCGTGCAGAAACCACCCGGTGGAGGACTCTCGGGATCTTGTATTTCATCGTAGTCGTTGGTCGGCCACCCGCTGCAATTCGAGCAGAAATGCCAGAAGAGCGGGTTGCTTTTGTGGCGCCGGTACGTAACCGATACTGACAGCATACCTACCTCCCTGACGGTTGGGGGCTTCCACTAAAAGCCTAATCAAACCTCATATTTAAGGTAACCCCCCTCGACTTTAGTTGTAGCTTGGCGTACAAACGACCGAATGGCGGGAGAAAATATCCTGCTGGTTGAAGACGAGAGCATAACTCGCGCAAATATCGCCGATACTCTTCGGGTTGACGGCTATCAGGTAACCGAAGCAGGCGACGGCGCTCAAGCGGTTGAGCTTTTTGAGAACCAGCGTTTCGACCTTATAATTACCGACCTTGTCATGCCGCAAATGAACGGGTTCAAGCTCATCCAGAGCGTTCGCTCTATCTCGCCGGAAACACCTGTCATACTCGTAACAGCCTATCTCTCCATGCACTCAGCAAAGACGATTCTTCAGGGATCGGCGGAGTTTATCGGGAAGCCCGTTGACCCCGAGGTTCTGCTGGCCACCGTTCGACAGCTTCTGATGGAACGCAATTAAGCAAATCGGTTATTTTAGTCATCTTAGATCCGCTCAATCTGAACTAGCCTCATAGCGTGGAGAACTTTCCAAGTTGTCCTGACAAAAATTTGTCAGTTTATCGACGTTCCTGTCATTGTTGGTCGTGTTAATAAGCCGCATTTTTAAGAAAATGCTTTAGAAATTGAGACTTAACGATCTGTTGCGCTGGCATATTATTTGCTCACCGACCAGTTAACCTTTTTTGCAGCCAGGATATTTGCAGCTTCAAGGTGTTTCCTCTCAGAAAAGACAATGGCAAGTGATTCGGAGTCGGAGGGGCGAATGCGCAACGCTAAGCCGAAACGGGCCTTGTTAGCCCTCAATTATGTCCTGCGCTTCTTACCGGCAGGCGGTTCTTTACCTGAAGATGTTTGGTCCAAGCGGCATCGGTTTCTTCTGGCGCTCACATGGCTTCATGTTGCAATCATCGCGCTCGTCGGTCCCGTGTTTGGATATCGTTGGGATTTAAGCCCCGCGGCTTTATTCGAAGACGGCACGGTCCTCCATACGATCGGCGAATCGCTTGTGGTCGCTTTTTTCGCGGCAGTCGCGGGATACGGCAGGACGAGCCGCGTGTTTCGAGCGACTGCCGTGGGCTTCGGACTCATGTCGTCGTCCGCCATATTGGTGCATCTCTCGGGCGGATACATCGAGCTCCACTTTCATTTCTTCGTCATGCTTGCGTTCCTGGCCCTGTACCAGGATTGGATTCCCTACATTCTGGCCATCGTCTACGTCGCCCTACATCACGGTGTTATAGGCGTGCTATGGCCCGAGGCCGTCTTCAACCACGCTGCCGCTTTTAACGCTCCGTGGACCTGGGCCGGCATCCATGCCTTCTTCGTGCTTTGGGCCTCGGTTGCGAGCGTCATCGCCTGGCGATTCAACGAGGCGGCGTTTGCCCGGACTAAGTTGATCCTAGATTCCGCGGGGGACGGCATCTATGGCCTGGACGTGGAAGGGAAAGTGACCTTCATTAACCCCGCAGCGATTAAAATGCTCGGCTTGGACGGCAGCCAAATCGTGGGTAAGCCAATGGAGCAGATCGTGCATCATACCAGGAAGGATGGGACAGCCTTTCCTGCTGGCGGATCCCCTATCCTGGGCACCCTCGGGGATGGGATGCCTCGTCATGGAAGCGAGGAGCTTTTCTGGCGCATGGACAGTACGAGCATTCCCGTAGATTACGTAAGCACTCCCATTTTCGAGCGGGGCGAACTGATCGGCTCGGTCGTATCCTTCAAGGACGTGACCTCGCGTCAGCGGGCGCAGCGGGCGCTGATGGACAAAGCACGGGAATTGGCGCGGTCTAATACCGAGTTGGAACAGTTCGCTTATGTGGCTTCCCATGATCTTCAGGAGCCGTTGCGTATGGTGTCAAGTTACACCCAGCTC
>JBOHVS010000282.1:0-4297 GCA_050735975.1 Binatia bacterium | reverse complement strand
ATTAACCGCGCCGCTCATCCGAACGCGTCAAAGGTCTTTCTCAATTGGCTTCTGAGAAAAGATGGACAGACAGCCTTTTGTAGAGGCATGGGCTACGTCAGCCGGAGAATGGATGTGTCTACGGATCACGTTCCAACGTATTGGGTACCCAAACCCGGCGTCAAATACTGGCCCGGGTACTATGAGGAGGATGCAATCATGTCCCCCGATCAGGTGAAGTTTCTAAAGACACTTTTCGGGAGGTAGCTCGGCACCGATTTGGCCGCTTCAACGTAGCATTCGTGAGACATGTAATAGGGGGTCATTTATTACCTATGGGACTTTGCCGATTGTAAGAATTCTCTAACTTTCCTTTTATTGCCTCGTACCTTACTGCGGTACTTCTGGCATACCCGTTGCTCGAGCCATCCGGATATAAAGGAGGGCCGGTGATGAAAACTCAGGAATACAAATTGGAAAAGATCACCCCTTGGCAGCGTATCTTTTTACAAAGCAAAGTGAACGGAGCGCTGTATCGCGAAGAGCAACAGTTGGGATTCAAATGGCAGTGGCCCAAAGATACCTATCTGCAACGTCGATTAGAATATCTACGAACGTTCCGGTCGCCGGATGACTTTCTGGTTTAAGTTGGCCTGTAACCTATCAATGGAAGAAAAGCATGGACGCTGCGCTGCATCCAATGACGCCGGCTTCCCGTGTCGCGCTTAAATCATTTCGCGCCGCAAAACATTGCCGCTATTTTGTTGTTTGTAAGAGGAAGGTACCGCGAAATCCCTCTTTTGTTTCCAGAGCGTTCCGGAGGGTCTCGGCTTCCTGTCGCGTACCGAAATGGCCCACGCGCAGGCGGTACCAGGTCTGTCCTTTGATGTCAGCCGCTGTGATAAAGGCGTCGTAACCTTTGCTTTTTAGGCGATCCACCCAACGTTCCACATAAGTTTTTTCCGGAGATGATTTGACCTGTACCGTCCATACATGATCCGGTGATTCTCCTTTTGCCGGCAGCGAGCGCCTTTCCTCCCGCGCCGCCGGAGGAAAGGCGGCTTTCTCACCGGATTTTGCGTCCGCCGCACCTGGCACGGTCTCAGTGGGCCCGTTGACAGGCAGGGTTAGCTTCGTGATCTCAGCTTTTGCTGTTTTTCCCTGTGGCTTCGGCTCGCTTGGCGGGTCCTGATCAGGATGCTCTGCAGCGGCCAGTTTCGTCGATGCATTTTCGAAAGCAGCATTCTTGTCCGGCTGCGCGTCAGGCGCCGAATCCAGCACTGCCGGCAAAGAATCGATCGGAATCTTCACTACCGGAGCTGCACGCTCGGGGATGCTTCTGCGTGCAACGGTTTTTCCGGTGATAACTCCGAAAAACAAAGTGATGAGCGCGGTCATCGCAAATGCTAACGCAAGAACCACAAGCTGCCGGCGATAAAAGTAAAACTGCTTACCGTTCCCCTTCTGATCATGTGCCATAAATATTGACCGGCCTCCATTGTAACATTTGAGACCGGGCCGCGGGAGTCAAACACGCTCGTCACAGTTCTTAGCCATTCACGCCGGAGACTTTTGGGAATTTCCGGGAATTTTCACACCCGCGCCTAGTATCACTTCCCTATGTATTCTTTGAATCGAACAAATCAAAAACCCTGATCCGTCGAAAAGCGATATTAGGAATTTCAGAAGACAAAGGCGAAAGGCTTGTGTTCTAGTCGATCCTCACCGCTGCCTCGTGCCGTACGAAACCGGGCGGCCGGCCGTGCTTAGAGCGAATTTCCAACCAACCATCGCGGGAGCCCACAACGTTGATTTTCATTCCCGGCCCGAGCTTGGCGATCAAGGGTGAAGTTTCGCTTGGCCTACTGTAAACTTGCGTTGGACGGGTAATTTTAAATGCGCCGCGCAAGCGCGCCGGTTTTGTCGCCGCTGTTTGTTTGTGGGATTCACTCGCTACCGGCGGACTCACTGTTGCAGGGCCTAGTCTTCCGAGCGCGTCTGAAGCGGCCTCGCTTGGAGTCCACTGTTCTTCAAAGCCGGTTCCAGGCGTGCCGGCCGGTTCTTTCGATCCGAAAAAGCTATCCGAGCTTGTGCTCAAGAAGCCGACGACGATCGCAAGAACTACCACTGCTGGAATCATTCCGAGGCGCCAGTTCCACTTGCCTGAAGTCCGGCCGGCCGGTTTAACTTCATTCTCGGTGGCCACGAGGATAGCGCCCGCCGCCTCGTCCGAACCGTGATCGCTATCATTGCCGCTGCTTTCGCCTAAACCATTGATCGGAGAATCGGCTTCAGAGACTGCCATCTCGAATGGAATTCGTTCGACCCGATGGATGACTGCGGACTCGACCGATTCCGAACTTGATTCAACGGCGGTCATTGTCGCGCTTTGAACCGCCGCCTGCTTGGTTTGTAATTCCTCGATTTGTTGCCGGAGCGCGCTGACCTCCCGCTGGTCTTCCTCACTCCTAGCAAAACGTTCCTGCGATTGCGAAATCTCTTCCTCAAGTCGGCAATTTTCCAACCGCAGCGCCTCAGACGCGTGCTCCATCCCCGCCAAGTGCCTTTGGGTTTCTTCCAGCCGGCTCGAAAGTGAGGAGATCTTTTCCACGAGTTCCTTGTTTCTCGTCATCAACTCTGCCGGCGCAAGCGGGTTGTCGGTTTGCTTGCGTCGGAAGTCTTCGGACTCGCGTCGTTGTTTCCTAAGCTCCCGCTCTGAGGCGAGGAGAAACGTCCCTAGGAGTCCGATAGTTGCGCCGGCGAAAATCAACAGCCAGTCCATAATACTCTCCTATGCCAATTCCGTTTCTTCTCGCTTCTTCTGTTCGCGAAGCCGTTGATGGCGTAGCTCAATACATTGCCGGTTGGCGTTCGAGAAGCGCTCCTCTCTAATCCAAGTGATTTTGGTAAGGTGGCGGAACAAAATGGGAGCGGCCTGACCGACTGAGACATCAGCGGCCAGGCCATTCAAACTGCGCGCGTTATCTCCTGCGCAAATCTTCTCTCAGCTCTTCGCGGGCCGCTTCCAACTTGTTCTGACTTTGTCGCAGGTCTTTCTTGCTGCCAGAGATCTCTCGGCGATCCTGGCGGATCTCTCGGCGGCCCTGGCGGATTTCCTTTCGCTTCGCTCCATCCCGAATATCCTTGCGCAGTTCGGCTTTATCGTTTTTCAGCTCTTCAATATTCTTCTGCAATTGCTCCCGATCTTGTCGCACCTCGCTGCGGGCTGCGCGAACATCCCTGATGTCCTTGCGAATTTCCCTCCTGCCGGAGTAGCTCCGCCCGTCATATCCGCCGCGCGGGTAGCGATCGTCATGCGAATCGCGTTTGCCATAGTACCCGGCACCCTTGGTATAGCGGTGGGCACGTAGGTCAGCGTAGGACCATTTCTTGTCATGACTGATCAACCATGCGCCAGGCGGGACTCGACGGCCTAAAACGCGACAGTTTCCCGGTCGCGGCTGATGGCCTGGAGGTTTGCCTGGATACCAAATGCGACATTCACCGGGACGTGGGCGATGTCCCGGCGGAATACGTAAACCGGCATGATGGTTCTTCTCCCGTCCCTTATGAAAGCCGGAATGCTTCCTTTCGTCCGCCATCGCCGCCGATACTGGCGCAACTGCCAGCGCTCCGGCAACAATTGCGGCTGCAATCGTAAAATTGCTTTTTGTCACGAGTACCCCCTTTTATTGGTCGAAATAGCTGCGGCTGGGAGGGGAGCAATGGATATGCCATCAACTAAAGATTGCTAACTCGTTGATTTCTAGATTGTGCCAGAAACAGCTCGGGTGACGGTCTGGCAAAAATTACCTGATGACAGCGAAAATGTTCGGTTGTTTCGATCAGCGGAAACACGGGGAAGTGGAAGGAGTTTAAGTAAGTTGTTGGCTAAAAAAGGCAAGGCGCGCCGCTGCGCTCACATAGGCGAACCCGCGCGTAATTAGTGTCTCCGTCGGAGATGGTGGAAACCCCTCGCCTTGAGGCGAAGCACAGTGTCATTTCGAGGCGAAGCCGAGAAATCTATCAACGTGACAAGACCCTTCGCTCACGCTCAGGGTGACTCACTGATCGTGGGGGAGGGCGGTAGGTTATAGTCGGCTTTTAGCCGACCGGATCGAACCTCCCAGCTTGAAGCTGGGAGTGAGTCAGTTGTCAAGCGCCGCTCTGCCGGACAAGGTGTATTCAAGATGGACTACGTAGTCTCCGAAATCCCGTCGGCGACTCGGTCTATTGGTCGGAATGATTCTCGAGCTAGCTTGGGCTTGATTCGAGTCGATGTAGAGCCGAGTGATGAGAGCGGTTTTAGGCTATCATG
>JBOHVS010000281.1:0-24328 GCA_050735975.1 Binatia bacterium | reverse complement strand
CTGCACTCCCGCGATAGGGGCAATTTGGGTCAGAGATCCGCCTTGACTGCCGGTTATTGTTGTCATCCAGTGTCCTAAATTGAACATGGCGATAAATTCTCGCTTTCCAGTCAACTTACTCTTACGCTACGATGTCGAAAAATGAGGCCGCTGCCGGTCCCGTTTTGCAGCGAACTAGACCAAAATTAGACTGTAGGCTTTACAAAGTTTATGACATTTCGATGTCGAATTTATGACATTTCCCAACAGCGGTCAATAAGCCTCTACCTTGTAGGCCGCCGCCCGATCCTCTCCAATGGCTACTCCACCGGTCAGGGCCTGAACCGAACCTCCCCGTCCCTGTGACCGCGGCCTCCATGGCCCGCCCCCTCGGCAGAGGAAAGCCGGGACGATACGAAAGCCGGCGCACTGAGAGGGTACGGTGTCAAAGAAAATCCACTCAAGCTCCCGCCAAGACACGTCGACCCAGCAACGCACACCAGAGTTACGGTTCGTAGTTGATTTTGAATTTTTCAGCGGCTAGCGCCCGATGGATGCGGTCGACGTGATCGCGGCCGGATGTCTCCAGGGTGAGTTCAACTTCCGTCTCCCCGATGGCCATTTGTCCGAAGCCGCGGGATTGGCCGATTTGCAGGATATTTGCTCCGAGTTCACCTATCCGTTGGGTAAGGCGCGCAAGCGTGCCGGGCCGATCAGAAAGAACCACGGAAAAGCGGCAAAGGCGCCCGTCTTGAATGAGGCCCTTTTCGATGATGCGCGATATAAGGTTCATGTCGATATTGCCGCCGGTTACAATCAGGCCCACGTTTTTATGGCTGAAAGCGACTTTCTTGTTCACCAGCGCCGCCAATGCGACCGCGGCGGCTCCTTCGGCGACGGTCTTCTCGATTTCGAGGAGAAGAAGAACGGCATTGGCTATCTCGCCTTCGCTGACTGTGACGATTTCATCGACGTATTCTTCTACCAGCGCCAAAGCTGTCGCGCCCACCGTGCGCACCGCGATGCCGTCCGCGATGGTGAGGGCAGGCGGCAAACGAACCGGGTTGCCTTTTTCCAGCGCGGCTTTCATGGATGGGAGCGCTTCCGATTGCACGCCGACAATCCGGATCTTCGGGTTAAGCGTTTTCAGAGCTAACGCGGTGCCGGCGATCAATCCACCACCGCCAACCGGCACGATGATTGCCTCCAGTCCGGGATTCTGCTCGTGAAGCTCCAATCCCATCGTTCCTTGACCGGCAATAACCCAAGGGTTATCGAAGGCGTGAATGAAGATGAGCTGTTTCTCTTGCGCGATACGCTGAGCTTCGCTAAAGGCTGCCTCGTAATCGGCGCCGAAAAGCACTGTTTCGGCGCCGTAACGACGCACGTAGCTGACTTTGACGAGAGGAGCGTGTAACGGCATTGCGATCGTCGCCGCCAGCTTCAGGCGTTGGCTATGGAAGGCGACAGCCATGCCGTGGTTTCCAGCGCTGGCGGCAATAACGCCGTGTTTGGCCTCCGCTTCGGTGAGTGTCAGCAAACGGTTGAGCGCGCCACGTTCCTTGAATGAGCCGGTTATCTGGAGATTGTCGAGTTTGAAAAAAACCCGATTCCCGGTCATGCGACTGACGGTTTCCGAGTAGGGGAAGGGTGAGAGATAGATCTGGTCGCGTATGCGGTCGCGGGCCGCCTCTATGTCTTCAAACGTTATCATTCAATAGTCTGCCCAAGTTTGAATGAAAAGCTGGAGTTCTACAAGGTAACGCTTATTTTGACCGGAAAAGCCTGTCTGTGGCAAGCCGGCGCGGCGGCCCCGCCGCCAGCGAGGGAGTTCCATTCGCCTGATCTGTGATCTATGATGCCGAGACGAACAACGAGAGACAAGGAAAGTTCGATGGCAAGGAAGCCAAACGCCGCACCTGGGGATGTAGCCCGTTATCAAAGCAACTATCTCGTCGAGATGGACGGGATCGCCTTGTATCGTTCATTGGCCGCCGCCGAAAAAGATGAAAAGCGCGTGCGCATTTTTGAGAGGATGGTGCAGACTGAGGAGCGTCACGCTCGCCGTTGGGCCCGGCTGATCGAGTCGTCCGGAGGGGCCGTGCCAAAGTATCGTCCAACCGTTCGTGTGCGCGTTCTCGGCTGGATGGCACGGAACTTCGGTACCCAGAGAGTGCTCCCCATTATCAGCAGTCTGGAAGCACGTGATGAAGCGGGTTATTTACACCAGCCGGAGGCCGTTGGGCTGCCTGCCGAAGAGCGAGCCCATAGCCGGGCTTTGCGCGCCATGGAGGGCGGGCTAACGACTCAGAACTCGATTGTGGGCGTCGAGCGCTGGCACGTGATGTCGCGCGGCGGCAGTTTGCGAGCGGCCGTTTTCGGAATCAACGACGGATTGGTGTCTAATTTCAGTTTAGTCATGGGATTCACGGGCGCGGAGGCGCGTCCCGAGTACATCTTACTGGCCGGGGTCGCGGGGTTATTGGCGGGCTCTTTCTCTATGGCCGCGGGTGAATACGTCTCCATGCGGGCGCAGCGGGAATTGTTCGAACAGCAAATCGCCATGGAGCAGCAGGAGCTGGAGATGTCGCCTAAGGAGGAAGAAGAGGAACTTTCGCTGATCTATCAAGCGAAAGGCGTCCCTGAAAAGGAAGCCGCCACCCTGGCGCGGCGCATCATTCAAAATCCAAGAACGGCGATCGATACACTCGCGCGTGAGGAGCTTGGCTTGGATCCCTCCGAGCTTGGCTCGCCGTGGAGCGCGGCCGCCAGCTCGTTTTGCGCGTTCGTCTTGGGGGCTTTTGTTCCAGTGCTGCCGTATATCTTTGCCACCGGGGCCGCTGTATGGGTTGCGAGCGCGGTGTTAAGTTGCCTCGCTTTATTCGGGGTTGGCGCGCTCATTTCAATCTTCACCGCGCGTGGTCCGCTTTTTAGCGGCCTGCGGATGCTGGGAATCGGCCTCTTTGCTTCCGGTATCACCTACACCGTCGGCTGGCTCCTCGGTGTGTCCGTCGCGGGATAGCGCTTCGCACCGGGCGCCGTGAGGGGTCCTGGCGGATTGCGCTCCACGGTGCTACACTATCATCCTCCTTTAGAGCTTACACTTCGTCCTGACCCCTGCCTCTGAGCTTTAAACGAGCCAGAGGCTTTTTTATCTTTACTGGGAGGTTGACATGGCAGATAAAATCGAGAAGGTCCGGCTGAGAGATGGAACCTTGGTGCAGCATAAAGTATCCGGTTATCGAGGAAGAATTGACGGGACAACCGGGATTAAGATCTGCTTTACGAGCAAGGGAGCCGCGTTAGCGGGGCCGGCTACGAAAGAGATCTTCCAGTACCGTGTGGTGGTTGCCGGTGAGATGATGCGGCACATTGCGCCCGCGGAAGATCTGGAAATCCTGGAAGAGGAACAGAAGACAAAAATCTTATGCTTCAGCTGTCATTCTACCTTCGTTAGCAAGCCGGGCGAATTAAACAAAGCGGGCGGACGTTGCGATTGCGGCGGTTGGATTTGTCCCGCGTGCCTGGCGTGTCAAGCCCCGATTGAGGAGTCTCTTAACGCCGGCGAGAGTCGCTGTGCGAACCAGCGAAGACGTTTGATTCGAAAGCAAGCGCGCCGAAAGAAAAGCAACTCGGTTCAGACTGAAGTTGACACGAAGTGACTCTGAGCATCCTTAGCCCGCATTATTTACGGACGATGGAGAAGCAGCGACTCTGTGTTCCAGCCTTCGGGGCGAGCCCTTCCGGCCGCGGTCAATAAGCCTTTACCTTGTAGGCCGCCGCCCCTTCAATCAAGGTTAAGGTTGAGACTAAGGTTCAGCGGGGAGATCTCAACCTCAATCTCAACCTAAACCTATTCCGGATCGGAGTTCGCCCCCCCTCGGCAAAAGGAAATCCGGGCGACATCGATGCGCGGCGAAGGACACGGTGACCCCTAGTTACGTTATTGATCACGGTTGCATGCGGTTGCTCAGCGAGGATTTTGTCCTTCCAAAATCGCCTTCAAATTCCTCCCGAAATCCGCGTTATCCTGATATCCTCTGAATCTTTCCGCGCCGGGGCCGAGCGCGGCGACCAGTACCGGGTGATTGGTATGAGCCGTGGTCACCCAATAGGCTTGAGTGTTGTTGGCAACCATCATTCCCAGACCATTGATCGTTGAGTCGCCGAAGATGCTGCGAGAAATCGGTCGCCGGTTGAGGATCGCTTCTTTATACTCGGGCGCCAGAGTGAAGCCTTTAAAGTGCTCTTTCATCAAGCGGTCGATCGCTTCGGCGGTCGGCCGAGATCCAAGGATCTCAGCAGCCTTTCGAAGCGACATAGGAATCGACTGGATCTTTTTCAGGTCAGCGACTGTGGCCGCGACCCGGTTGGCGCCTCCGGTGCCGCTGAGGTCCTTCAATGCCAGAGTAAAGGCGAGGCCCCCCGTATCATGATCCGAAGTCACCAGAATAAGCGTCTCGCGCGGGTATTTATTGTAGAATTCGTAAGCCAAACCCACGGCTCGGTCGAACTCTCGATAATCATGAATCATCGCCGCCACGTCGGTTAGATGTCCCGCGCTGTCCACGTTTTCATTTTCAATAAACACGAAAAAACCGCGCGGATTATTATCGTGCAGATGACGAATCGCCGCGCGCGTCATATCGGAGAGCGACGGCTCAGTGTTTTTGTCTCGATCGATTTCAAAACTCATGTCCTTCAAACTGAAGAGTCCCAAGATCTTTCCCTGTTGTGTTAGCTCGAGCTCGATCTTATTGGAAACATATCGATAACGTTTTTTCCCGAAATCCGCGATGACGTTCTTATCATCGCTTCTGCGGCTTCCCGGGCGGCTTTGCGGCAAAAACTGGTCTCTTCCGCCGCCGAAAAGGACCTCGGGTTCCATGTCCAAGTAGCGATTGAGGATCGCCGCGTACTGCCTTCGGCTGGGAACGTGGCAGACGAACGCAGCCGGGCTGGCGTCGTAGACCGCGCCGTTGGTCACGAGCCCAATCCGCATGCCGGCTTCCTTAGCCACCTCCATTGCGGTTTTCGGCACCGTCCCATCCGCGCAGACACCGAGAGCGCCGTTTTTAGCCTTGCAACCGCTTGCCAGAGCCGTCGCTGCCGCTGCCGAATCCGTCGACAGAGAATCCGCGGCGTGGGTCGTCATGATACCTAAAACACCCTCTTTCACGATCTTATCGAAAATCACCATGCCCTCATTGTGGACCACCCGGCTGTACTGCCGGGTGATTTCCATGTGCGGGATGCCCGCGCCGTCAGCTAGAAAGAGAAAAATATACTTCGGCCCAGGCGCAGCCGGCGGTTGGCTTCCAACCGCGCCGGTAGAGTAGGTGACCCATTGGGCTAACGATGCGCAGGCGACGAGAACGAAAATAAGGCTACATAGCAGAGAACGGTTTTTCATGTTTAACCTCACGCCGGCCCGGGGAGATGAAAGCGTCAGGATGAAAGAGAAACTCCGGGTGGCATTTTTAGATTTCAGTCTTCATCATCCCCGGCCCGAGAGCCGCCGAAATTCGAGCCAGAGGGACAGGGCCGTATAGTAGGCGGGAAAGAAGAGTGAAGCAAATACCAGCAACCGGGGCGGCTCTGGCAGGAAATAAACCATCAGAAGAACCGAGACGCCCCAGAGCGCCCCTAGCCCGTTCGTCAGCCTGCGAAAACGCGGGCTCCGGCTCGGGTAAACGTATCTGATCGGCACGAATACCAGGATAGAAAGGATTACAATCAGGAAGGCATTGACCCAAAGCGGAGTCTCGAGCACGTAAAGATACAAAGCGACGATGTTCCAGTAGGATGGAAATCCGAGGAAGAAATGATCGGCGGTCTTAGCTTCTTTTTGACAGAACCCGTAGGCGCTTGCAATCAGCGGTAGAACTGCGAGCCAAAGCGAATCTTGCGGCGGCAGCAAATCGGCCCGAAACAAAAAGAGAGACGGGACCATCACAAAATTTGCATAATCAATGATGTCTTCAAGCCGGTCGCCGTCAAACTTGGGAATAAGTTCCTTAACGCGAGCAGCGCGCGCGAGGGTGCCGTCAGTGGCGTCAATGGCGACCGATAGGGCCATCAGCCAAAAAGCCTCCTGAAACTTCGACTGTTCAATAAGCAGAATTGCGAAGAAAGCGACGACGGCGCCTAGAGCGGTGTATAGGTGTACGAGCCAAGCGAAGAAAGTGCGAAGGGTCATTCACCCGAAATTAGCCGGCGGATGCGGCGAAGCTGGGTCGCGCTTTGAGGCGGACGATCCATGCGAGGATGTTCTTGTATTTCGGATCGATCTGGATCTGGATGCGATCAAGTGTGTCGATATTCGGAATGAAAGCGATATCGGCAAGACTGAACTGCCCGGCCAAGTATTCTCGGCCCTCGAGTTCTTTCTCGATTCGATCAAAGCATTCGGTGATTTTTGCCCTTGCGTGCGCGATGATATTCGACTCTCTGTCCGCCTCAGGTTTGCGGAGTTCGCGATTCAGTTGCCCGCACGCGGGGTTAAACTGGCTATCCCGCAGGTCTTCCATCATGCGTGCGCGGGCCCGTCCTTCAGAGTCCTTGGGCATCAGCGGATGATTGGGATACTCATCTTCCAGATATTCGTTGATGATCGTCGAGTCGTAGATGATAAAACCTTCGTCATCGAGAGCCGGCACCTGGCCGAACGGGTGGATTTTTAGATATTCCGGACTTTTATGCTCTCTTTTAGCGAGGTCAATTGTGATCCGCTCGAATTCCAACTCCTTTTCAATGAGGGCAATTCTCACTTTACGGGAGTTGCTGGAAGGGCCAAAGGTGTAGAGCTTCATCATCAGGTCTTATCCTCCTCGGGTTGTTATCGTAGCATAAGGATGGTCGCTCCGCTAATCTTTTTTCGTTTCATAACGCCCTATTTTCGGGTTGTATTGACAAGTGAAATAACTCTCGATTAGGATTGTGTCACCCTCAACACCGGCGTCAAAAGGGGAAGGGAGGCCGTTATGCGTCTTCGACTATCAAGAGCCATTTGGGCGACTCTGGCTGGTTTGTGGCTTGTTGTTTTTGCTCTGCCAGTGGAGCTTCACGCCAACGGCGCCGATTCGTTTGTCAATTTCAAACCCGGGTCGCGTCTGATTAAAGGAAAATACACCGTCTACGATATCCCACGCAGTTATGCGGTGCCCCACTGTTTGGCGCCGGATCACGACGGCAACATCTGGTTCGTCGAGATCGGCGCCAATCGAGTCACCAAGTTCGATACGAAAAAGAAAGAGTTTCGAGACTACCCGATACCCACTCCGGAATCGCAGCCGCACGGCATTACTGTTGATAAGGAGGGTAACGTTTGGTTTACCGAGGCGGGCAAGGACAAGATAGGCCGTATCGAACCTAAGACCGGGATCGTCACTGAATTTGCCGTTCCCGCGGGTGGAAACCGCCCAGGCGCTCGAGGCGGTGTGGGAAGAATTCACACACCCATGATGGGGAAAGACGGTTTTCTCTATGCGACGAACGAGTGGCTGAGCACCGTTGTCAAACTCGACCCTAAAACCGGCCAGACGTGGGAGCACGCGACGCGCACCCCGAAAGCCCGTCCTTACGGCATTCAAATCGACTTCGAAGGCAACGTATGGTTTGCCGCCGTTGGCAGCGACTTCAATGGAAAGCTCGATCCCAAGACAGGAACGATTACGGAGTACAAAACTCCAACGCCGAAATCTGGTCCTCGCCGGCTTACGATCGATCCGCAGGGCCTCATCTGGTATGCCGAATGGAACGCGCACAAGATCGGCTACATCAACCCGAAGACCTTGGAACAGAAGGAGTTCCCAACGCCGTCGAGTCCGCAAGCCGGCACCTACGCGATCGCGTCTGATGGCGCGGGCATGGTCTATGTGGCTGAATTCATCAGTAATCAGGTTACCCGCTTCGACCCCAAGACGGGCAAATGGACCGAGTGGCCAATGCCCCTAAGAAGAAGCCGGGTGCGCAACATCGTTGTCGATGGTCAGGGCTATGTCTGGTATGCCGATAACGGCAACAGCAAGATAGTAAGATTGGAGTAGAGTGAAGCAATCGGCCAGGTCGTGAGATCAGAGCGGGAGGAGTTTATGGCAAGGATCGTTAACGCACTAAGCAGAAGAACTCTGCTGAAATTATTGTTTGCCGTTCCCTTCATACAAGTCACTCAAACCTTGCTTGCGCGTTTTCTTGGCGCGACTGGCGCGCAAGCCGCGACTTCACCAGCTCTCAAGGTGGCAAAGGCTTCCCAATTGAAGGAGCCGTGGAGTAGCGCGCGTTTTTCATATCTGATGAGCGCCAAGTCGAAAGACGTGTACGGGAAAGAGACAGTCATCCAGACTCGCGTTCCCGGCGTCGTTATCCGCCTGCCGGACGATCTAGCGGAGAAGCAAGGCGGGGGGGCAAAAGGTCGCTATTACGTTGTGAATCTCCACTGCACTCACGAACGATGTGAGACCGCCTACCTCGCGGATAGGGACGAAATTAAAGCCGTATCGAATATGGACGCAAAGAACCCGATGGCGTTTTGCCCGTGCCACCGCAGTGTCTTTGATTTGGCGGCCGATGGAAAGGCGGTCAAGGGTCCGGCGAAAGAACCTCTATGGAAGTTCAATTTCGACGTCAAAGGCGACAATATCATCGTCACCGGCATGGACCCCAAGGCTTCCGCTTGGGCGCCGGGCCGCGCCGGCGGGTTGACGGCCGAGTATCCCGTTCGGCCCGGCGAGCCTGGGCTGTAGGGCGCGTCATAATGGTCAAACGGCGAAGCTTTTTAGCACTACTTGGGGCGGGGCTCTCCCTGCCCCTTTTGTTATTCAGGAACTGGACCGCCCGTGCAGCGTCTGGGCGAACGGAGATTCCCCTCGAGAAGGTTCGCGTGCCCTGGTCGTTCGCCGAGTTCGAGTTTGCCAAGCAAATCAAGACCCACCGTGGGCCAAAGTTGAGCACGTTTCCCGGCTATGTCATCCGTTTGCCCCAAGTTGTGGCGGAAAAATCAGAAGCTAAGCAGGGACTTTACGTGCTTAGCCGCATATGTCCCCACGAAGGCTGTCCGATAAGATTTCACAAGGAGCGAAACGAAGTACCGCAACCTTTACCGGTCGAAAAATTCGCTCATCCGATGTTGGTTTGTACTTGCCACCAAAGCATGTTCGATCCGGCCGAAAAGGGGAGGGTCGTTGGCGGTCCGGCGCCCCGGCCCCCCTGGGTTTTCGACTTCTCCGTGGAGAAAGGTAAGATCGTAATTAGGGATCTGGAGCCTGGCGGGGAAAAATGGGGCTGAGCCCTTCGGGATTGCAAATCGCAGATCTCAAATCTCAAATTGCCGATGTGAGATCTGAGATTTGTAATCTGAGATTCCGAGTGAAACGAGGACAGGCTAACTTCTGGCGCGAAGCACCGCTTTAAGCGAAACTGATTGAGCGCCTCGCAGGACGACGATCACCACTTCATCGCCGGGTTTTTTTGCGCGCAACTGTGCGGTAAGATCCTCGATATTCCGGATCTCGGCGCCGGCAAATCGGACTATCACGTCTCCCTCTCGAAGTCCCGCAAGCGCAGCGGGGCTGCCCGCTGAAACTCCGGCGAGCTTCACTCCCCGATTGGAGGACCCGCCGTAATCGGGAATGCTCCCCAAATAGGTGTTGAAAGGAGATTGCGTTCCGCCGTCGCCTACAGAGGGGCGCGCCGGGATGCCGGCGAAATTTAACGGTTCGCGCATCGCGGCGAGCTCTTGCGTCGTCGTTAAGACCAAGCCGGCTATTTTCGCCATGCCCTCGAAATTTAATTTTTCCCAGGTGTCACCGGGGCGGTGATAGTCCGCGTGGATGCCGGTGAAGAAATGCAGGACAGGGATTTTCTTGTTGTAAAAAGACATGTGGTCGCTCCGCCCGATCCCGTCGGACTCGCGGATCTCGAGCCCAATACGCCGCGCTGCATCAAGGATCAGCGCGCCGAACTCCTTTGCCGAATTGGCGCCGAACACGGTCAGCCGGTTGTCGCGCAACCGCCCCACCATGTCGAGATTGAGCATGGCTTTCGTCGACGCGAGCGGAAAAGGCGGATGATTAACATAATGTCTGGAGCCGTGCAGCCCCAGTTCCTCGGCGGAGAACGCGGCGAAAACAATGGTTCTCTGAGGTTTTGGATCGAGCCGGCTTAGTCGCCGGGCAAGTTCTAGAAGCACGGTGGTCCCGGAGGCATTATCATCCGCGCCGTGGTGGATCTGTCCTTCCGTGCTGGAGTCACGAGTCCCAAAATGACCGAACCCGAGGTGATCGTAGTGCGCGCCGATCACGATATTTTCGTGTTTCAGAGTCGCATCTGAACCCGGCAAGACAGCGACGACATTTTCAGCCCGCCGGCGAATTTCTTCCAGGGTAACCGCTAAAGAAATTTTTAAATCCGGCAGCGGCATAGACGCCGGTTTTTCCAGGCTGTCGATTTTATCCTTCAAACCGGCAAGCGACACTCCGTAGGGCGCGAGCCACTTCTCTATCGTTTGGCGTTTTACCTGGGCGGCTACAATGCTGTTGCCGCTACGCCACAGACTGCTTCTCATCGAGATGAGCTCTCTGTGTTCGTCGCGCCTATGATCGAGATCCACTAAGATCATTCCGACGGCGCCATGCTCGCGGGCATTGTTGGCCTTCGTGCGAAGAGCGGCATGAAGTGAATATCGCGGCGGTTTCTGAAACGGGCTTTTTTCATCTTTTGGCGGCGGCTCATAGCGCAGGACCAAAACGACCTTGTCTCTAACGTCGAGACCGGCATAGTCGTCATAGCCGTGGTCCTTGGCCGTGATGCCATACCCGGCAAAAACGACTTCGGCTTCAGCTTTGCCGGATGCCGAAAGACCGAGAGGAATCCAGTCTGTTTCGACCTTTAAGGGTGGTTCGTCCAAAACCGTGAGTTGCGTCGGTGGCTTATAGGATACGCCTGTCGCCGCCTCGAATCCCTGGAAGTAGGCGCCGTTATCGCCGCCGGGAGCCAAACCGTATTCCGCGAATTCTTTGGCGATATAATCTCTCGCGATTTTGATCCCAGGTGTATCCACGGCGCGGCCGGTGAGCTCGCTGGACGCCAAAAACCGCGCGTGAATTCTGAGCGAATCGGTCTCATTGAGGATCGGGAGTGACGGGATCTCAAGCGTCCAGCCGTAGAAAGCGCAAAAGATGATTAAGATCGTTGCGATGGCCGGAATTCTGGAACGGCTGGCGACGGTTCGGAATCGACTTATTTCAAAGCGGTTTAAACGGGCGTTTTGCATAGACTCGCCCGTGCAGGTTAGCAAATCAGCCGGGGGTTTTGAAGCGGGGTTTCCTGCGTGAGAACCCGTTCCCGGCCGGAAAGTCCTGGATCATTCCGACCACACGGGTGCTGGAGAGATCTAAAGGCGTTTGACTCACGATCTTTTTCAGAGAACTATAATAACTATGTCTGGAGGTGAATTTATCATGCCGAAGACCGTGATCGTCTATACGCAACCCGGTTGAGGTCCCTGCCACAAGGAGAAAGAGTTTCTTTCCCACAAGGGCATCGAATTCATCGACAAGAATGTGCGCGCTGATCAGGCCGCTTTAAAAGAACTGCTCGACATGGGGTTTCAAAGCACGCCTGTTACCCTTATCGACGGTGAGACGGTGGTCGGCTTTGATCAAAGGCGGATCGAACAGCTTCTCGGCCCATAACCCGGAGGAGATTACGCCGTATCAATTCGAAGAGCTGCTTAAAAGCTACGGCGGCGGAATTGTCAGCCGCCGCGAGTTCATCCAGCGAGGCGCGGTTCTCTTTCGTCGTCTCTATCTCTAACTCTGTCTGTATTTATCCGAAGAGCTTAACATCTTTCCGGTGACCGTTCTGGATTCGTCTGAGGCAAGATAGACAAATACGTCGGTTACCGTGTCCGGTTTGCTTCCCCTAAACCCCGTCAATTTGGTCGCAACGTATCCGGGCTCTATTGAGTTAGCGCGGACATTATAAGGTCTGGCCTCAGCCGCTAGCGTCTGGGTAAATCCTTCGAGTCCCCACTTCGAGGCCGCATAAGCGATAAAATTGGCGTAGGCACTACGGCCGATACTGGACGAGACATTGATTATCGATCCGCTCCTTTCCTTTATCATGATCGGTAAGACGGCCTGGGTGACTAAAAATGGCCCTCGCAGATTGACAGCAATGGTGTAATCCCATTTTTTCACTTCCAGCTCCGTAAGGGGAACAGGGCGGGTCATCACCCCGGCGTTGTTTACCAGCACGTCGATCCTGCCGAATTTCTTCTTTACGTTTTCAATCAGTTCTCGTACCGATTCTTGCGTCGAAACGTCGCAGGTCCACGCTTCGCACTGCGCATTCAAGGCTCCGATCTCCTTTGCGGTTTGATCGATCTCCGATGCTGTGCGCGCGCAGATCGCGACGCTTGCTCCCTCACGAGCGTAGGCCAGCGCGACGGCCTTACCGATGCCCCGCCCGCTGCCGGTGATCAAGGTGACTTTGTCCTTCAGCTTCATTCCTGAGCCGCGCTTTAAGTTAAGCGGTTTTGAAGCTCTTTCTACATGGGTTTAGTCGTGAAGCCAACCGGCGTCTCGCCCCTGACTCCTACCTTCTACTTCGAACGTCGAACCTGCAACAAGATCCCTCACTTCCGTTCGGGACGGCGCCTGAGCCTTACCCTAAACCTGCCGCGCACCGAGCGGCAAAACTTCGGGCTTGAGCCGGGAGGCGCAAGGCGATAGGAAGGAGGCGCGGAGGAAAACGATATGGACATTCTCAATGTAACCGGGTATCAGCGGAGGACGCCGCATCTGGTGGCCGAATACAAAGGTTTCTTTGCCCGGGAGAATCTGGAGGTCAGATTTCACGAAACAACCTACGCTCCGGACCACAATCGCGGCATGGCGGAGGGACGTTGGGACTTTACCCTCAGCAGCGCCGACACGATGATCGCGCGCACGACAACCGATGGAGTCGATTATCTTCTTTTCATGCAGGCGGAAGAAGGACTCAGCGCCTGCTTGATCGGGCAGCCGGACGTGCAGTCGATTGGACAGTTGCGCGGAAGACTGTTGGCGGGTGATCCCGGCGATTCCAATCTGGACCTTATCCGCAAAAAGATTCTTCGCACTCACAACATCGACGAAAATGAATATGATATCGAGATCATCGGCAGCTCGCCTAAACGTCTGGATGCGTTTCTACAGCGGCGGGTGGTAGGGGCCATGTTGACCCCGCCCGCATCCGATAAGGCGCTGGCGGCGGGTGGCGTTTTGCTCGCGAACGCGGAAGCCTATGTTCCTGGTTGGCCGCTCACCTGCGGTTGGACGCTGCGGTCATGGTTGCTGAGTCACCGGGAGACCGTTGTGCGCTTCATTCGCGCCTGGGCCGCGGCGACCGACTGGCTGCTCGCGCCTGAAAATCGGCTTGAGACGCTTGAACTGGTGATGGGTAAGGGAGATCTAAGTCGGGCCGCCGCGGAGGATGCGTATCGTAAGGTGGTGCCCAAAGCGCGGATTAATCCCGTCGCGTTGGATTCCGTAATCGAGCTCAGAAAAGAGATGGGAGTTTATAAACCGCCTTACGAGCCGTCCCGAAACTTTTACGACGCGAGCTACTGGCGCGAGGCGACCGGTTTGCCGTTCCCTTAAGCAGTTCTCACTAAAAAAGCACCGTTCACCTTTCGGCCAAAGTTTAGGTGAACAGAATCGCGAACGATATTCCTTCACGCTGAGACTCAAAGCATGGCAATCCGATTGCGTCAGATAACCCGGCGCCATGGAAACAACCAAAATTGGTTTAGACGCCGCTTGCCACGAGGCCAGCAGAATGTAAAATGGGGTTAACCTTTAAACGAAGGGAGGCACAAGGCTATGTCAAAGCAGGAACTGGAGAGCATTGCGCGTTCTATGGTAGCAAAAGGGAAAGGGATCCTGGCCGCTGATGAGAGCATGGGCACGATCAAGAGACGCTTCGACAGCATCAAGGTCGATTCCAACGAGAACAACCGCCGCGCCTATCGTGAAATGCTTTTCACGACCAAAGGCATAGAGGAGGCGATTAGCGGCGTTATACTCTTCGACGAAACTCTTCGCACATCGGCGAGCGACGGAACGCCGTTCTCGCAAGTCCTTTCCAAAAAAGGAATTATGCCGGGAATAAAGGTCGATAAAGGGCCGGTCGATATTCCCGGGTTCCCCGGCGAGGTCGTGACCGAAGGTCTCGACGGGCTGAGGGCGCGCGTGAAAGAGTACAGAGAACTCGGCGCAAAATTCGCCAAGTGGCGCGCCGTTATTACCATCGGCGATGGCATTCCCACCTATACCTGCATTGACGCCAACGCCCATGCGTTGGCTCGCTACGCTTCGTTGTGCCAGGAAGGCGGCCTGGTGCCGATTGTCGAGCCGGAAGTTTTACTCGACGGCTCCCATGCCGTCGAACGCTGCCAAGAGGTTACGGAAAAAACGTTGCAGGTTACTTTCGCTAGACTCTTCGAACATCGCGTTGATCTCGAAGGGATGATTCTCAAGCCGAGCATGGTTGTTTCAGGAAAGGATAATCCAAAGCAGGCAGGCGTGGAGGAAGTGGCCGAGCGCACAATCCGGTGCTTGAAGCGCACGGTTCCGGCCGTGGTTCCAGGCATTGCCTTCTTGTCGGGCGGGCAGAGCGCGGAGAAAGCCACCGAGCATCTGAATGCCATGAACGTAATGGGTCCCCATCCGTGGCAAATCAGTTTCTCTTACGCTCGCGCGCTGCAGGATCCGGCGCTAAAGGCGTGGAAGGGAGAGGCCGCCAATGTCGCCGCCGCCCAGAAGATCTTTTACCACCGGGCGAAGTGCAACAGCGCTGCCCGGAGCGGCAAGTACAGCAAAGAAATGGAAGCTCAAGCCGCGTAGCCGCGCGGACCTTCGAAATCCGAACGAGCGGCGGGAACCAAGCCACTATTCGCCGCAACTCAAGTTTGTGCGCCCGTAGCGAGTTTCCAGTGTTCAACAAAACGCCCGATCAGTCATCTATCGGGCGCGCAAACAATTTCTACCCTCGACAGATAGAATGGTTACCTATTTTTTCAGGGAGCGTTCTTAAGTGAAAACAGGTGAAGGGGAAGTGATCCCGCCAAAGGCAGCTCAGCCGGAGGCGCGTTTGGTCGTTGTTTCCAACCGACTGCCGTTCAATGTGAGCGTCGAGAACGGCCGGCTCGCCTTCAATGACAGCGCCGGAGGCTTGGTGACAGGACTGGCTTCGTACATCCAGTTTCGCAGGCGGACCCAAGCTCTGAACGAGGGTCATTTATGGGTAGGCTGGCCGGGCAGCGGCGTGGACCCTTCGCTGCGGCAGACCTTGAAAGATGAGGCGCTCGCTTCATTCCAATCGTACCCTGTCTTCCTTTCGGAAGAAGAGATGGAACAGTTCTATTTGGGATTTTGTAACGCGACCGTCTGGCCTTTGTTCCACTACTTTCCCACGTTTGCGATCTACGACTCGGGCTATTGGGAACAGTACAAGCACGTAAACCAGGTCTTTTGCGATTCGCTGGAAGATGTCCTCAGGCCGGACGACGTGGTTTGGGTTCACGACTACCATCTCATGTTACTGCCACGGTTGCTGAAAACTCGACGCCCCCAGCTATCGATCGGTTTCTTCCTGCATATTCCGTTTCCATCATTCGAGGTGTTCCGGCTGTTACCCGGCGAGTGGCGCCGGGAGATCCTGGAAGGGTTGTTGGGAGCAGATCTGATCGGATTTCATACCTACGAGTACACTCACCATTTTCTTCAATCTACGCTCCGCATTCTGGGATACGAGCACGATATGGCCCAAGTGCAGACGTCAGACCATATCGTCAAAGTCGACACTTTCCCGATGGGAATCGACTTCGAAAGGTTCGCTGCCGCTCCTGCCGATCCCGGAATTCAGCAGGAGCAGCAGGAGCTGAGAAACACAGTCTCCGAAGCGAAAATCATTCTCTCGGTTGACCGGCTGGACTATTCAAAAGGTATTTTGAACCGGCTCGAGGGCTACGAGGTCTTTTTGGAGACAGACCCGCAGTATCACGGTAAGGTCGTTTTGCTGATGATCGTCGTGCCCTCACGCATCGGAGTCCGGCAGTATGACCGCATGAAGAGACAGATCGAAGAACTGGTGGGGAAGATCAACGGCCGCTTCGGGCGCATCGGCTGGACCCCCGTCGTGTATCAGTACCGCAGTGTACCATTCTCATCGCTGGTTGCTTTCTATTCAGCCAGTGACATTTGCCTGGTAACCCCTCTCCGCGACGGCATGAACCTTGTGGCCAAGGAATATGTGGCGACTCGTCGAGACGGAGCGGGCGTGCTGATACTGAGCGAAATGGCGGGATCGGCCAAGGAACTACCGGAAGCGATCGTCGTTAATCCCAACAACCGGTCCGAAATTGCACGCGCTCTCAAGGACGCTTTGGAAACGCCGCTGGAAGAACAGAAAAAACGCAACGCCATCATGCAGCGCCGGCTGCGGCGATACGATGTGACGCGATGGGCAAACGAGTTCTTAAATGGTCTTGTTGCCATGCGGGAAGTCCGAGAGCGCATCCAGGCAAAGCTGCTCACTCCAAGCGCCGCGCTCGAGATCATCGACCACTACAAGACAAGCCGGGATCGAGTTCTTTTCTTGGACTACGACGGCACCATGGCTCCTTTGGCGCGGTATCCCACCCTGGCGGCGCCCGACGAAGCGATACTCCGGCTTCTCTGGACGCTTTCTTCGGATCCAAAAAACAACGTAGTCATCATCAGCGGGCGAGACCGGCAAAACCTCGACGACTGGTTCGGTCAATTACCGGTAGGGATAATCGCAGAACACGGGGTCTGGCTTAAAAAAGGGGGGCGGCCTTGGCAAATGTTGAAACCGATTACGAGCGAGTGGAAGCGCCAGCTGTTGCCCATTCTTGAAACCTATGCAGACCGGTTGCCTGGCGCTTTTGTCGAGGAAAAAGAACACTCGATCGGATGGCACTACCGTTTGGCCGATCCGGAGCAAGCGGGTTTCCTCGCTGCCGAATTAGCCGATCATCTGCTCAATCTTACGGCAAAAACAGATCTGCAAATCGTTCAAGGCAACAGGGTCGTGGAAATCAGGAATGCAGGGGTGAACAAGGGTACGGCGGCTTTAGACTGGATGTCGGAGCATCATTTTGACTTTATCTTAGCGATCGGGGATGACGCGACGGACGAGGATTTATTCAGAGCCTTGCCCGAATCCGCAGTATCGATTCGCGTCGGAATTTCCGGCACTCATGCCCACCACAACCTTCGAAATATCTTCGAAGTGATCGACTTTCTGAGATCGCTGGCGCGGGCTTCTTAGGCCCCAAGAAGGTCGGATATGGGAAATCGGTTGATGAGACATTCCGGGGGATGCCATTGCGGCCGGGTAAGATTCGAGGTCGAGGCGCCCGCCGAGATTGATGCCCTCGAATGCAATTGCTCGATATGCACCAAGAGCGGCTTCCTCCACCTTATCGTGCGAAAATCTCAGTTTATCTTGCTCCAGGGTTCAGAGTTCCTTTCGACCTATACTTTCAATACCGGTATCGCCAAGCATCTTTTTTGCAACGTCTGCGGCGTCAAATCCTTTTACGTTCCGAGGTCGAATCCCGACGGCTACAGCGTAAATGTAAGATGCCTGGATTCAACCGCGATTGCGAAGATCACCGCGCATCCGTTCGACGGCCAAAATTGGGAGGGGCATGCGGGGGAGCTTGCCCAAATGTCGAAGGAGTGAATCTTGTATGGACATCGAACTGCTTGGATTTGCGACGGGCATCATCGGCGCGATTTGGATGAAGGCCGCCGTGGGCCTCATGAATCAACAACGCCCCCATCCGGAATTGGAGAAATCATTGGGTCGCGAGGCGGAGAATCCGGCGTTAAAAGCCTTCCTTCGCGGCCTCGTGCTGCTACTGGTTGGGCTCGGACTAGAAACCTACGCCCGGCTGTTCTGTTAGGGCCAGATATCGCTCACTTCGCCATTGTGTGAAAACTCCGGGGTTCGCGCTCGACTGCGCCAGCAGGTTGAGATTTAGGTTCAGGTTGAATCTTCGAACGCCGAACTTCGAACCTCCCCCTAGCCTGCATTATTCATCGATTGCAAAATGCAAAGTGTAAATTGCAAATTGAAAAATGTCCGGACAGGGAACCTTCCCTCGTTTTCGACGTGTTAAGGTTTTATTCATTTTGACTTTTGCACTTTACAATTTGAAATTTGCAATGAAGAGACAATAATTTTACTCGCGTCAAGTAGCAGCGGGAGCCCGATTGACATCAACAATTTGTTTGTGTTAGTCGCCCCCCATGTTTTATTTATATATTTACATAGCACTGCTTTCTTTGGTCGAGCCAGGTGTTTGATTTTAGCTTTGTTCAAAAGGCGCGCGATAAAATCGGCGTCGAAAACATCCATGCATGATTTCAGGCGATGTCCAGTTCTTATCGCGGGGGGCGGCCCGACAGGTATGACCCTGGCTATCGAGCTGGGTTGGCGCGGGATCCACTGTCTCCTGATCGAACAAAGCGACGGCAAGGTTGACTTCCCAACGACGAACCTGGCCAACACCCGAACCTGTGAACACCTGCGGCGCTGGGGGTTGGCGGATCGGATGAGATACGAATCCGGTTATCCCACGGATTATCCGCGCAATTATGTTTTTGTTACGCGCATGAACGGCTACGAAGTAGCTCGCTTCGATCATCCCGCCAACGGCGATCCTAACTCGCGCTCGCTCCATAGCCCCGAAGGACGCCTCTGGATCTCAAAACCGTACTTCGATCCGGTACTCCACAAACATGTTAAAACGTTGCCCACCGTCGATGTTCGTTACAGAGCCAGCCTTGAGTCTTTTCGGCAAATCGGAGACAAGGTCATCGCCGATGTTGTCGACACGCAGAGCGGAGAACAGACGAATATCGAAACGGACTTTCTGGTGGGCTGTGACGGCGGCAAAAGCACCGTCAGGCGCGAGCTGGGGATCCAACTGCAAGGAATTTTTGCCCAGGGCATGAACGTCGCAGTTCTGTTTCGTTCACCGCTGCTGTCTCTAACTCGGCATGGCCCGGCCGTGCAATACCAGATCATCAACGCCGAGATCCAAGGCGCGATCGCCGCGGTCGATGGCCGCGAGTTATGGCGTTTGAACATTCGCGGCGTCAAGCCCGAGCAGCTGGAGTCACTCGACGCTTCGGAGAAGTTGCGTTGTGCGCTCGGCGAGAACATTCCGTTCGAATTGCTCGCTGTGCGCCCCTGGACTGGCCACTGCGTTGTCGCGGAACAGTACCAGCAAGAGCGGGTTTTCGTTGCCGGCGATGCCGCCCATCTGCTCTGGCCGGCCGGCGGCTTCGGCATGAACACCGGAGTGGGCGACAGCGTTGACCTCGGCTGGAAGCTGGCGGCAACCTTAGAAAGCTGGGGCGGTCCCCGCTTGCTGGATAGTTACGGCCCGGAACGGCGGCCCATCGGCATGATCAACGTCAACGAGGCAAGTGAAATGCGCGCCGGCTTCGACAATCAAATTCCCTTTTCGCCGCTGCTCGAAGATGACAGCGAACAAGGAAGACAGCTCCGGGAAAAAGCGCGCGCGGCCATTCTCCGAACCCGCGCCAAGGAATTCCAGCATGACTCGGCGGGAATCGAGCTGGGCTACCGCTACGAGAATTCGCCGATTTGCGTCGGCGATGGTACCCCACCGCCGCCGATTGATCACGGTCTCTATGTGCCTTCCACGTGGCCCGGCGCCCGCGCGCCGCACGTTTGGTTGCAGGACGGCCGGTCTACGCTTGATTTGTTCGGTCGGGAATTCGTGCTTCTGGTACTCTCTCCCGGCATCGGCGACCTCTCTTCGTTTATCTCGGCCGCCAAAAAGGTCGGGCTCCCTCTGAAGGTTATTACTTTGGATGAGGCTACGGTACGAGAAGCCTATGAAAGATCTTTGGTTCTGGTGCGACCCGACGGGCACGTCGCATGGCGCGGCGATTCGGCGCCCGTCAATGCTGCAGAGATCGTTGATCAGGTACGCGGCGCCGGTTAGCAGGCTGAGCAGCCTGTAATCAGAGTTTTCAACAACGTGTTAGAGGAGAAATCCGAATGCCAAAAACCGCTCAGGTTATGTCCGGAGCTATGAGCCGATCGTAAACAGGAGGAAAGAAACTCATGACAGCTAGCGCGATCGACGTTCATCATCATTACGTGCCGCCAGAGTTACTTGAGGAAACCAAACGACATGGCAAGGCGTTTGGCGTCGAAGTCGTGGAAAGCCCGGACGGCAAAGTGGGCTTTTCCTTCGGCGGCAGTCCGAGGCATGTGCTCCAGCCAGCATTGATGGGCATCGACAAGAGACTGGAAGTGATGGAGCAGGGTAAAGTCGCCGTCGCGACCGTCGAAGCCAACACGAACAGTCTCGGCTATCAGCTCACCGGCGCGCAAGGTGAAAGCTGGTGCCGTATGTACAACCAATGCGTTAACGAGCTTGTCAAGAAACATCCTTACCGGTTCGTCGGCATGGCCGCCGTTCCAATGCAGGATCCGATGCGCGCCGCAAAAGTTCTTGAGGACTCGATAGCGCAGCATAAATTTAGAGGCGCGTTCATCGGCACGAACGTAAACGGCCGTTATTACAACAGTACGGATTTCGATCCGTTCTGGGCTAAAGCCCAGGAGTTGGACGTCTTGATTGTCATGCACCCGGAGCACATCGCCGGAGCAGAACGCATGGGCACTTACGGATTGAACGCAGTTTGCGGCAATCCGGCGGATTCAACTCTCGCTCTCGGGTTTCTGATTTTCAGCGGGGTCTTCGACAGATTTCCGAATTTAAAACTGTGCGCCCTTCATGGAGGAGGATTTTTCCCGTATCATCTCGGCCGTTTCGACCAGGAATACAGGACCGGTCGTGGAGCCCGGCCGGCGCATTGTTCTGCTCCCCCGAGCGCCTATCTGAAGAATCTTTATTTCGACACGTTGGTCTATACCGTCGACACGCTTGAGTATTTGAAGAAAAAGGTCGGTGGCGAACGGCTCCTCGTCGGCACAGACTATCCCTATACATTGGGCGATTGGATGGCTGTCGATAAAGTCGAAGCCCTCGATTGTCCGGATGCCGAGAAGGAAGCGATGCTACACCGGAACGCGAGGAACCTTTTAAAGATCCCCGTAACGTAACAGGCTCCAGGCTTGCCCATTCGTCTCATTGACTCATCAGACTTCCGCAGTTCGCAAACCAGCCAGGGCGCGCGTTTGGCTTCGACGTGTAGTAGAAGGCAAGTTCCTGTTGTAGGAAAAACCCTTCACTCAGTCTTTCAAAACAGCGAGCAACCGACAAAAAGACAGCAAATTCAATCAAATTGACGCTGGCATACCTTTTGTATAAACGCACTCGCTTTCTGACTTTCTTGGTTAGGGAGCAAGCGCATGTTTACGAAAGAGGATTTGAAATTGATTGCTTTCGTACTCATTATACTCACTGTGAGCTTGGCCAAATCTTTGGGGACGAACGGTTCGCATAGCTCAATACGTGGCGCCGTTGGGCCTGCCCTTACGGCAAAAGAATTCGATGCGACAATTGAACAAGTAACAGCGCTCAAAATCGACTCAGTTCGACAACCGAACGGGATAACCGTCGATACAAGCGGACTGGATCAAACGGCCGTGGCGCACAACGGGAACCGCGTATCGGTTGAAGAATTCAGCGCAGCCGGAGCAAATCGGGCGACGAAAATCGCGCGCATTGCAATTTCCGACACGGTGAATGCGGTCGTCGGCCGCTCCGAGGGAGATTCCGGCATCTCCCGTGCTTCGATCGCGGCGGCCATCGCTCACGCGGCGCACGATACGGTGGTTGATCTCTTTCCGCCTCAGCTAGGGAGCGTCGATGCCGGAGCGGACGAAGGCGCGCGCCAAGTTCGCAACGAACAGCCAAAAACGGACGGCAACAGTCTTGAAAAACGCGCAGCCAACGGCACAGCTCCGGCTCTTGGGGAGGAGGTCTCACGCGATGACGAGCCGGACGCAAAGGTCAAATTCGTTACGAGCAAGGACTCGAGTAAGTGGGGCCAAGATCTAATCAGCCAGTTGCTACGCGCGTTGGGCGTGCACCGCGACGAAGCGCGTCCTTTGTCATGATTCCACGCATTTGCTGAACGAGCCAACGGGAAGCCCCTCGATTTCATCGAAAGGGGCTCCCCGCGGAGCCAATATCTCATTGAACAGGAAGCGGCAAGCCAGGAATCTGTAAAGTTTCGATCATGCAGTTAACTTTCCCTCCACTCGCCGGTACCACTCCAGGGCTGTTGGGGAAATTATCTCTTCGACCACCGTCAGTGTGAGACGTGCAGAAACGGTTTCCCAGGAGAAACGGGCTCGTTGGAAATTCCATAGGTCCGGTATTACGGAGTTTGGTAGTATCGTCGGGTTGATTGCGAAAGATTTCGTCCACCTTTCCGTCAGCGGCGATTACAGCAATTGCATTTCGTTCGTTCGCGGCCACCCAGATATTTCCGGCCTGATCAAGGGCAATACCGTCTGCGCCTTCAATGATGGGGTGGGTAACGAAGATGTTGTTTAAGCAGAGGGTATTCGACGTGAAAGTTGTGTCGCATCCGGTTTGGCTTGCCAGGGTACCGTCGGAATTGAACTTGACTTTCCAGATTGTCCCCCGCGCCGTGTCAGCGACCAGCAAATCTCCATCAAGATTAAAGGCAAGCCCATTCGCGACAAGCGGTTGGGAACCTGCAGTGTTTGCGGCGTTTCTACTAGTGGGGGTAACGGTTATCGTCCCTGGACCAAGCGCGCGAACGTCGCGGCCAATGCCGCCAACTCCAGCATTAAGGTTGACTTCATTGGCCATCGGCTGAACGCGAAAGATCTCCTGGCACTTCGATAGGGAAGCGGGGCTACAGCTGGCGTTTGGACCTGTAATTTTCCAGACTCTTCCCTGTCCTGTTGTACCGTCTCCCGTCCATACATTACCGTCTTTGTCAATGGCAACGGCATTCGCCCCTGCGACCCCGGTAGCGAATACATTTGCCGAGGGTGTGCTGTTGGAATTTGGATTGTTCAACCTGAAAATTACGTTATTGGTCCCGTCTACAACAAAAAGGGGCCCGTTGCGGTCAAAAGCAAGTCCGGACGGTCTGCAGGGATTAGGCAACGTTCCCACGAGCGATACGGTCCCGGCGGGAACGTTGATGCGCCAGACAGGACACACGGTCGAATCGAGTCCCATGGATCCTGCCCTTCCCGCGGTATAAAGATTGCCCGAGTTGTCCCCCGTGAGGCCTTCAGTTTGGGTGTCAAATATGAATCCCGCATCAAAAGATGGATCTACTGGGAAATCAGCCTTCGCCAACGATCCAAAAAAAACCAAGCTAAAGACGGATAATGCGTGAAGTAACGTTGTTCGTTTCATTTGTCGTTCCTCCTTTTTTGGGGTCGTTTTTTTCGTCACCGCGATGATGAAAATTCGGCGGGCTTCTCGCATGCGTTGACACATTGTCTAAAGCCATGGATTTCAAGGTCTCTTTCTCGTGGCTAATTTTTCCGAGAGGAAAACACTGGAGACCTACGACACAGTGAGTTATCTCTGGATCTACTTAGCTGTCAATCCCCCAAACGGGTGCCTTTAGCGCCGCCCCATATGGGGATCACGTCAAGAGCTCTTTACGATCGGAGATTCACGGCGGGCATGTTCGGACAAATCAGCAGTCTTGTTTGCACGTGTTTGTCACAACTCGGTATAAGCAGAATCAAAATTTCGCATCCATTGACGGTGTCAGGCTGGTCGGCTAAGGATCAAAAGTCATCCGAACGCTCATGTAGCCGGGCACGCGAACCGGAGGACCGTCCGCCTGGTGTCTGGACGAAAGGAGGATCAAGATGGCGATCGCTCAATTGGCTGACGTGGAACTTTACTATGAGGAGCGCGGAAACGGGGAGCCTCTGCTGTTGGTTCCTCCTTCCTGGTGGCCTTGCGATACCTGGAACGTTGCGGTGGTGCCGCCACTCAGCCAAAGTTACGTGACCATCATCTTCGACCCGAGAGGCACCGGCCGCAGCAGCAAGCCGGCTCATGGCTACACGATTAGCCAATTTGCCCAAGACTCGATCACTCTGCTGGCGCATCTCGGCATTACACGGTGCCACGTGGTCGGCTTCGCTCTTGGCGGGCAGATTGTCCAGGCCATGGCCATTGCCCGGCCGGACTTGATCGCGAGTTTGACCATAGCCGGGGTGGGAGCGGGCACGAAATCAACCCACGGAAGCCCTCGCGAAGCCACCAATAATGATGACCGCGAAATTCGTGAACACGGTTTCGAGCGATTCATCCGTG
>JBOHVS010000280.1:0-2696 GCA_050735975.1 Binatia bacterium | reverse complement strand
GGCAGCGTGGTGGTTCCGGAAGTCCTGCGACCCTACATGAACGGGCTGGAACGGATCGGTTGAATCGGCGGCATATCTCACCCATCTCTATGTTGTATCCTGCCGTTTGAGTCGGTATTCTTGTTCGCATATCAAAAGCCACAACTATCCTATTCATTTGATTAGCTTCCTCGGAGGGGTGGGTGAGCGGTTTAAACCACCGGTCTTGAAAACCGGCGCCCACATCGTGGGCCGCGAGTTCGAATCTCGCCCCCTCCGCCAGTCTGCGGAACTATCGCCCTACCAAGCCTTGTTTTCCCGTCCTGCCCTGAGTAGCCTTCATATATAGTATATGGGGGAGATATGGAAAAACGACAACAGCGGTTCTCAATAGGCTACTTTATCCTCGCTTTAGTCATCATCTTGGCCCTGCAGACCTATTTTGCCTCACCGGAGGTCGAGACTATCGGCTACAGCCAGTTCAAGTCGCTGGTCAAGGAACGACAGATCTCAGACCTCGTCATTACCGACACGACGATTCGAGGTGAGATCAAGCCGGAAGGGATCAAACAGGCCATTCCAGCTGAGCGGCTCAAAGCATTGGACGAAGAATTCAGAGAAGGCGAAAAACCGCTGCCGTTCGTTACGGTGCGAGTTGAGGATCCTGAATTGATCTCAGAGCTCGAGGCCGGCGGAGTTCCGTTCAAAGGCGAAGTTACCAGTGAGTGGTTAACGACGTTGCTTTCATGGATCATCCCGGTCGGTCTCTTCTTTCTCCTCTGGACCTTCCTGTTTAGAAGAATGAGTTCCGGCGGCGGGTTGATGCAGATCGGGAAGAGCAAAGCGAAGGTTTACATCGAGAAAAAGACCGGTGTCACGTTCGCCGACGTCGAAGGCATCGAGGAGGCTGAGGAGGAGCTCAGTGAGGTCGTCCAGTTCCTGAAATATCCGGAGAAGTACAAAAGGCTCGGTGGACGCATTCCAAAGGGAGTGTTGCTGGTGGGGCCGCCGGGCACCGGTAAGACGCTGCTCGCGCGGGCGGTCGCGGGAGAGGCCGGGGTGCCCTTCTTCAGTATCTCCGGTTCCAATTTTGTTGAGATGTTCGTAGGGGTGGGAGCTGCCCGCGTCCGAGACCTTTTCAGCCAGGCCGCGCAGCACGCCCCCAGCATCGTCTTTATCGACGAACTGGATGCGTTGGGCAAAGCTCGTGGTATGAACGTGTTGGCCAGCCACGATGAACGGGAGCAGACGCTCAATCAGCTTTTGGCCGAGATGGATGGTTTCGATCCCAATCAAGGCGTGATCATCATGGCTGCGACGAATAGGCCCGAGATACTCGATCCGGCTCTGATGCGGCCCGGAAGGTTCGATCGCCAGGTTTTGGTGGATCGACCGGACGTCAAGGGGCGTGAGGCGATCCTTCGCATCCACGCGAAGAAGATCAAATTGGCCCCGTCCGTTGATCTCGCTCACATCGCCGCAAAGACGCCGGGATTCGTCGGCGCGGATCTGGCGAATATTGTCAATGAAGCGGCTCTCCTCGCCGCCCGGCAAGGAAAGAATGCCGTCGAGACGAGCGACTTCGACGAAGCAATCGAGCGCGTCATCGCGGGTCTTCAAAAGAAGAGCCGCGTTATGAATCCCAGGGAGAAGCGGACCGTTGCCTATCATGAGTCGGGTCACGCCCTGGTTGCGGAGCTAGTTCCCGGCACGGATCCGGTTTCGAAAATCTCGATCATTCCGAGGGGCGTTGCCGCTCTGGGATATACCCACCAATTGCCCACGGAAGACCGGTATCTCATGACACGTTCTGAATTGCTGGCGAGGATTTATGTTTTGCTGGGCGGGCGTGTTGCCGAAGAGATGATTTTTGGCGATATCTCCACGGGCGCGCAGAACGATCTTCAAAAGGCGACGGAAATCGCGCGGACGATGGTCACGCAGTTCGGCATGAGTGAGCGCTTAGGGTTGGTCGCCCTGGAAGGTCAGCGGCAGCCATTGTTTATCCCCATGGGTGGGCAATCGCCCAAGGAATACAGCGAGGAGACCGCCCGTATTGTCGACGAGGAGATCAAGAAACTCCTTTCCGAGGCCCATGTGAAGGTTCGCGATTGTTTGGGCCGACACCGGCGAGCGCTGGAAGAGCTTGCGAAGGTACTTCTGGAAAAGGAAATCGTCGATCGGCCGCAACTGCAAGCGATCTTGAAAGCCTATCGCGATGGTGCTGCCGACGGAGACGATGCGCGGGCGGCGACGCAAGCAGGGGACGGAGCGGGCAGATAGCGCTGGGAAGGCTAAGGCTGAGGCCAAGGTTCAGCTTAACCTTAACCTGTTGCAGCGAGGCGGTGGAGCGGACAGGTTGTATTTCTACTCAACCTGAACCTAAACCTTAACCTGCAGATGCGGAAGGGGCGGATGGCGAAGAGCAGGGTTAATCGACCGACTTTACAGTTCCTTGGCGGCGTAGGAGGCGTCACCGGCTCTAAGTTTCTGGTGAGCGTTGGCGGCGAGCAGGTCCTGTTGGACTGCGGCCTGTTCCAAGGTCTGAAGGCGCTTCGATCGCGCAACTGGTCGCCGCCACCGATTGAAATCGATAAACTGGGCGGGGTTGTTTTGACCCATGCCCATATCGACCATTCCGGCTATTTACCGCGCCTCGTGGGTAGAGGATTTCGTGGCCCGGTCTATGCGACCCCGGCGACCTGCGATTTGCTCCG
>JBOHVS010000279.1:0-6027 GCA_050735975.1 Binatia bacterium | reverse complement strand
CTGCTGTCGCTTGGTTTCGCTGAACTTGCCGAAGGCCTCTTCGTCGTGGTGAACCAGCAACATGTATTTCATGAGAATACCTTCATCGCCATCCGTTAGTCGTTCGAAAGAACTCGCAATCGACAATGGCCTTGCCGAGCGCGACTTATCTGGCTTTGCCGCCTCACTCCAACACTCGGGCGCTGCTACTCGGTCGGCAGGCCCGGGATATCGATCACCGGTCGGACCTCGACGGTGCCTTTGCGCGCTATGGGAATCCGTGCGGCAATGGCGATCGCCTCATCGAGATTCTTTGCCTCGATGAGGAAGTATCCGCCCAGTTGTTCCCGAGTCTCCGCGAACGGACCATCGGTCACGAGCCGTTTGCCGTTGCGCACCTGGACGCTGGTCGCCATTGAGATTGGGTGCAGCGGGTTGGCGGCCAGATACTGCCCGCTCGAATGAATCTGTTGCGCGAGCTGCGTGGATTCGACGTAACACTCCTGCCGCTCGGTCTCGCTCAACGCTTGCTCGTCAAAATAAATCAGCAGCATGTATTTCATTTCAGTGCCTCTATCTGTTAGTCGAACGGGAACGCCCGTATCGACATTCGGCCGCAATGTTTAGTCCGCGCATGTCCTGACGTCAATCTCTGTGGGTCGTTCCCGGAGCTTTTGAAATTTGCGGTGCGGCGGTTAGCTACATGCTTTTTTTAGCCGCCTGTTGCATCTCATCCGGGCTGACATCGCGAATGTGTGTGGCGACCGACCAATGGTGGCCGAACGGGTCTTCGAGTTTGCAGTAACGATCGCCCCAGAACATGTCCTGGAGCGGCATCGTTATCTTCGCCCCCGCAGCGGCGGCGTCCGCGACAAACGCGTCGACGTCTTCGACATAGAGGTGAATTGTGACCGGTGAACCTTTTAAGGACTTCGGTCCGAATGCACCCCAGTCGGGGAATTCGTCGGCCAGCATGACCGTTGAATCACCGATCTTGACAGCGCCATGGAGAAGTTTGCCTTGCGGACCCATCATCCGTCCAAGATCAACGGCATGGAACGCTTTTTTGTAGAATTCAATGGCGTCCGCCGCGCCGGTGCAGATCAAGTGTGGCGTCACCGTATGCATTCCATCGGGAATAGGTTTTACCTGGGGCTTGCTCATCTTAATGTCTCCTCTCTTCCTGGTTTAAGAACCCTTTCTAACGCCGATGTGAGTCCAGGCGCGACTACTTTTGCTTCGGGGCTATCTGAGCGCGCAGGCGCTCCTCTTGCTCTCGGAGCTCGGGGGTGAGCTCGGCACCGAAGTCTTCGGCCTCGAACAGCTGGCGAATTTCGACCTCAGTCTCCTCGTTATGGGGATTGGGGCAGCGCTTGACCCATTCGATCGCCTCTTCCTTCGACTTCACCTGCCATAGCCAGAATCCGGCCAGCAGCTCCTTGGTCTCGGCGAAGGGCCCGTCGATCACGGTCCGCTTGCCGCCGGAGAACCTGACGCGCGCGCCCTTCGAGCTGGGATGGAGTCCGTCGCCCGCGAGCATGACCCCCGCTTTCACCAGCTCTTCGTTGAACTTGCCCATTTCGGTCAGGAGCTGCTCGCTTGGCATCACGCCTGCTTCCGAGTCTTTGGTGGCCTTAATCAAGATCATGAATCGCATCGTCATATCTCCTATCCCACTTCTTCTCTTCCATGTATCCGAGGCATAAGTACTTCATAATTTCCACTCTATAGTGGTTTGACTGCCTACACCCAATAGTCGTTCGGCGGAAGCCAAAATCGACAACCCGATTCCATTTCACCCCAATTCAGCCAGACGCCGCTCCAAAAACCGCCGCTCCGGCTCCTGCTCCGTGAGGCTCAGGGCTTTTTCGTAGGAAACTCGGGCTTCTGCTGTTTGTCCCAACCGCCGGCAGAGATCTGCCCGCGCCGCATGCGCCAGGTGGTAATTCCGCAGGTTACCCCGCTCGAGGATGGCGTCGATGAGACTGAGACCGGCCGCAGGGCCATCGCGCATCGCCACGGCCACGGCGCGGTTCAACTCGACAACGGGCGACGGCTCCGCCCGCATCAGCACATCGTACAATCCGACGATCTGCGTCCAGTCCGTCGCGGCGGCGCTGGGCGCCTCGGCATGCACCGCCGCAATTGCAGCCTGGAGCGTGTAGGGTTCGAATCGCCGCGATGACAGAGCCCGTTCGACGAGCGCCAATCCCTCCTTAACGTAATCGCGGTTCCAGAGTGATCGGTCTTGGTCATTGAGCAGGATCAATTCCCCGCTCGGCGAGCTGCGCGCGGCGCGGCGCGATTCGTGCAGCAGCATCAGCGCAAGCAGTCCCAGCGCTTCCGGCTCCGGCAGCAACTGAGTGAGCAGCCGGCCTAAGCGGATCGCTTCGTCTGAAAGCTCATGGCGCGTCAGCGTCGCGCCGGATGACGCGGAGTATCCCTCATTGAACACGAGGTAGACGACCCGAAGCACGGCATCGAGCCGCTCCGGCAGATCGGTCGCCGAGGGTACTTCATAGGGGATGCGCGCATTGCGGATCTTTGCCTTGGCGCGCACGATGCGCTGCGCCACTGTGGGCGGCGATGAGAGAAAGGCCCGCGCGACCTCCTCGGTTGTGAGGCCGCAGACTTCGCGCAGCGTCATCGCCACTTGGGCGTCCGGCGACAAGGCTGGATGGCAGCAAGTGAAGATAAGGCGCAGCCGGTCGTCGTCGATGCTCTCGTCGTTCCGCGCCTCGGGATGATCGGTGTCAGCCACGAGTCGCCTGTCGATATCGTCCGGCAACGGCTCGAATCGGGTACGCCGGCGAATTGCATCGATGGCCTTGAAACGCCCGGTCGATACCAGCCAGGCGCGCGGACTGGCGGGCACCCCATCGCGCGGCCATTGCTCCAAAGCTGCCCTGAAAGCGTCGTGCAGCGCCTCCTCGGCGATATCGAAGTCGCCGAGCAGGCGGATTAACGTGGCGAGCACATGGCGCGAGTTGGAACGGTACACGGCGTCCACCGTGTTGCGCGCTTGTTCCGCCGCGATACCTACGTCGGCCTTTGGGTTGCTATCCACCATGGGTGCCATGCTCCTCATAGGGTTTGTAGTCAGGCGATGTTTCCGGCCTGTGCGCACATAATCGGTCTGCTTTTGAAGGTTTTGACCTTTTGTGTCGTTTCATTAATTACGACGAATGAGCGAGTGCTCTCAGGACATCCGCATTGAATTTCTTGGGCTCTTATCAGATTGTGCAGAATTAAAAGAACAATTAAAGGGGGATGCGAACCTTTTCTTGACCGGATCAACCAGTTCGATGTATCAAAACAAGCATGTGGCCCGCTCGGATGAAGCAGGTTCCGGTTCCATAGCAGCAACGTTTTCCGAGTTCACACCCATCGAGGTTTTGATGAGATTTCTTCAGTATACTCCTGACCTGGAGAACGTTGACAAAATTGTCATTGATGGAAACAAATGCGGAGCGGGGCTCCAGCTGAGTCACTGGCCGGGAAACACCACGCCGCCACAGTTTAAGGCGGACCTGAGCTTAGACATAGTTCTGAGACTTCTAGTCTCCCGGGACCCCTCGATAGACCTATCCGATTTTGCCTTGGTAACGAACGATCACTATGACACCGACGGCTTGTTGGCGATCTGGGCCCTTTTGAATCCCACGAAGTCTCTTGAGCATACGCGGGCTTTACAGGCGGCGGCAGAAGCGGGCGATTTTTACGAGTTTACTTCTCCTGACGCAGTTCAGTTTGACTTAATCGTACGCGCATTTGAATCGCTGGAAAGCTCTCCACTCGCCGCGCAGATCGCCTGTGCGCCCGTCGCGCAACGCTGGCAGATTGCAACCGAGGCGCTCCTGTCCGAAATGCCTGGTTTGCTTTACGAGCCGCAACGGTACCGCCATCTTTGGGAAGAGGGGTACCGAAAGCTGCTGGAAAAGATCTCTAACGTTCAAAGTGGCTTTATCGAAGTCCGTGAGTGGCCCGCGGAGCATCTCTCAGTCATCTCCACGAGATTTCCGCTTGATCATTTTGTTCGGAACATCACCGCCAGAGGCCACCGGATCCTGGAAACCGTCAGAGAACGTGAGGGTTCCACCTACGAGTTATACTACCGCGAGTTTCTTTGGTACGACATCGTTTTTCGATCTCGCACACCCAAGCATCTGCTGCTTCATGCGGCGGAGAAGCTTAACGAAATGGAATCGCCGGAAACATGCGGTTCGTGGGGAGTGACACGATGGAGTCCCGCATTGCGTTTCGTCGCGTCGGGCCCCCGCGCCGCGCGGAAAGTGAAATACCACGAGCCTCTCGGTTACAGCAGCCTGGCTCTTGAGACAGTCGAGAGAATCATTCGTGAGGAGCTTCAAAAACTAGACAACCACGCCGCTTTTCATGTTTCCAAGACAATCTCGAATTGACGAGAGCGAGGGCGTTCCGCCAGTCCGTAGGGAGCACGAATAGCAATATTGAAATCGGAGCATTCATTCCCAGACGGGTTCGAAGCTTTAGGGCGAATCTGTATTGCTTTTGCTCGCGCTCACGTTAACCCAATTTGAGCCGATTCCTTCTGACCAAGCTGTCAACATCATCGATTGGATCGCGCGGCTGCCGTCCGAAACCGAGAACGTCGAGACTCAGACCCGACCCTAAGCTCTGTCCCCGACAGGGTGAATCCAGTTATTTCATTCCCCCCAGCAGCCTTCCCCAGCCTTGCACCGGCGGGATGATGCCGGGGCGCACGAGATCGTTCCATACTTCAGCGCTCATATTGGTGAAAGTCGGTTTGCCGAATTCTTCTTCCAGAGCCGGGATGACGTGCAGTGACATTGCCGCGCCGCCCGGCACCGAGATCGCTTCAGCCTCGGGCCAAGTCCTTGCCGCCTCACGGCCGACGTCGAGGGCCATTTCCAAGCCTTGTTCCAAAGTCATGGCGAAAGAGTCCGACGCCCACTGGTTGCGCTTGGTGATGCCGACGACGTTGATGCCGCCCGCGTCGACGTAGCGGGTAATCGCGTTGTTGACCGGCTCCGCCCACCGGCTGCCGATCGCGAGCTTGTTCAGTCCAAGATGCTTCATGGCGGCAATCAGGGCTTCGAGCGGAGCATCGGCGGAGATTCCGGTTCGCTCTTTCGTTTGGTGCAACAGTTCGAGCACCCTGGGGCGGGTCAACACTGCGGAGATCGGCGCGCCGCTAAAGATAATATGATTTACTTTTTCTTTAGCCAGCCGGTCGACACAAGTCCAGTAATTCTTGATCGCTTTCTCGACGCCTTCCGCCGTATAATTCTCGAGCCCAAGCCCCGTGGAGATTTCCATGAAATCGAGCGGCATGAGGCGATATAACTGATAGCTGCGTGCGCGCCGGACGTCTTCATGGACGCGCGGCTGGATCACCCCATAACGAAAACGCGGCAGAAGTTTTTGTACATAGTCGGTCATAACGACAAGCTCCTTGAGTGCATCCGCTTATAGAAAGCGCGGCCAATTCTGTCAAGGTCAGTTATTTGCTCTGCTTGACATTTTATCCCGCGGCGAACTGACTCGGCCCCGTTTTAAACTTGAAGCCGGCGGGTTTGTCGATAGTCCGACAAAGTTGGCGCCGCCGTTAGTTGTGCGGACGCTACCCAATCCGATGTGAGGTTGACATAATAGCTCGGTAGCGCTTACTCTCCCCCTACAAATCGAGGTGACGCCGCTCGGTCGTGCGCCGTCGGTGCGCGCCTGTGATGCTCCGATTCAATTCGACAAATTTAGGAGGTGTTCCCATGATGACGCTCTATTTCAGTCCCGGCGCTTGTTCTTTGGCCTCTCATATCGGTCTCGAGGAAACCGGCGCGCCTTACGAGCTAAAGCCGATCCTGCTGGCCAAGGGGCAGCAAAGGACCGATGCGTATCTGAAGATCAACCCGCGGGGTAAAGTCCCGGCGCTCAGCATCGACGGCAAGATCCTGGTCGAGAACACGGCGATACTCACTTATCTTGCAAGGCGTTTTCCGGAAAAAAGGCTGATGCCGGCCGATCCGAGCGAGGAGGCGCGGTGCATCG
>JBOHVS010000278.1:0-19985 GCA_050735975.1 Binatia bacterium | reverse complement strand
CTCGTCGATCCGCGCATACGCTACGGATGATATTAATCGGGTAACGGCTATGGCTGATTCAGCTCGAGAACGAAAGAGAATTGCGCGCGCCATCAGGAAAAACAAGACGACGATGACGGGGATCGTTCTGACGACGTTGATCGTCGTCGTCGCCGTATTCGCGCCGTGGTTGACGCCTTTCGACCCGTTGGAGCAGAACATCGCCCGGGGCGATTTAGCACCCGGCGGCGAGCATCTCTTAGGGACGGATAATTTCGGCCGCGACGTTCTATCCCGGATCATACTCGGAACGAGAGTCTCGCTGACGATCTCGCTCTCGGCCGTGGGTCTCGCAATGGCAATCGGAGCTTTGTGGGGAATTGTTGCCGGCTACAAAGGCGGGAGGGTCGATACGATCAGCACTCGATTCATCGACATGCTGATGACCTTTCCGACCATCATTCTGGGGCTCATGGTCCTGGCGGTTTTAGGCTCCGGCATGTTCAATCTCGCCATCGCGATCGCCGTGGCGATTACTCCTCGTTTCGCTAGAATCGCGCGCGGCTCGGCGATCGCTCTCAAAGAACGCGACTATATCCAGGCGGCCAGGGCGCTGGGAATGAGCGATCTGCGCGTCATCTCGTTTCACATCGTGCCGAATCTTATGAACGAGATCCTCGTCGTCGGAACGCTTTGGACTGCCACCGCGATTCTACAAGAAGCCAACCTCAGCTTCATTGGTTTGGGCGTGAAGCCGCCCATGCCAAGCTGGGGCGGGATGATCCGCGACGGCGTCAGCCAACTGCTCTTTCAACCGTGGCTCTCACTTGCGCCGGGGATCGCCATCTTCGTCGTCGTTCTGGCTTTCAACATGATCGGCGACGGTTTGCGTGATGTCTTGGATCCGCGTACGACGGAATGAGCCCTGCGGAATCTGCCATCCTCCTTTTAACGAGCTTCGAACTTTCACCGCGATTGACAAAATTGTGAGTCGTCGGATACGCTTTTCGCAATGCGAATATTAATTCAGAATGCTCTTGTCGTGACTATGAACGAGCAAAATGACGTCATCGACAAGGGCTCGATCGCGGTTGACGGCAATCGCATCACTTACGTCGGACCAGCAGAGTGGACGCCGGCGGGACCGTTTCACAAGACTATCGGCGCCGACCGAATGATCGTTATGCCCGGCATGGTCAACGCGCATTGCCATTCGCCGGCCAATCTCGTGCGCGGCATGATGCCGAGCAAACCGCTGGAGATCTGGCGCGCTTACTACCGGGCCTCGCTCAGAGATATGCGCGACGAGGACTTCTATGCCAGCGCGCTGCTCGGCGGTATGGAAATGCTTAAATCGGGCGCCACTACCGTGCTCGATCACTTCTTCGGCAATCAAGCCCGTCGATTCATGGGAGCAGGCGCCGCGATACAAGCGATGCGAGATTTGGGTTTGCGCCATGTCGTCGCACTTACGTTGTCCGATAAGAACTACGAAGAAACCATTCCATTAGGCGAGATGGATTCCGGCCTTAGCGAAGAGATCAAGCGTATGAGCCGGAGTGAAGCTAGAGAAACGGGGAGCTGGCTCGACGAGTGCGAGGATTTCATTGATGCCTTTCATGATCCGGAAAGATTGACGACCTGTTGTCCCGGTCCGTCGGCGGTTCAGCGTTGCTCGGATCAACTTTTACAAGGCGCAACGGAGATCGCCTCCAGGAGAAAGCTGCCGATCCATATTCACCTGGCCGAGACCAGGGCCCAGCAGGCCATGGGCAAAAAACTCTACGGCACATCTCTGCTGCAACACCTCGATTCGCTTGGCGTTGTGGCGCCGAATCTCTCGCTGGCGCACTCGATCTGGATCGAGCCTGAAGATATCGAATTGTTTGCCAGGCGCGGCGCGACGCCGGTTCACAATCCCGCGAGCAACCTGCGCATCGGCAGCGGTCTGGCGCCCGTTCGAGAATTTGTCGCAGCCGGAGTGCAGGTTGCATTGGGCACGGACGGCTCAGCCTCAAACGACGGTCAGAACATGTTTGACGCGCTCCGATTGACTGCCCTTATCCACAATCAATCCGGCACCGACTTCAATAAATGGATTACTCCGCTGCAGGCGCTCACAATGGCCACCTATAACGGCGCGCGGGCGTTTGGGCTCGATGCCGGCGTCTTGGCGCCGGGAAAGCTAGCTGATTTGGTTCTGTTACGCCGCGATACGCCGGCCTTCACCCCGCTTAACGATGGCATGAGCCAGCTTGTGTTTTGCGAAAACGGCAGCTCGGTCGATACCATTATCGTGAACGGAGAAGTTGTCGTCCAGAGCGGCAAGCTGACCCGCGTCGACGAACAAGAAGTCCTGCGTTTGGCGACCCGAGTGCGTGAGCGCCTCGAGCCGTCTATTCAGCGCGAGATGGCTGCGGCGAAGACCATGGAGCCGTCACTGGCGCAGATGTATTTTCGGGTTTTTGGTAAAACTGAGTAACTTTGGAGCGCTTGCTTTCATTATTCTTCAGCCGGCTGTCGCAGGTGCTGGTTTGCTGTGGGTTCTTGTGATCTTAGATCGGCGGTCGGCGCGCGTGCCAGTCGGTCGCTTGCTCGTAAGCGTACGCGATCCGGAAGGCTGTATTCTCGTCGAAAGGTCGCGCGGTAATTTGCAGCCCCACGGGCAGGTTTCCTTGGGTGAATCCGCAAGGGAGCGAGAGAGCCGGAAGACCGGTAAGATTAAACGGATTGGTAAAGCTTGGGCGAAGGTTTTGTTCGTTCGGGTCGAGCGCGTCGAAGGCTTCCGGAGGACGCGGCGCTGTTGGCGTGGCGAAGACGTCCACCCGAGAGAAGTTCGCACAAATCTGCTCGTTCAAGGCTGTTCGAGCGCGCAGAGCGGTGATGTAGTCGGCCGCGCTCAGGAAGGCGCCTTCAAGCATTCGCCGGCGCACACTGCTGCCGAATTTCTCCGGCGTCTCCTGAAGTCGTTTCTCGTGGTAGGCGTAGGCTTCGGCAATGAGTATCGTCTGATTCGCCTTTCGAGCAGCCGCGAACGGCCGTCCGTCGATTTCAACGACGGTTGCGCCGAGGCTTTCGAGAGTCTTCAAAGCACGGTCAAAGATCGCCGCGATTTCCGGATCCGTTCCTTTTTGTTCATCGAACCAGCCGGCGCGTGGCACGCCGATTCGGATCCCTTCAATTCCCTGATTTAGACCAGCACGGAAGTCAGGCACGGGAACGTTCGCCGATGCCGGATCTTTCGGATCATACCCGGCAATCGCCTGCAGCAGGACTGCGCAATCCTCTACGTTTCGCGCCATCGGTCCGGCATGATCCAAAGACCAACTCAGCGGCACGACCCCATAACGGCTCACTCGACCGTAAGTCGGTTTGATGCCGACGATGCCGCAGTGCGATGATGGGGTCCGGATCGAGCCGCCGGTATCGGAGCCGAGAGCACCGAGACAGAGTCCGGCCGCAAGAGCCGCGCCGGAGCCGCTGCTCGAGCCGCCGGGGATGTGAGCGGTGTTCCAGGGATTACGCACCGCGGGAAACGGCGCATCGACGGACGGTCCGCCAAAGGCGAACTCGTGCATTCCCAGTTTACCGAGCAGGAGGGTGCCCGCTTCGGCAAGCTTCGCCGCCGCGGTTGCGTCGCCTTCCGGCACCCAATCCTGCAGCACTGCAGAGTGGCACGTAGTGCGGATTCCTTCCGTCATGTAGAGATCTTTGAGAGCGATGGGGATGCCGTGCAGCAAGCCGCGGTCTTTGCCGGAAACCAGTTCTTGCTCCGCCTGCTTGGCCTGCTGTAGCGCGAGAGCCGTCGTGACAGTGATGAAGCTATGCAGTTTTCCGTCGATCGCGCCAATCTTTTTCAGGCAGGCCTCAGCGAGTTCTGTGGGGGAAAACCGCCTGCGCCGTAGTCCGGCCGCGGCTTCGAGAATGCTGAGATAGGACAGATCGTTCGACGCCATGATTTCACCGCCATTCTTTAGCTTTGGAGGCGGCGAAGGTGCCGGCCGGCTCGAGAGTATCGGTGACGAGATCGCGCAGTTCCGAGACTTGATTGCGGGAACGGTTGACTCCCGCAAGAAGGTTCCGGAGCTCCTCGTCGGACAGTTTCAACCCTGCTCGCTCCGCCATCGGCCGCAACTGCTCCAAGGTAATTTCATCCGCCATATTTCCCCCAGCCCGATTTCTAACCAAGTCTTGCCGTACTTGTCAATTTAGTACTATACCCGCGCCGCCGTTTGGCGGCGCAATTCATGGAAGAGGACGGAAAATGGAAGCGGAGGGAGGGGTGAGTTTGAGTACAATTTTCACCCCCGAAACAAACAAAATTGGCCGATCTTGTTTGACCGCTAGGCCAGCGGCACACCTCGGTCCACCGGATTTCGGTCACTTTTTCAGCGCCCACTCGCCTTTGACGGGGGGCCTTTACCCATTCGAAGCCGCTCCTCTCAGGTGGCACGTTCATTGCGTCGGTGTGTCCGATTTAACATCGCTATTCTCAAAATGCCCAGCGGATCTCGAGTAGCAATAAAGTCTACTCATGCGGAGACAACTTGTTTTTCATTTACTCCATAACGATATTTGTTAACGCGGCTCTCCTGTTCCTGATTCAGCCGATGATCGCCAAGATGATCTTGCCCTTCTTGGGAGGATCGCCGGCGGTGTGGAACATGAGCCTCTTTTTCTTCCAGGCATTGTTGCTGGCGGGTTATCTCTATGCCCATTTGGGCAGTTCGTGGTTAGGGACCAAAGGTCACGCTATGGTGCATGTCGCTCTGGTGCTCTTTGCCGCTTCCTTCCTGCCTGTCTTGATTCCTCAGCAGTGGTTTTCCGTTTCCGTGGATCAACCGGCGAAGCTGGTCCTGTCGGTGCTGTTCGCGTCGGTGGGCTTTCCTTTTTTTGTCCTTTCCGCCGGCTCGCCGCTCCTGCAAAAGTGGTTTGCCAGCACGGCCCATCCGGTGGCCCGCGATCCGTACTTTCTCTATGCCGCAAGCAACCTCGGGAGCATGGTCGGTTTGCTTGCGTACCCCGCCATTCTGGAGCCGCATTTCAGCCTTGCCGAACAAAGTTGGAGTTGGTTCTACGGTTACCTGGCTCTGATCGCTTTTACCTCGACATGCGCCGTTTTCCTGTGGCGTTTTTTCCTTGCGTCCCCGGCTGGTGGAGATTTGCAGAATTCTCCGGACTACGCGAGGGCAAATCCGCCGGCTCAAAAGAACCCTGGTGAGGTAACTTTTGCGCGGCGAATGCGCTGGGTCGTGTTTTCTTTGGTGCCTTCCAGTTTGCTTTTGGGGGTGACAACCTATGTGACCACCGACGTTGCGTCGACACCGCTGTTTTGGATCATTCCCCTCGCCCTGTATCTGTTGTCCTTCGTTCTGACTTTCTCTCGAACGGCCTGGATCTCTCATTCCTTTATCGTTCGCCGGCAAGGCTTCCTGCTGTTGGCCGCCGCGCTCACGGTTTTTACTCAGGCGACCACTCCCGTTTGGATTCTCGTGCCGCTGCATCTGATAGCCTTCTTCGCGACGGCGCTCGTTTGTCACGGCGAATTGGCGAAGGATAGACCTCCAGCGAGCTACTTGACCGAGTTCTATCTATGGATTTCCATCGGCGGAGTTTGCGGTGGTTTTTTCAACGCTCTGCTGGCGCCGCTGATATTCAAAGGAGTCCAAGAGTATCCGCTGGCCATGATTGCCGCCGGCATGGCTCGACCCTACATCGGCGAGAACCGGAGAACTCAGCGCGAGCGGTGGTTGGATCTCGCGCTGCCCGCGGCTCTCGGGCTGGTCCTTGCGGCCGGCATTTTATGGTCAAGAGACAATGCTCTGCTGGCGCCGCGAATCGCCCACCTGTTGGCGTTCGGGGTTTCCGGTGTGTTGTGCTTGAGTTTTGCATATCGACCTTTGCGATTCGGGCTCGGCATGGCCGCCGTGTTTCTGGTTTCGAGCGTTTACGTGCGCCCGTACGGAGAGCTTTTGTACTCCAATCGCAGCTTCTTCGGGGTCTATCGCGCCATCGTCGACAAGGAGGAAAAGTTCCGCCTGCTGTTTCAAGGCACGACGATTCATGGAACCCAAAGGTTGGATCCGAAAAGGCGGCTTGAGCCTGCGTCCTATTATTACCCCACCGGACCGGTCGGACAGGTGTTTTCCGCATTTTCCAAAGCTCGCCAAAGCGGCAACGTCGCCATTGTGGGTCTGGGAACCGGCGCTCTCGCGTGTAAGGGGACGCCCGGCCAGAAGTTCACGTTCTATGAAATCGATCCTCTGGTGGAGCAGATCGCGCGCGACGCGAACCTGTTTACCTACCTGCGCGACTGCCCGCCCGAGATCAAAGTGGTTCTCGGCGACGCGAGAATTTCGCTGGCCCAAGCGCCCGATCGCCATTATCAGCTATTCGTGTTGGACGCCTTCAGCTCGGATGTGGTGCCGGTTCATCTCTTGACGCGCGAGGCTCTCCAGCTTTATCTCTCCAAGCTCGACGAAAACGGCATCCTCTTCTTTCATATCTCAAACCGTTACATGAATCTGGTGCCGGTTTTGGACCGATTGGCTTCAAGTCTCGATTTGCTTGCCCTACTGCGGCACGACGGCCAAGCCACGCGCGCGGAGCGCCAAGACGGCAAGTTTCCGTCCCGCTGGGTCGTCATGGCGCGCCACCAAGCGATTCTCGCGGAGTTTCTCTCCGACCCTCGCTGGAAGCCTCTCACCGGCCGCTCCGCGGGCGACTTGTGGACCGACGACTATTCCAATATCTTTCGGGTCATTGATTGGAACTAGGGCAATCGCGCGACGGCTATATAGGTCAACGGCGGGTTCTTTTCACTAACGGGCTGCTGAAAACTCATGTGCCCTGAGCATTGTCGAAGGCGGTTAGACGTCTTTACTGGAAATCGGGATGATCCTAGCGCAAGTTGCCGGTGTGACCAAGAGAGTAGCGGCCGGGCTGCGGCCAGACCGTGAGACCGTGGGGCTCGCTCTTCACCGTAATGGTCTTAACATTTCCCGTTGTTGTGTCGATGGCGTAAACGGCGTCGTCGTAGCGACCTGATAGCCAGAGGGTCTTCCCGTCGATGCTCACATTCCCCATGTCAGGGCTGCCGCCGCCCGGAATGGGCCAGGTCGTGACGACTTTGCGTGTCGCAAAGTCGATGACCGAGACACTTCCCTTACCACGCGGCGGACCGTAGACTCTGGCGACGCCGCGATTGGCCACGTAGAGCTGTGTTCCGTCACGGCTCGGGTAGAGGCCGTGCGTTCCAAGCCCGGTTTTGATGTGGCCGATCTCGGCAAATTTGTCACCATCAACCAGGAAAACTCCCGCGGCCTTCATGTCGGCGACGTAGAATAGCTTGCCGTCGGGCGAAATGCGCACGTCTTGCGGCATACCCCCCTTGGACAGCTTCAAGTAGCCCACGACTTTCTTCTCGACGAGATCGATTTTGACGAGGCTCCCCGCGTACTCACAGGTGAAAATCGCGTAACGGCCGTCGATGGAGAAGTCAGCATGATTGATCCCGGCACATTGCGGCGTATCGATGGAGTATTTCATCGCCATGGTGTGCGGATCGCGAAAATCGAGCCGTTTCCTCGCCTCCGCCACGATAATCGTCGCGCTGCCGTCGGGCGTGAAGTACATATTGTAAGGGTCGTCGACCGGTATGTTCTTTCCAGGCTTGCCCGTCGCCGGGTCGATTGGGGTGACACTGCCGTCGGTTCGGCCTTCGGCATTATTGTTGACCCAAAGTGTCTTCAGATCCCAAGAGGGAACGACATGTTGCGGGTGAATGCCGACCCGGAATTTGTTTACGACCTTGAACGTTGCCGGGTCGATTACCCAGACATCATTGGAGCTCCGGTTGGGGACATAAACGCGCGAGAGGTGTTTGGCGACCACGGGACTGAGCCTATCGGGTCGCGTCTCGCTGTAAAGGTTGTTGGGGTCAACCACGGGCGGCATGCCTGGAACCGTTTGAATCGTGCGTGGGGTGGCTCTTGCCGCCGGCTCTGCGCTGTTCGCGACAGAGCAAGAGAACGTTAAGACGGACAAAACTATCGCCGCGATGAGCTCGGGACGAAGTTTCCTATGGCTATTCACGCCTACCTCCCACACCTGTAGGTCTACCCAGATAACTCTTCGGCAGAATCGTTGGATATTAGACGAAAAACTCGGGATTTTCGAATGACTGGATCAGGCTGCGCCCTTTTTCTTCTTGGTTTGAATCGCCCAATAGATGTTTTCCGGTTTGAGCGGTAGATCGTAAACCCTGGTACCGATCGCGTCCGCGACGGCGTTGCCGATAGCAGCGGGCGTCGGCGCCAGACCGGGCTCGCCCAAACCTTTAGCGCCGTATGGACCTTCCGGCTCCGCGCACTCGACGATGATAGGAATCATTTTGGGAACATCCAACGATGTAACCAGGTGGTAATCCAAAAACGACGGATTGCGAACTTTTCCCGTCTTATCCACCACCATCTCCTCGTGGAGCGCGGAACCGATGCCCATGGCCACCCCTCCTTCGATTTGCGCGACGCAGTTCAGCGGATTGATCGCTTTACCGACGTCGTGGGCGGCGGACATGCGAAGCAGCCGGACTCTACCGCTCTCCTCATCGACCATGACCTCGGCAGCCTGGGTAGCATACATGTAGAACGCCGACGCGTGATCACTGTGGCCGGTCGCCAAATCCAAGTCTTTCCCTATCTCGTAGGTGTAAGAGCCGTCCCCGCGCACCACGCCCTCCGGTCCTAGTTTCCTTCGAACAACGTCGCCGATGGCCAAAGCCATCTGCGGCTGGTCCTTAAAAAAAACTTTGCCGTCAGCGAAATCCAAATCCCCGACGTTTGCCTCGAGCATCGGACTCGCGGCTTCGGCGATTTGTGCGCGCGCGTGAAGCGCCGCTTTACGCACGGCGTTGCCCATATGATAAGTGCTGCGGCTGGAAGTCGTTGAGGCGTCATACGGGATGATATCGGTATCCAACGGATGCATGAAAACCCTTTCCATCGGCACTTTTAATTCTTCCGCCGCGACCTGTGAGAGGATCGTGTTGCAACCCTGGCCGATTTCAACCGTCCCGGCCAGGACCGTAACTTCACCTTTGCTGTTCACCAGAACGCCGGCGTTTGAAGTCGTGGGCGAACGGGTTGGCTTTTGGATGCAGGCGAATCCCTTCCCGATTTTTACACCGGGTTTAGTCGGTTGAGGTTTTTTGCCCCACTCGATGGCTTCAGTCGCCTTGACGAGCGTCTCTTTGAGGCCGACGCTGTGCAGCTGCTCGCCCCAATAGGAGACGTCGCCGTCGTTAAAGATGTTTCTCATCCGAACCTCGATGGGATCGATTCCTAAGCGCCGGGCGATCTCATCCATCTGCTGCTCCACGGCCCACGCGCCTTGAGGTATACCGTAACCGCGGTAAGAGCCGGCGACAGGCTTGTTGGTGTAGACCGCATAGCCATCGACTTTAACGTGTGGAATACGATAAGGACCCGGCGCGGGCAGACTACCACGGATGCAGACCGTGGGGCTCTTTTCGGCATAAGCGCCGGCCCCCCAGTAAAGGGTCATCTCGCGAGCCATCAGTGTGCCGTCTTTTTTTACGCCACTCTTGCAATAAACGACCGCCTCATGTCGCGTGAGGGTCGAAACGAAGGTCTCCTCCCGGTTGAATTTCACGCGCACGGGGCGACCGCCGGTGTGAAAGGCGAGGGCGACCGCGATGGGTTCCACTTTGAGCCCGCCTTTGGAGCCGAAGCCGCCGCCCTGGAGCGGATTAATGAAGCGGATTTTCTCCTTGGGCATGTTTAGCGCTTCCGTAATCTCATGCAATGCCCGGAACGGCGCGTCGTTGGCGACCCAGATCGTCAACCGGCCGCTCTTCTTGTCGAATTGCGCATGAGCTGAGTGAGGCTCCATAGCGGCGTGTTGAATGATCGGCACGAAATATCTCTCTTCTATGATTAGATCGGACTGCTGGAAACCGACGGCAACATCGCCGGTTCGGAGTTTGAAATGTTCGCCGATGTTGGGCAGATGGGATCCGACGATGAAATCCGCCTTGCGATATTTGGCAAAATCTTCGTGAATGGCCACGCAACCGGGCTTACAAGCTTCTTCCGGATCGGTGTAGACGGGAAGCTCCTCGTAATCCACTTCGATCAGCTTGACCGCTGCTTGAGCGGCATCTTCGTCCTCGGCGGCGACGGCGGCCACGGGTTCCCCGATGTAGCGAACCTTGCCTTGCGCCAAGAAGGGCTTGTCTTTTATCGACTCCCCATGCGTCCAAGGGGCGTCTTCCCCGGTGACGACCGCCAAAACGCCCGGATACTTCTTTGCCTTCTCGGTGTTGATACGTCTTATCCTCGCGTGCGCTTTGGTGCTGAAGAGCACCTTGCCATATAACATGTTAGGCAGGACGAGATCGTATCCATACACCGCCTCGCCGGTGACCTTTTCGACGACATCAACCCGCGTGACGGGTTTGCCGATAACCGTGAGTTCCGCCATCAGTCTCTCCTGAAAAGTTCAAACGGTTCAAACCGTTCGATAGGTTCAAATTGTTGATCTTACCGAACGAGTCGAGCTTCTTACGCGCTCTTTGCCCGCAGCTGCGCGGCGGCATCCTGCACGGCCTGGACGATTTTGGCATAACCGGTGCACCGGCAGAGATTGCCGGATAGCGCGTAACGGATTTCTTCTTCCGTCGGATTGGGATTCTCGTCGAGCAGCGCCTTCGACATCATCAACATACCCGGGGTGCAGTAGCCGCACTGCGCGCCACCCTCCTGAATGAAGGCTTTCTGAATCGGATGCAGCTCGGCGGCGATTTTAAGTCCCTCAATCGTGATGATCTCGGCGCCATCGAGCTCGCCGGACAGCACCAGGCAGGAGTTGACCGGCTGACCATTCAGATAAACCGTGCAGGCGCCGCAATCGCCGGTGCCGCAACCTTCCTTAGTGCCCGTGAGGCCGATCTCGTCCCGCAGCAGATCCAATAGCAAACGGTGATTCGGCACCTCCAGGGTCGTCGCCTTGCCGTTGAGCGTGAATTGGATTCGTTTCTTCATGATCTATCCTCAGTTTTCGAGCCGGGTTATTGGAGTACTGGAGACATTGCTCCATTATTCCAATACCCTATCACTCGATTTCTCAATATCTTCGATCTCGTCGATCGCACCACGAAACTTTGTCGGTACGCGACACGGCGGCGTTCAGAATCGCGCGCTTGGTCATCGCCCCGACCATGGCGCGGCGATACTCGGCCGAAGAGCGAACATCGCTGATCGGCTTACTTTCTCGTGCCGCTTCGTTGCCAACTTTCGCTGCCAGCTCTTCCGTAAGAATCTGCCCCTCAAGCATCGCCTCTGCGTTGCGAGCGCGGATCGGAGTAGGCGCGACAGCGCCGAGAACGATGCGAACGCCGTCGCAGCGCCGGCCGCGCTCCGCGAGCGCATAAACGACAGCGACTCCCACGTAGGCCAGGTCCATCATGTCACGCGGCGAAAATTTGATGTATTCGCCAACCAGTCGCGGGCTGGTCTTGGGAATCGTGATTTCAGTCAAGATTTCTTCGGGACTCATCACGGTCAGTCCAGGACCACGGAAAAATTCTTCCAGCGGTAGAGTTTTTTCTGCGCTTGCGCCGACGATTTTGGCGGTTCCGTCAAGAGCGATGAGGCCGGGGGCCACGTCAGCGGAAGGAGTGGCATTCGCCATGTTGCCGCCGACAGTAGCTCGGTTTCGAATTTGAATCGAACCGACCTCCGCCGCGCTCTGAGCGAGAAAGGGAAACTTGCCGCAGATCACCGGCGAAGTCTCCATGGCGCGCATCGTGGTTAAAGCGCCGATGGTAATACTGCCATCGGCATTTTCCCGTATTCCCGCCAGGCCCGGAACTCTCTTGAGATCGACGATATACTTCGGAACCAGTCCCTTTTCCTTTATGGCGATGACCAGGTCGGTCCCGCCGGCGAGGAAACGGCCTCCAGGGCCATTATCCTTTAACAGCCTGCTCGCCTCTTGCAGCGAGGTCGGTTGATACATCTCTACAGGTTCTGTACGTCTCATGAACCTAATTCCTTATCGGAAACGGCCATAAAGGCTCATCCGCTTCCTGTCTGCGTGCGACGCACAGGCAGGCGTTGCGCTTGCTCGACTCGCTCCAACCTACCAACTCGCAAAGTGCAAGGAGCAAAGAGCAGGAGTTAGCAAGAGATCAGACGTCGGAGATCAGAGATCAGCGGGAACAAAGGGCACGGGAAAGGAACCTGTTCAGCTCTGATTTCTGACCTCTGACTTCTACGCTTTGCGCTTAGCCCTTAGCGCAAACTCCGCTTGCCGATGCGCCTCGGAGCCGAAACCTTCTGACCGTTCCAAAATCCTGGCAAGAAAAGCTCTGTGGACACTCCTATATTAAACCAGCGGTTTCACCATACGGCCGATCGCCTTGCCCAGAGGCTCGCCATCTCTCATCTGAACCTGGCCGCGGACGATCGCGCCGACCGGAATTCCTTTAACCTTCCAGCCGTGCCACGGTGAAGGCTTGTTTTTGCTGTGCAGCTTGTTGACGTCTATAACGCTTTCCTTGTCCAGATCAACAATGGTGACGTCGCCATCAGAGCCGAGGCGGATCGCGCCCTTTTTCGGATAGATCTGCCAAACCTTCGCCGGGTTCTCGCAGGCGACTTTGACGTACTGATTGAGGGTCATTCTCCCCTTGTTCACTTCAGTTAAGATCAGGGGTACGCCGGTTTCAACACCGCAGAAACCAGAAATACAGTCCCAGATCGCCGGTTTGGTGAGCTTTCCCATGATGTCGGAGCCTTTCTCATCCAAAGTATGGGGAGAGTGGTCCGTCGCGAGAGTGTCGACATACCCGCTTCTCAAGCCTTCCCAGAGAACTTCGGCATGGTCCTTGGTTCGGACCGGCGGATTCATCTTTAACAAGGAGCCGACTTGATCCATATCATTGGGCTCACGCAGCAGATAGTGGGGACCCGTTTCCGCCGTGATTCGCAGTCCCCGGGCCTTGGCGTCGCGCACCATATAGGCTGCCTGTTTGGAGCTCATGTGGAACACATGCAGCTTGGTGCCGAAAGTCTCGGCGAAAAAGATCGCGTGGTGTACGGATTCCGCCTCGCAGATGTCCGGACGAGAGGCTTCCCAGAACCTCGCGTCATTCTTTCCCTCGGTTTTCAGCTTATTCGTGCAGTACGCCATGATCTGGCGATTCTCGGCGTGAATCCCTAGAGGCAATTTAGATTGGGCGATGTAATCGAACGCCTCCATGCACATGCCGTCATCGGGGAAGGGGAGATTGCCGATGGTTTCACCGAAAAAGATTTTGAAACCAATCGCGCCTGCGGCGGCCATGGGGAGGATGTCCTTCGTGTTGGTTTGGACGACGACGCCGGTGACGCCGAAATCGACCAGAGACTTCTGCTCGCCGAGCTGCTGCTTTATCTTTACCTGTTCAGCGTCCGCGGTCGGAGGAACCGTATTCGGCATATCGACGACGAAGGTCACGCCACCGCAAACCGCTGCGGTTGAGCCGGTCGTGAAGTCTTCCTTGTGCGTCATGCCGGGCTCTCTGAAATGCACGTGGCCGTCGATAACGCCGGGGAGGATATGTCTGCCTTTCGCGTCAATCTCCTCTTTGCCTTGAGGCAACTGGTCGTCCGTACCGATGGCGACGAATTTCTCGTTGCTGATCGCGACACCCCCTTTGAATGTTTCTGCGGGCGTAACCACCCAGCCGTTTTTTATAACTAAATCTGCTGCCATGTTTCTTCCTTTCTTCGGGTATGATTTGGATTTTACTTGACGATTTCCACAGCGCGGAGATCGCGGATCGCCTGTCTTTGTTTGAGATCGGACAGAACGTTTTTCTTTCCCTGCTGGATGTGGGCTCGAATGATGTTGACCGCTTGCTGGATATCCCGTTTCTCCATCGCTTTCAACAGTGTCATGTGCTCTTCATGAGCCGTAATTCCTCGCGCGGGGTCGTAGAGGCCGTCTGTTCTTCGTTTCAACACGATCCGTTCGAACACGTGGCGCAGCGTCTGTTTCAGCATTTCGTTACCGGCCAGCTGGGCGATCTCCAGGTGGACTTCCTGGTCGTACATTAATCGCTCCCGCGTGAATCGATTGCGGACGTCTTCCCCGTACAACTCCATCTTCTCCCGCAGCTGATTGAGCGCTGAATCGGTAAGATTTTCAATGGCTTTTTCCACTGCAAACGCTTCCACCGCCTCCCGGAGCTCATACAGCTCTTCCGCCTCTTGCATTCTAATTTCTTTGCAGGTAAAACCGCGGTTCGGCAGAAAGGAGACGTATCCTTCCTGCACGAGTCGAGTCAAGGCTTCTCGCACCGGAGTTCGACTTACGCCGAGACGTTCGCTGAGTTCTTGATGATGCAGCTTCTGTCCCGGCAACACTTCGTTATTAAGAATAAGGTGTTTGATTTGCTGGTACACGCGAGCCGAAAGATTCTCGGCGACCCGCGCTCTGGTTTTAGGTTTGTTGAGCGAATATGCCATATGCAAACTTGCATAAAAAAGTTTATGCAATTTGGCGGACCGTATCTGATCCGTTGCTAGATGTCAATCAAACCGGCCTAATGCTTGAAAAAAGAAATAGAAATGATAATACCCTGGCGGTAGCGAGAAGGCAGTTTGAGAGGATTCTTTAATTTTTTCAGATAGAAAAACGGTAACGCTGCAACGGCGTTATTCTAAGGAGGCAATGTGGCACAGACTAAGTTGCAGGCGATTGGATTGCGCCATGAGTACTATCAACCGCGAACCGGCGGTCGGCTCCTGGCACTTGACAACATCAACCTGGCTGTCGAAGACGGAGAGTTTGTTACGATCGTTGGCCCTAGTGGTTGCGGCAAAACGACCTTTATCAATCTCGCGGACGGTTTGCTCAAGCCGACGGCCGGCCAGATCATTATCGACGGAAAAATAGTCACCGGCCCAGGAACGGATCGGGGCATGGTCTTCCAAGATTCCTGTTTGATGCCCTGGAGGACCGTTTTAAAGAACGTGATCTTTGGTTTGGAGTGCCAGGGGTTGGACAATGGCGAAGGGCAGGCGCGCGCCCGAAAGTTTATCAAGCTCGTCGGCCTAGAGGGGTTCGAAGACCATTATCCTCACGAACTCTCGGGCGGTATGCAGCAGCGCTGTAACCTGGCTCGCGCGCTGACCGTGGACCCTGAAATCCTTATCATGGACGAGCCTTTTGCGGCTCTTGATGCTCAAACCCGAGAGATTATGCAATTGGAGCTATTGCGCATCTGGAACGAAGCCAAGAAAACAATACTTTTCATTACCCACCAGATTAACGAAGCTATTTATCTAGCGGATCGAGTGATTGTCTTTGGAGCGCGGCCTGGGAAGGTAAAAGAAATGATGAAGATCGACATTCAACGCCCCCGGAAGCTCGCCGTAAAACGGGAGAGACAATTCCTGGAGTACGAAGACCATCTCTGGAACCTGATCGAGGAAGAAGTCAAAAAAACCATGGTCGCGGACCAGGTCGTGCACAACATAGACGCCTAGCCGAGCCGAATCAGGAGGCACAGGGTGAGGAGGTTCAACTCCCAGGCCCTCATTTTAGTAGCGGCGACTCTTTTCGTTCTCTATCTGGCAGGCGTTCCGCTCCTGATGCTTCTATATGGCAGCATCCGGAGCGCGCCTATAGGCGAGCCGGGCGCCACATACACCATCCAGAACTACGTCAAGGCCTATTTCGACAGAGAATTCTATCTTCTTTTCCTTAACTCTATCTATTACGGCGTCGGCACCTGCATCGTTACGTTTCTGATCGGGACCTACCTTGCCTGGGTCAGTGAACGAACGAATACTCCGTTCAAAAAGCTATTCGTGGTGATGGCGCTGATCCCGTTCATCATCCCTGGAATTCTCAGTACGATCTCCTGGATTCTCCTCCTCAGTCCGAAGATCGGCCTCATCAATCTCGTCATCAAGGAACTCCTCGGGTTGGAGTCCGCCCCGTTCAACGTCTATTCCATGTGGGGCATGATCTGGGCGGAGGCGATTCACCTCTATCCTCTGGTTTTTCTTATGATGTCCGCGGCCTTTCGGAATATGGATACGTCGTTGGAAGAAGTCGCGCTGACCGCCGGATCAAGTACCTTCACTACCTTCAGAAAAATTACCCTCCCTCTGATGCGTCCCGCGATGTTCAGCGTCCTCTTGATTGTTTTTATTCGTGGCATCGAGGCCTTCGAGGTCCCTGCTCTGGTGGGTGTTCCCGCCAAGATCTCTGTCTTTACTACAAAGATATTCCTCGCGATTCACCAGTTCCCATCGGATTTTGGATTGGCCGGCGCCTATGCGGTAACGCTTCTCGCGATCAGCACGACCGGAGTTCTCATCTACGGTAGAATTACACGGCGGGAAGATCGCTACGCAACGGTCACCGGAAAAGGTTATCGCCCTCGGGTGATCGATCTTGGCGGTTGGAAATACCTAACGTGCGCGCTCTCCTTTCTTATCTTTCTGCTCGCCGTGATATTGCCCGTCTTCGTTCTTCTTTGGTCATCTTTCATCCCTTACTACGGCGTTCCCTCGCGCGAGCTGATGGCAAAAATGACCTTGGCTAATTACATATACATCTTAAATTATCCGCTGGCGTTGACAGCCTTTAAAAACAGCTTCTATCTCTCCGTCGGCTCGGCAACATTAGTCATGCTTCTCACGTCCATGATTGCCTGGATTACCGTCAAGTCGAAGCTGCCGGGTAGGGCATTCCTCGACAACATGACTTTTATTCCCATCGCCATGCCGGGGATAGTTCTCGGCGTTAGCCTTATTTGGGTCTATTTGACTTTACCAATCCCAATCTATGGTACAATCTGGGTCTTATTGCTGGCCTACATCACGAAATTTATGCCGTACGGCATCCGGGCCGCTTCCGCTTCTATGATCCAGATCAATAAAGAACTCGAAGAAGCTTCGCTGACTTCTGGCGGGACCTGGTTTCAGACCTTCAGAAAAGTGATTCTGCCCCTTCTGATGCCGGGGTTCACGGCAGGATGGATCTATATAAGCATCATTGCGCTTCGGGAACTGTCCACGTCAATCCTGCTTTACTCTTATAACAGCACAGTTCTTTCGATCATGGCTTTTGATCTCTGGGAAGGCGGGCAGTACACCTATGTCTGTGCCCTGGGAGTTTTGATGGTTCTGCTCCTCGTGGCGATGGCTTTTACGGCGCGAAAGCTGGGGGCGAAGATAGGTATCGCGGAATAGCATTATCTGATCTAGTCAGCTCGTTGTCTGTTTGCACAGGAAGAATTCGGGAGGCCAAATGGCGGATAAAAGAGACATGGTTCAAATCGAATCGCTGGAGAAGTACTTCGGCGAAGACAGAGAGCGGGTTCATGTCCTGAAAGGGGTATCGCTCAGCATCCCCGAGGGATCGCTCTACACTTTCCTGGGTCCCAGCGGATGCGGCAAAACCACAACCCTTCGTTGCGTTGCAGGTTTGGAGCGCCCGGATGGGGGCAGGATTAACATCGGCGGTCAGACAGTCTTCGCTTCGGGTGAACGTGTGTACGTGCCGACCAACAAGCGGCCCATCGGCATGGTTTTTCAGTCCTATGCGATCTGGCCGCATATGACCGTGGCGGAGAATGTGGCTTATCCGTTGACCATTCAGCGTCGTCCGAAAGTCGAGACCAAACGAAGGGTGGGAGACGTGCTAAAGATCGTCGGCCTCGACGGTCTGGAGGACCGTCCGGCCCCAAAACTCTCCGGTGGTCAACAGCAGCGTGTCGCGTTTGCGCGAGCGCTCGTGAACGAACCGAAGGTGATGCTGTTAGACGAGCCTTTGAGCAACCTCGATGCTAAATTGCGTGTGGCGATGAGGTCTGAAATCAAGGCGCTGCAGCGAAGAACAAGCATCACAACGATCTTCGTCACGCACGATCAGGCCGAGGCGTTGGCGATCTCGGATCAGATCGCCGTAATGCACGGCGGCAAGCTCATTGAAATAGGCTCGCCTCATCAACTTTACAGTCGTCCGAAGAGAAAGTTTACAGCAACTTTTTTGGGACTCACCAATCTGATCGAAGGTAAAGTGCTGGAGGTGGATGGGGACTCCAGGCCGGGTAAAATGGAGACGAAGAAAGGCATCCTGAGTTTCGTACCGGCCCCGGGCTTGAAAAAGGACCAAGCGGCCGTCATTTCGATCCGGCCGGAAAACATCCCGCTGCACAAAGACAAGCCCCAGGGATTGGAAAACGTCTTGGATGGCACGGTGAAAGAAGCGATTTTTATGGGCGACGCCTACCACTGCAAAGTCGCGGTAGGAGACGATCTGCTGGCGGTGCACACGCACCCGTTCAATTCGGTAAGTCCCGGGGATAAGGTTTATCTCCATCTGGATCCGAAAAGTTGCAATGGTCTCCCGGCGGATGATACGGAAGGTGTTGATGAATCGATGATGGGGGACTAGAATAAGAACCGTTCGAGTTGAAAGGAGATATAATCCGATGACCGCATTAGAAGCGAGAAAGCTGGCCGAGGAGGATATCAAGGCCGGTAAAACTCCGAGCTACACCGATCTCCGCGAATGGCTGGAAATCGTCGATAGCTTCGGCGAACTGAAGAAAATTGACAACTGCGACTGGAACTTGGAGATGGGCACTCTCTCCGAGTTGATCGCCCGCGAAAGCAAGGGACCGGTTCCGGCGTGTCTGTTCGACAATATCAAGGGCTATCCGAGGGGCTATCGCGTTCTCTTCGCCCAGAACGCATCCTTCAAAAGGATGGCCCTGAATTTGGGGTTGCCTCTGGATCTCACCAATTTGGACCTGGTCAGGGGGTTGCGCCAGAAGCTTGCCTCCCATCAGCCGATCCCTGCGAAAGTTGTCAGCAAAGGACCGATCCTCGAGAACGTACTGAGCGGCAACGATGTCAACCTGCTGAAATTTCCCGTGCCTCTGATTCATGAGCTCGATGGCGGGCGTTTTATCGGCACCGGCTGTTTGGTCATCACTCGCGACCCCGACGAAGGCTGGGTAAACTTCGGCGCCTACCGCGGCATGGTCCATGACGAGAAGAGCATGGGACTCTACATCTCGCCAGGGAAACACGGAAACATCCAGCGCGCCAAGTATTTCGAAAAGGGCAAACCCTGCCCGGTCATTATCTGCGTCGGCCAGGATCCGGTTTTGTTCATGGTGTCCGGCAACGAGATCGATTACGGCGTTTCGGAATTTGACTATGCCGGCGGCTTGAAAGGATCTCCTGTCGAAGTAATCGAGGGCAAAGCCACAGGGCTGCCGTTCCCGGCTCAAGCCGAGATCGTCATCGAAGGTTTCATGGATCCCAGCGATCGGAAGACCGAAGGGCCCTTCGGTGAATGGACCGGTTATTACGCCAGTTCGAGCCGCCCGGAACCGGTGGTTCGCGTGCAGAACATCTATTACCGCCACGATCCGATCCTGACCTGCGCCCGGCCGGGGCGTCCACCGTCCGACTATTCGTTGGCCAAGTGCATGGTGAAATCAGCCCTCATCTGGGAGCAGGTTGAAAAAGCGGGCGTGCCCGATGTGAAAGGCGTCTGGTGCCATGAGGCCGGCGGGGGACGCTTGTTCAATGTCATCTCCATCAAACAGCGCTATCCGGGCCACGCGCGCCAGGCGATGCTCGTCGCGTCGCAGGTGCATGCGGGCGCCTATCTTGGGCGCTATGTTGTGGTTGTCGATGAAGATATCGATCCGACCAACACGTTCGATGTTATGTGGGCGCTGGCCAGCCGTTCCGATCCAGTGGAGTCCATCGAAATTCTGCGGCGCTGCTGGAGCGGCCCGCTCGATCCGCGCATCCATCCGAGCAAGAAGGGTTTTAACTCCCGCGCGGTGATTGACGCCTGCCGCCCGTTTGAATGGATGAAGGATTTCCCGCCGGTGGCCGAGTCCACTCCCGAGCTGAAAGAAAAAGTTCGGACCAAGTGGAAGAAACTGATCGACGGCTAAA
>JBOHVS010000277.1:0-12592 GCA_050735975.1 Binatia bacterium | reverse complement strand
GGGTCAGCCCCCTTCCCGCGCGTATTCACATCTTGGGCAGATCAGAGGAGCCGTCCCCGCCAAGATCGGCCAGCCACACTCATGACAGCTGACCACGGGCTCGCCCAACATGCCTCGGACCATCGTGCCGCAACGTCTGCCGCCACATGGCCCAGTACCGACCCCGGTTCGTTTGCTTACCATCGCAAACGTATTGGCGCCCGCTTGAATCGCTTTGAGCACGATCCCTCTTCGGATCTTGTTGCAAAGACACACCGGCTTAAAATTATCAATGATCGCCCGCTCTTTGGCTTTTTTCTCTAGTTCGTCGATGATGGCGCCTCCCCCCAGTGTTCGCCCAAACGTCAGTTTAACATTTTTTCCGCATCGAATCAGCGCTCGCCCACAACTAGGGATGAAGTGAGGGGTGGTGGTAGATCGATCTGCTGGATGTTGCTCAAGCCGGCCCTTGCCATCCATCCGCTCACTTCACCGAACGTATAGCAGCGGCCGCCCTGAGTCGTAATCAGCATCAGCATCGAAAATACGGCGCCAACCGGCGGATGGGCGCGGCTCTCGTCCAGGATATGGTCCTTGATTATGAGGCGACCCGCCGAGATCAGATTGGAGGCAAGTTTGCCGATGAGCCGCTCGTTTTCTTCGTAACTCTCGCTATGGATGATGTTGGACATGAGTATGGCGCCATAGCGCCCGGGTATCGAATCGGTTCGGTAGTCTCCGGCGCAGAGCTGAATGCGACCCGTAAGCCCGGCCTCCCGGACGAACCGTTCGGTCACCTTCATCGTGCCCGGAAGATCGAGGATGGTGGCGTGGAGCCGGGGAAACCGGCCGCAAAGATGAATCGGATATGTCGCCGGGCCGGAACCGACATCGAGCAGTTCGGTGATGGCGCTCCAATCCAGAAGATCGGCGACAATCGCGGCATCGCCGCGGGCCCTCACCAAAGAATCCATAGCCTTTATGAAGCAAGCAGTATCTTTCGCGTCGTTTTGGTACATATCCGGCGTACGAACCGGATTTCCCGTACGTATGGCGTCGCCGAGACGTTCCCAGCAATTCCATAGCGAGGCGTCAAACAGGATCATGTCGCCCAGATAGTGAGCCGAATCTCTCAGCAAGTATTTTTCTGAAACAGGCGTCAGAAGAAAAACACCCTCATCCTTTGCGAGCAGACCCAGCGCCGTGAGCGCATTCAGTAGCAGCTCAGTGGGCCGCAGGTGGGTTTGGAGGGAAGAGCTTATGGCACGGGCGCTCAGACGTTGGTTCCTGACTGAGTCAAAGATGCCGAGCTCGACTGCTGCCTGAACAATTCTCGCTTCGACGTGCCCGCTTGCCAGTCTTGCCAGATCTGCAAATTCCATGTGCTTAATTTTCTTGGACTCAATACCTTCGGCGAGTTTGTAACCCGCAAAGCCCCCTGCTCGTTGCTCCTTGCGCTTTGCCAGTTTTATAGTCGTTCGATGATCCTATAGCTTCGGCTTTTGGGTTTTACAGGCGCGAGGATACCGGCTTTGACCAGGCCACGGATGTCCCGATAAGCTGTATCCCGATCCACCTCCGCGATCTGTTGGTATTCGGCGGTAGAGAATACTTTGCCGTGACAGTATGCATAGGCGAGAAGCCTTCGCTGGCGAAAGTTGATCTGCGCCTTGCCGAATTGATTGAGCCATCTTAAGGTATCGTCGTCGTAGATAGGCGTATTGCGCAACGTCACTGTGAATACGAAGCCTTCAGCGGAGAATTCCGGCGGGCGCAAGCCATAGTGCTCCATTTCCTGAAACATCCGGGGCACCCCTTCGCCCATTTCCCGGAGATATCCCAGATCGGCCAATACTCGGACGATCAAGGGATTGCGCGAGAAGTGAATGCTCTTCTGGAGTCGCAACTGCTCGAATGTGACGGGCGCCGGGGGCAATCCGGGACTTCGGACCTCGATATGATCATCGAACATCCAAATTTCGATGGATGCGCCGCTGAGACCGTAATCACGGTGCGCGACCGCGTTCATAAGGGCCTCTTGCCAAGCAAAGGTCGGGTATTCCAGCCGCTCGCGAAAGAACAGATCATGCAGGATTGTCCGCTCGCGAATATGTTCTCTGATTCTCCCGACGGCTTCATCGATGAGCCGCACCAGGGGCGCCTCGAACCGGATGCGTTTAATGACGTTGAGCGAGGCCCCATGTTGCCGCTCGATCCCTTCATACTTCACAAAGTCGATGCCGCAGCGCGGATGCCAGCGGCTCGGCTCCCTGGCGAAAAGCAACAGCGCGGCCATATTCGGCGACGGCTGGCCGCGCGACGTATCGAGAAGATGGTAGCTTCGACCAAGAACGATTTGAGGCTCCCGCGGGTCGCGAATTTTTTTTATGAAAACATTGACGGCATCCAGATCTAAATCGGACCAGGCGGCATGGAGCGCCTGCTGTCTTTCGAAGAAAACGGATCTTTTTGCTTCTTTTAGGGACTGGATTTGTTCCGCCGGCAAGGACGGCGTCTCGGGGCCGATTCGATAAAATGAGCGGCCGCTGCCGGTTCGATAGATCTCAAGGCCGGAACTGACGTCAAATTTGAGCAGTTGAAGGTTGCCGAGCGTCATTCTTTCCGACGTTGCGGCGAGGGGTGGGCTGACCAGGTGCTGCGGCGACTGGATCAGGCTATGGATCTCATCGCGCGCGAACGGGACCCCGGTGACGCTTTTGTCGAGTTCGACGCCGACGAGGAGAGTGCCTCCGTCGGCATTGGCCATGCTCGACAGGAGACGCGCGATTTCGCGAGCCAGGTCGTCCTCGTTCTTCTTCTGTGCGCCGCCACGCTTGTATTCGTAGGCGCTAAGGAATTCGAGGAATTGCCCGCGATCCTGTTTGAGGAGAAGTCCGATTTCCTCGCCGTGCATGGCGCCGACTCGTTATAGTGCTCCGAACGGGATACAGGCAACTTTTTCGGGGACTGGCTGGTTTTTTGAATCGCAAAAAGCTTCAGCTGAAGCGAATCCCCCTCCGCTTTGTGGCGGAGCCTGTCCCCTTGACCGAAAAAGTAGCCGGTCCCCTGAATCTCTTGCAAAATGACGCCGCGGTTTGATGGCAGTGCGCCCACGTGCTTTGATGCTCTTCGACATGAAACTACGAAAGCGAACAAAACGTCTGAGCTTTTTGGCGCGTCGTATAAGAATTATCGCCCCGCCGCGTTCAGCCTCAGGACCTCCAGCACGATTTGAGCCGAAAGGTAGAGATCTTTCAAATCGAGCCATTCATTGACGGTATGGATCTCGCGCATGCCGGTAGAAAGGTTCGCCACCTCAAGGCCTTTCTGGTTGAGTATATTGGCATCACAACCGCCGCCGGTGGCCAACGTCTTCAATTCGACTTTTAGATTTTTTGCCGCCGCCTGCACCAGCCTGACAACGGGCGCGTCGTCCGGGACATCCATGCGGTCGTAGTCACGCTCGATCTTGGCGTCCACCTTTGCAGAATAGCGTCTGCCGTCCACGTCCAGCGTGTGACGAGCAGCCGCCTCTTCGAGACATCGCAGCATATGGTTCGTTTGCCTGTCCAGCTTTTCCTGGCGATGGCTTCTAGCTTCGCCTCTGAGGATCACGGAATTCGGAACGATGTTAACTGCCATGCCGCCTTCGATGAGTCCAAGGTTGGCTGTGGTTTCGTGGTCAATTCGGCCCAGCTTCATCTGGGCGATCCCGTCGGCAGCCACCTTGATGGCGCTGATCCCTTTTTCAGGGCAAACCCCGGCGTGCGCCTCCAGCCCACGAACGCGAAACTCCATTCGGTTAGCCGCCGGGGCTTTGGTGAACAGAAACCCTACCGAATCGCTGTCCAAGACGAGCCCCGTGCGCGCCCGCAATCGGCTTATGTCCAGGCACTTCGCGCCGATCAGGCCCGCCTCCTCGCAAATCGTGAAGACCACGTCAATGTCGCTGCACGGGATGTTATTTTCCTTTATGACGCGCAGCACCTCGCAAATGATCGCAACACCGCTCTTATCATCGCCGCCCAATACAGTCCGGCCGTCAGTGCGCAGGATGTCGCCATCGAGCACCGGCGCGATGCCTTCGCCGGGAACAACCGTGTCCATGTGGGCGGAGAGAAGAAGAGGGCGGGTTTCCGGGGCGGTACCGGAAAACCGGGCAATGAGATTGCCCACGTTGCCACCCACTTTCTCGCCGGCGTCATCGATAACGACCGTTGCTCCAAGCTCTTCCATCTCTCGTTTGAGCCGCATGGCAACGTCGTACTCCTTGCGCGACAGGCTGTCGATCTTAATAAGCTCGATTAAGAGACTTTTGACTCTCTCTTGATTAATCAATGGAACCTCATCTCTTATGGAATGAAAGCACCACTAAATCAGCCGATGGCGCCGTACTCCGAAGGCAATCTGTGTGAATCTGCCATAGTTCACGTCTCAATTACAATCGACGCAATCGTGCCTGCCACCGGAGGGAACGCGCTCCAGATCGGAGAAGAGCGCCAGAAGCCTTCTTATCTCCGGCCTCAAAAAACGGAGATCCTCCAATTCCATCCTGATCGGAAGATCAGCCATCAATGTCGCCAGCTCACGGCTGAGGAAGGCGGCATTTTTCCCGTTTTCGAGAACTTTTCGGGTGCGCGCGGCGCCGCGCATTCCGGTGGCTTCTATCTGATCAAGGTTAGCGAAAAGATTATCAAGAGTACCGAACCGCCGGATCAAAGCAATCGCGGTTTTTTCGCCGATGCCTTTGACCCCGGGGATATTGTCGACGGCGTCTCCCATCAGCGCCATCACTTCGACGACTCTTTCGGGTTCCACGCCGAACTTGGTTTTGACATCTTCGGCAGTGATCCATCGCTTCTTCGCTGTATCGAGAAACTTAACACGATCCGTGATGAGTTGCATAAGGTCCTTATCGCTGGAGACGATGACGCATTCGCAGGCTCCGCCGGATAGTGATTTGCAGACGGTGGCGATGAGATCATCCGCCTCGTATCCTTCCAGCTCGACGACTGAGACGTTCAGCGCTTTGAGCACCTGACGAATGTACGGGAGTTGCGCTTTGAGGTCGGCGGGCGCTCCCAGGCGATTCCGCTTGTAGTCCAGGAACATCTGCCTGCGGAAGGTTTCCCCTGGGCTGTCGAGAACAACGGCGAAATATTCAGGTTGGTACCGCTGCACGAATCCAAGGATCATGTTCGTGAAGCCATAGATCGCGTGGGTCGGGGCGGGCGACAGGCTACTTTTAGGAAGGCAAGCCACGGGATAACTCCGATCACTTTCAAAAAGTTGCCTGTCCCCGTTTTTTGTCGCAAAGAATGCGCGGAAAATATAGGAATTGCCATCGAGTAGAAAAACGCGAGGAGGCGCGGCGGATGGCATTACGATGTCGGATTATTCACCGTCATAAGGACACAAGAGGTGCTTTACAGCTTTGAGTACTGAGCTTTGAGATCGGATCTCAACGCTTTCCTCTCAACGCTCAATGCTAAGGCACACTCATGACTCAGTACTGCCGCGAGCGCTGTCTCGTCGCGTCGACAGCGTGTGAGTTGCGGTGCCGTAGAAGGCTTCGGCGGCTTCCATGAGAGTTTCCGAAAGCGTCGGATGCGGGTGAACCGTCTCGGCCAGGTCTCGTGCCGTCGCTCCCATTTCGACCGCGAGCACTCCTTCGCTGATCAGATCGCCGGCGCCGACGCCGACGATGCCGACGCCCAGTATCCGTTCGGTTTCGGGTTCGATGATCAACTTGGTCAAGCCGTCGAGGCGGTCGAGGGTCAGAGCCCGGCCCGAAGCGCCCCACAAAATCTTGGCGACTTTGACGTCAATTTCCCGTGCTTTGGCGTCAGTTTCAGTGAGCCCGCACCAGGCGACTTCCGGATCCGTGTAGACCACCGCGGGAATTACGAAGTTGTCGAACGCGCTGGCTTCACCCAAAATCGCTTCCACGACGATGCGAGCTTCTTTCGAAGCCCGATGAGCCAACAGCGCGCCCCCGTTCACGTCGCCGATGGCGTAGATATTTGGATCGTCGGTCTGTTGTTGCGGGTTACATTTGATAAATCCCTTGTCGTCTTTTTCGACCTTGGTGTTCTGGAGTCCGAGGTCGCCGTAATTGGGACTGCGGCCGACGCTCACGAGGACGCGGTCGTAGAGCTCTTCGCGCTGCTCGTTGTTGAGCTCCATGGTCACCTTGATCTGTTTGCCCGCCGTGGCCATCTTCAGGACTTTGGTGTTGACGCGGATTTCCTTAAAAGCCTTTTGAGCGACCCGCAACACGGGCCGAACCAAATCGGCATCGACACCCATTAGAATGGAGGGAAGGGCTTCCAGGACGACCACATTGCTGCCCAGTGCCGCATAAACCGTACCCAGCTCCATGCCGATATAACCGCCGCCGACGATAAGCAGATCATTCGGAACGTCTTGGATCTCAAGCGCCTCCGTCGAGGTCATGATTCGTTTGTTGCCGAGGTCGAACGCCGACGGCATAGCAGGTTTAGAACCCACGGCGATGATGGCTTGATCATAGCTGATAAACTTTTGTCCTTCGGTGGTTTCGACCCGCAATGTCTGAGAGTCCTCAAAATGTCCACGCCCCTGAATCAGGGTAACGCCCCTTTTTTGCGCCAATCCTTTGATCCCCTGGCCAAGCTTCTCAAGAATGTCCTCCTTCCAGGACCGGAGTTTATCCAGGTCGATCGTTGGCCCGCCGAATTCGATGCCGCGGGTAGCGGATTCTTTTGCTTCCCGGATGAGCTGGGTTGCATGAAGCAAGGCTTTTGACGGGATGCAGCCGACGTTCAGGCAAACCCCGCCAAGGCGCGGGTTCTGTTCAACCAGAGTGACTTTTTTGCCTCTATCGGCGGCGTAAAAGGCCGCGGTATAACCGCCGGGGCCGGCGCCCAAAACCACGAGTTCGGTTTTTATCGGTTCCATTCTTATCTATTTCAACTTTACGTCGGTTTCAGAAAACGCTTCCAGCCCGGCGATAACATCCGTCAGAAACCGCACCGCGTCGGCCCCGTCCAGAACCCGATGATCGTAGGCGAGGCACAGGGGCAGAATGGTCCGGATCGCCACTTTGCCATCAACTACTACAGGTTTCGCTTCTCCCCGGCCGACTCCCAATATAGCGACCTGCGGCGCATAGATGATCGGCGTGAAGTGGCTGCCGCCGATGCTGCCCTGGTTCGAGATAGTGAAACTACCTCCCTGGAGTTCGTCGACGGCCACTTTGCGCGCCCGCGTCCTCTCCGTCAGGTCGTGCAGCTCCTTAGACAACTCGAGAAGATTTTTTTTGTTCACGTCACGCAAAACCGGCACGATCAGGCCGGCCTCTGTATCGACCGCCACACCGATATGGCAGTAGTCCTTATAGATGATCTCATGGGTGGCTTCGTCGAGGCTTGCATTTGCGCGCGGGTGTTTCCGGAGCGCGCCAGCGAGAACCTTGAGGATAAACGAGGTGACAGTGAGATGCGAGCCGTTCTTGGTGTAAGTAGCGGCGTGCTTTTTGCGCAGCGCCAGCAAGCCGGTGATGTCGGCTTGATCGAACTGATTGATCTTGGGAATGGCGTTCCAGGACTCGACCATCCGTTGGGTGACGGTTCTCCGGAGCGGCGACATCTTTTCTCTGCGGATCGGTCCCCATTTGGAAAAATCGACCGGTTCGCGTTGGGGCGCCGCGCCGGGCGTTGCAGCCTGCGCCGTCGGTTGCGACGGCCGTTGTTGCATGGCCAGATCCTGCAAGCGGCGAATATAGGCCCGCAAATCCGCCAGCACGATTCTGCCGCCGGCCTCGCTCCCTTTGACTCGCGTGAGATCGATATCCAGCTCTCGAGCGATTTTCCTAATTGACGGCGCCGCAGGCGGCGGTGTTCCGCTTTTCGACTCATAACGATAGTCCGTGCTGATCGCTTCAGTTGTCTGAGCCGCCGGACGGTCCCGCCGGGTTGAGGCGGCCGCGGATGGGCGCTGAGTTTCGGCCGTGCGCAAACCATCGTCTTTCTCGCCGCCGGTGGCCTGCGCGGCGGCGCCGGTCGATACCGTAATGAGCAGCTGTCCGACTGCGACTTCCATGCCTTCTTTGACGTGGATCTTGGTGACGACGCCGGATTCGGGCGAAGGGATCGAGCCCACGGCTTTCTGGGTCTCCAGCTCCATGATCGGCTGATCCTTCTTGATCTCCGCGCCTTCGGAGACCAGAATGCTTACGACGGTTCCGGATTCTACACCTTCCGCCAGCTGTGGAAGCTTTACGTCCATTTCGCCGAAGGGTTTCCGTCGAATTGCCTAGAGTATAAAGGGATGTGATTTTTCCGGATCGACGTTGAGCTTCTTGAGCGCTGATTCAACGGTCCGCGCGGGCAGGTCGCCTCGCTGTGAAAGCGCGTACAAGGTTGCGATCGTGGTGAATTCTGCATCCACTTCGAAGAAGCGCCGCAAATTCGGTCGCGTGTCGCTCCGACCGAAACCATCGGTCCCGAGAGTCGTGAGCCCGCCCGGCACCCAGGGCGCGATCTGGTCGGGGACCATCTTCATATAGTCGGAGACGGCGACAAACGCTCCCTCTTCTTTCTCGAGGAGCTTTTCCAGATAAGATTTTCTCTGCGGAGCGGTCGGGTGGAGCATGTTCCAGCGTTTGGTTGCGAGAATATCGCCGCGAAGCAGTTTGTAGCTGGTGGCGCTCCAGACGTCGGCGGAAACGTCGAACTGTTCGGCCAGAATCTGCTGCGCCCGCAACCCTTCCCGTATCAGGGGACCGCTGCCGAAGATGTGCGCCTTGCGGCGTTTGCCTTTTTTCGCCGCTTTGAGTCTATAAAGGCCCTTGAGGATTCCCTCCTCCGCGTCGTGCGGCATTTCAGGCATGGCGTAGCTCTCGTTGTAAAGGGTGAGGTAGTAAAAATACTCTTCGCCTTCGGCGTATAATCGCCTGAGCCCGTCGCGAATAATAACCGCCACTTCGTAGGCGAAACCGGCGTCGTACGCGAGCAAGGTAGGAATGGCGCTAACCAAGATGTGGCTGTGGCCGTCCTGGTGTTGGAGCCCTTCGCCGTTCAAAGTGGTTCTTCCCGCGGTTGCTCCGAGCAAGAAGCCCTTGGCTTTGATATCGCCCGCGGCCCACATGAGGTCGCCGATCCGTTGGAAGCCGAACATGGAGTAATAGAAGTAGAACGGAATCATGTTGATTCCCAAGTTAGCGTATGCGGTGCCGGCGGCGATAAACGATGACATCGAGCCCGCTTCGGTGATTCCTTCTTCGAGAATCTGCCCGTCCTTGGCTTCGTTGTAGTAGAGCAGGGTTTCGCGATCGACCGGCTCGTACAGTTGACCCTTCGGAGAATAGATGCCGATCTGGCGGAACAGAGAATCCATTCCGAATGTTCTCGCTTCGTCGGGTATGATCGGAACGATTCGTTTGCCTATGTGTTCGTGGCGCAAGAGCTTGGTCAAGAGCCTCACCATCGCCATGGTCGTCGACATGGCGTGCTCGCCGGAGCCTTTTAGCAACTCGGCGTAATCAGCGGCATCGGGAAGGGTCAACCCGGGCGCCCTGACCTTCCGTTGAGGAATGAAGCCGCCGAGGTCTTTTCTGCGCGCGAGCACGTATTGCGTCTCCGGGCTATCGAGCGGAGGGCGATAGAATGGGGTCTCTACTACTTCTTCATCCGGAAGCGGTATGTCAAAGCGCGTGCGAAACTCACGGAGCTCGCGCTCATTGAGCTTTTTCTGCTGGTGCGTGACATTGCGCCCCTCACCGGCTTCGCCCAGCCCGTAACCTTTCACGGTTTTCGCCAGGATCACGGTGGGCGATCCTTTGTGTTCGACGGCAGCTCTGTAAGCGGTGTAGACTTTCATCGGGTCGTGACCGCCGCGCAGCAATTTGCGGATCTGGTCATCGGTGAGATGATTCACCAGCCCCGCGAGTTCGGGATACTTGCCGAAAAAATGTTTGCGCGTGTAGCTGCCCGGCTCCACGGAATATTTCTGATAGTCGCCGTCAACCGCCTCTTCCATTCGCTTGAGCAAGAGTCCTTTATCGTCGGCCTCTAACAATGGATCCCAATCGGAGCCCCAGATGACCTTGATGACGTTCCAGCCGGCGCCGCGGAAAAGAGACTCCAACTCCTGAATGATTTTGCCGTTGCCGCGCACCGGCCCGTCCAACCGTTGCAGGTTACAGTTAACGACCCAAACCAGGTTATCCAGGTTCTCACGAGCGGCTAAAGTGAGTGCGCCGGAGGACTCGGGCTCGTCCATTTCTCCATCACCCGGGAAACACCAAACCCTGGGCTCTTCGGCCGTTAGGAGCCCCCGGCTCTTCAGGTACCGGTTAAAACGAGCTTGATAGATCGACATAATCGGCGCCAGGCCCATCGACACGGAGGGAAACTGCCAGAAATCGGGGAGCAGGTAGGGGTGCGGATAGGAAGGAAGCCCGCCCACCGGAGATAGCTCTTGCCGAAAATGATGGAGTTTCGGGGCATTGATGCGCCACTCCACGTAGGCGCGTGAATAGGCGCCAGGCGAGGCATGGCCTTGAAAATAAACCATGTCGGCGTGACGGTCGCCGTCTCCGCCGCGAAAGAAGTGGTTCAGCCCTACCTCATAGAGCGTAGCCGCCGAAGCGTATGTGGAAATATGGCCGCCTATGTCGGGATGCAGCCGATTTGCTTTGACCACCATAGCCATGGCATTCCATCGAACGAAGCTTTTGATGCGGCGCTCGATTTCGCGGTTGCCGGGATACGACGGTTCTTTTTCCGGCGGTATGGTGTTTACATAAGGGGTATTGACGATGCTTGGAATCTTCAATCCCGATTCACGCAGCCGCTCCGTCAGCTCTTCGAGGAGCAGAGTCGCTTGTTCAGATTCTTCGTTCTTAAGGACGTGCCCGAGAATGGTCTCCAGTGAAGCGAGCCATTTTTGCCGGTTGCTCTTCAATGCTTTGCCGTTATCGCGGCCGATTTCTACGGTGGAGCCGTTGGCCGCTTCCTGTTTATCCGATTCCATCTTGGATCGCTCCATAATAAATTAGCAGACAACAAAACGGAGCCAAAATCAACTGAAACTCATTAAATATCTTGAACTAACTTTCCCGGGCGCCGCTGAAAATCTGGCCTGCGACGAAGCGCTGCTCGATTACTGCGAGAACCGCCAGGCCGATGGCCTGTTGCGAATCTGGGAGCCGGAAAATCGTTTCGTGGTTCTCGGCTACTCCAACAGAGTTGCCACCGAGGTGGATCTCCCGGCCTGCAAAAGACTCGGCATTCCTCTGTTCAGACGCTTCAGCGGAGGCGGAACGGTTTTGCAAGGGCCTGGGTGCCTGAACTACACGCTTGTTGCTAGCAGCACGCTGCTTGGAAACATCCCGGAATCCTACGAATTCGTCCTGAAGCGCCATCAGAGCTGCCTTTCGGAGTTGTTAGGAATGGAAGTTGAAATTCGGGGCGGAAATGATCTCGCGATTTCGGGCCGAAAGATTTCCGGCAACGCTCAGCACAGAAAACGACATTTCACGCTTGTGCACGGGACGGTTCTGCTGAAAATGGATGTGTCCGTGATGGAGCAGGTACTGCCGATGCCTTCGAAAGAGCCGGCCTACCGCCGGAGTCGGTCTCATGCGGATTTTCTCATGAATCTACGCGTCGCTTCTGAGTCCGTTAAACGCGCCCTTCGCGCCGTTTGGAGCGCCCAAGAGGAGTTTGGCGATGTTCCCCACGAAAGAATCGTCGAGCTGTTAGGGGAGCGTTACTCCCGTGGCGAATGGAATTTGAAATTTTGACTCGGAGCCGGCGCTTTGCCAAGTTATTGAGGATCGCCACTCGCCGCTTGAAATCAGACCCAAAACCGGCCTATAGGTTGGCCGAGCACAGAAAAACGAAGCGGCGCGTTTAGGAGCGGATATGTCAAAAATTAGAGTGATGTTTCACAAGTGCTCGGAAGCCGGCCAAGAGCAGGGAAATAATGACCAGCACATGGTCTCGCGGCTCTATTTTTCGTTGGAGATACGCGGCCAGCGCTATGACGGTCTTTATGCCGAAGTAAAGCAAACTGGAGAGCCTTCTCATGCGGGGCATATAGAGGTGAGTTCCCCGCAGGGCGCGGCATACACAGGACCGTTCAACTACGAAATTTATCGGTACGCTGCGGAGAACTATTACTGGAATATCATACGCCGGCATCGGATTCCCTCTCGGGCGGGGACCCGAATTAGAAATAACGAAGTGATCTGCCCGGCAGTGGTGGAATTCGACGCATCAGGACCGGATGTTTCCTGGTAGGGGCGATCATCCATCAAGAACTTACCAAGTGCTACGCCGCGAATCTTTATCGAGAAGAAAAGCTACGGATGAGGACTTCCAAAAGGTTTTCGAGTATCCTTGCCAGCCTCACTCCCGATAATGTTTCTTTAAGAGTTCCTCGATAGCTTGACCTAGCTCTACATGGCTGAAAGGTTTTGCAAGATAACCATCGCAACCTGCTTTCAAGCATAGCTCGCGGTCTCCAGGCATGGCCTTTGCCGTTGCAGCAAGAATGGGGATGAATCGTGTTTTTGGACTGCTCCTTATTTTAGCTATCGCTTCGAACCCATTCATTGTCGGCAACA
>JBOHVS010000276.1:0-14132 GCA_050735975.1 Binatia bacterium | reverse complement strand
CGAGGAGAGATTGCGGCTGTGCCCTAGAACGAGTCGGCTTCACCCAGCACCTTCACACCATTCGCAGTTTCGAGAAGTTTACCAGCGAGGGGATGAATTACTTTAGTACGGACCTATTCGAGTTGTTGGAGAATACCATTCCGTCCGAGTTTGGGGGAGGGCCGGGAGACTATCAGCTCGTCGAAGAGGAAGATAATCATGGGCAGACTCGACTGACCCTTTTGGTTCATCCTGACATAGGAGAACTCAACGAGGAAGAACTGCTTACCCGGCTGCAGCAAGGTCTGGCACAGGGGTCCCGGAATAATCGTTTCATGTCCGGGATTTGGCAAGGTGCTGGCACGTTCAGGGTTAGGCGGGAGGTTCCCCATGCCAGCGCGCGAGGAAAAATATTACCTCTGCACATCAACCGCTAATGGAAAAACGGGGAGAATTTGGGAGAAGTGCGAATTTTGCCTGGTAGCCGAAGTCAAGCAGGTGGTAAAACAACCGAGCAACAGGACAATAAGACGAATACAGACTAGCGGTTTGGGGAAAAGACCATCCGACAGCGCAAGCGGTCAGAAAGCTGGTGTATAGGACTAATAAGACCCATATGACGTATAAGCCCTATATTGAGAACTCTGAAGAGATCGCGGCAAACACACTCATTTGCCTGATCAACCAGACCAACTATCTGCTTGATCAACAACTCCGGCAGCTCGAGGAGCAGTTTTTAGACCAGGGCGGGTTCACAGAACGACTGTATCGAACGCGAGTCCAGGCGCGGAAGAGCCGTGGAGGCCAGCAGAAGCAGGACGAGGGGACGCAAGCCTTTTCTAACCGCGACAAACCTCGGCCAAAGGTAGGGGCAGGGAATGTGCTATGACTCGGCGACAATTTGGTTTAACCGCAAAGAACCCAAAGTCAAATAGACGGATCTTTGAGTTCTGTGGGTTTTTTCGGTTACATCGGATGCCGAGATCCTGGGGAGGATCAGCGCATGCGGTTTGGGACCTTCAGTTACAACCAGACGCGACCGTGGGTGCCGGAGCGCCAGGCATTCGAGGAACTGCTCGATCAGATCCTGCTCAGCGAACAGCTAGGCTTCGACGACGCCTGGTTCGCGGAGCATCATCACTCCGACTATGGGATGCTGGCGTCTCCGAACTTGATCATCGCCAACCTCGCCCACCGCACCAAGCGGCTGCGCCTCGGGAACCTGGTTAACGTTCTGCCGCTTTTTGACCCGATGCGTCTCGCCGAGGAGTGCGCTATGCTGGACATCCTCACAGGCGGCCGCCTGAACGTTGGGCTGGGCCGCGGCGTGCCACGCGATGACCTCAAGCATGGGCTTGATCGCGATACGGCTCAGGCCCGCTTTGAGGAGGGGACTGAGGTCCTTTTTCGGGCGTGGAGCGAGGACACTTTCAGCTACAGCGGCACGGCCTGGAATTATGTTGACATCTCGTGCCGCCCACGGCCGCTTCAGCGGCCGCACCCGCCGATTTACTACGGCGCCACTTCACCGGAGAGCCCGGCGATGGTCGCGCGGCGCGGCTGGAACCTGGCGCTCTCGCGCCAACCCCTCGCCAACTGCGCTAGGGCCATCAAAGCCTATCGCGCGGAACGAGCCGCGCTCGGTCAACCGCATGACGGCGGCGACGCGATCATGGTTCGGGACATCTATGTCGCCGATACCGACGAGCAGGCCTGGGCGCAGGCCGGGCCGGAAATCACTCGCTTCTGGCAACTCGCAACCGACAATCTCTGGTGCCGCGAGCCGATCACAAACGACGACCTCCCGCGCTTCACTGAGCGGTTTCCTTATTTTCCCGGAGGCCTTACGATCGAGAGGCTCGATGAATGGGGAGTTTCGCTCATCGGCGGCCCGGAGACCGTCCTCAAAAAGGCCCGCGCGATGATCGAAACAGCGCGGCCCGATAGTTTGGTTGGCCTGTTCAGCTTCGGCGGCTTGAGTCACGCTCAAGTTACCCGCTCGATGGAGCTGTTTGCGACGCGGGTGATGCCGTCAATGGGATAGGGCAATGTACCGGGGGCCCTACGAGGCATTCAAGACGAACCACGGCTATCCATCCAACTCGGGATAATGGCGAAATATACCATGTTGGTTGAAGGCCAAGCGCCGCTTGGACGATAAATAGGCGGCGATGCGGGGGCGAGCTGAAACGCGATCGTGCAGCGCCACCAACCGCGGATATGTGGGTTCCAGTCTCGACATCGTGCGCGGAAAGGCATAGCGCAATCCGGCGATCATCTGGAACATCGATAAATCAATGTAGGAAGCCGCTTTACCCAGGAGATACTCGGTTCTTTTCGGATTGCGATCGAGCACCTGCTCAAAATAGTCGAGAAACTTCGGCAGGCGATCGGCCGTGAACGCCGCGGAGCGCCTCTCGGCTTCACGCTTCTGTTGTTCATAGTAGAGTCCACCTGAGAGAGGATGATGAGTGTCGTGGACTTCGCCGGCCCAATCGGCGATCGTGAGCTGGAGCTGGTGTGCCCAAAGCCGGCTCGTCTCGTTCTTCGGCACAAGGCGCAGGCCTAGAAACAGCAAGATGTTGGCAGTCTGTGCGATCACAACGTCGCCGGCTTTTAGGAAAGGCGGCGCGAACGGGGGGCGTTTCACGGAGCGGCTTTCCAAAAACGCATTAGCGCGGGGACGCCGGCGCCGCGCTTCGGTAAACGCGCCACGTCAATGTAGTCTGCTCCCGCGTCCTCCAGCGCAAGCCGGACAAACTCGCCGCGGCCCTGTATCTCGGGCCAGTAATAGAGCTCGTAGCGCATCTGGATCCTCCTCCTTGCGAAACTCGGCTTCGCCAGGCGATCGAGTGCCGATGTTGCGGCGGTTGTGATGGCCACCGCATCGCGCGGTATAACGCGTCCATCTAGGACCAATGCGAAATGGGAGTCAAGGAGGGGCCTGAGTCGCAGGTGCGCGCGGCGGTGGCCGAGTGCTTTTCAGTGTTTCGAGAATTTGAGGCCGTTTCGACCGTTCTGGAATACTTCCAGGAAACGAAACTTTCCGCCGGTGATTTTCGATCTTTCGCTTTGGGCCAGTCTCCAAAAATTTCTAGGCCTGGTATTTTTATCGTGATATACTTTTGCGCCGAGTGTTAACGTGATTAAAGTAGTTTTGCTGCTCCAAGCTTTAATCATCACCTGCGTTTCGTGCGCGAGCACAGAAGTACAGAGGCCTGAAATCGTCGCACGGCCCCCGGCAGCAGGTGAGAGTTTCGGGTTGCTTGCGATACCGAATTCCCTGCGGCTCGGTGTCATGCCGGATCCTGTCCAGCCGGTCGAAAATACTCTTCGTCTCAATGTCGGACCCCAGACTCTTAGGTTGAAAACGTTTTATCTGGAGAAACGCGAGCCCGACGACGGTTTCAACGGGATTTCGCAAGAAGGCAATTTGCGGCGTCACTTCAGTATACTTGCCACTTCTGCGTTTGCCGGTAGTGGCCTGGCTGGAGAGGGCGAGCTGGCCTACAGCCCGCTCGACTCCATGCCGGGACAAAGCGTCTCTGAGGAGTGGCCGATGCTGTTGCGGTTGGGCTTGAGAAACCACTGGCACGGGCTCAGCTATGGCGCTAATTATCGATCTTTCGGCGCGGGATTCGTCTCATTGACCGGCGCAAGGGTAGATCAACCACGCAATGAGGCCGAATTCTGGGGTGAACACAGTTTCGGTCCACTCCAAATCCGCGGATCTTTTGGTGAGTCATGGGAAAGATTCCCGGATGCAACCGATCTCCGCGTGACAAAGACCACGAGTGCGTTATTCAATTTTTCCCGGCCGCAGTGGGGTGGCACGCTTGCTTCAAGCTATGCATTGGCGGGACAGGGGGTAGGTTTGAGTCAAGAAAACACGGTGCTCACTACGATGTTCACCGGTTCCTATCGCCCGCTCGGCGTCCTTTCCCTTGCTCCGCAGTTCGGCATCAAGGAAGAATGGGACGGCGGCACTGGTATCCGCACCGAAACCCCTATGACGGGTTTCAGTATTGCCTATACTCCCTCCCGGGATTGGTTCAAATTGACGGGTGGCACGTCATATACGAGAAGCTTTAGCGAAGACGGAGTCAAGAATATCAGCACCTTCGGCGCAACCGCTGCACTGGACTGGAAGCTCGGAAAACTTTTCGCCGGAGGAGAAACTCTGTCCTTCAATATAAATTACAACCGCCACCTCGATCTCAGCGCGCCGGGCAATTCTCGCTACGATTTCATCGGAATGCTCCAATTTAAAATCTTCGGTTTCTAGCTGAGAGTCGCGGCGGCACAAACGAACCGCCGCGACCGGTTTTCTTAGAACATGGTATGAAAAGCGGCTATGAGCGCGTAGATCGCAGTCGAACCGACAATGACCCAAACAATCAATTTCATCCATGCGGGGAAATCTTCCATGACTCTTTCTCCCTTTCCGATACGCGGGCACCAAAGGAAAGATTATCGAAGCCGCCGCGCAGAAAGTTGCCTGCAGCCGGCTTCTGCTGAAGACCCGGAAAAGAAGCGGAAGATCAGATCAGAAACACGCTGTGGAATTTATGGAGCCTAAAGCTCTTTGGCAAAACAATCGGTGCATCGAGAGACAATTGAAGCGGAGGTCGTTCAAAGAGGGCAGAGTGACGGAATCTCGAATGGTCCGCCGACTCGACGATATTGTTGACAATCTGGAAGCCTGCGCCAATAGTTCGGGGGAGAGTGTTAGCGGAACTGTGAATTTCGGCCTGGATCGAAGGATGGAGGTCCTCCAACACGTCGAACCCGGAAAGACTGATCCACGAGACGACGAGGAGAACTGCCAAAGCCTTTCGCAGCATGGAACGAAATATCCATCCAAAATGAACGCTTGTCAACAGCCAATTGGATGACCGAACCCATCCGGGCGCGCTCGGCTTGAAACCTATCCCTGCGGCTGATAGCTTCGCAATCAGTTTCGCGGTTCTTCCACTGATTCGACAATGGATACTGACGGCGACAATTTCGTCCTGTTTACCCAACCCGGTTGAAGCAGTTGCCTCCGAACGAAAGAGTTTCTTTCGCAAAAAGGAATTCGCTTCACCGCCCTTGACGTGTTGAACGACGCGATAGGACGCGAGCGGCTGTTCAAACTCGGCGCGAGCGCGGTACCGGTTCTGGCGCGAGACGATCACTATATCTTTTGCCAAAATCTCGATGATGTCGCCGAATTCGTCGGCTTGCAGGGGACCGGCCACACACCGCTTCCTCCCACGGCACTGATTACCAAGTGGACGATCGTCTTACGCGCGGCGCAGCGCTATATTCGCCAGCTTCCGAACGACAGACTCGTAGAGCGCGTTATCGATAGCCGCGACCGCTCCATACGCCTCATGTGCCACCACATCTTCCGCATCGGCGAGGCCTTCCTCGAGACTGTCGTTGATAACGTGGAATACCGGGTGCAGCTGGCCAACATGCCACCCGCAGAAGGAACCTTCACTACCGGCGAGGAGATTGCCGCCTACGGCAACATGGTGATCGAGCGGCTTGACAACTGGTGGACGAAACTCGAGGAGAAGTCCTGCCAACAAAAGGTGCGGACCTTCTATGGCACGCCGCCGATGCACCAGGTGTTCGAGCGCTCAACGTGGCACTCCGCGCAGCACACAAGGCAACTCATTGCCGTTATCGAGCGGTTCGGCATCGAGCCGGATGGGCGGCTTTCAGCTGAAGATCTCGCCGGCTTGCCGCTGCCGGAAGGACTGTGGGAATAACGCCATGCAAGCCGCATTCACCCCATCAGAAGCCGGCCGAGCGGCCGGATATCTTCTAACGTTTCCAACTGTTCCAGGTATTCGAGGGCGCGGGCGACCGACGGTTCATCAATGGCCCGGCGCGCGCACTCAGAGAACTTTGCTTTCAACTCCTCCGGAGTCATAGGAATTTCACTGCTCCCGCTAGCATGCTCGGCTTCCCGGGAATATGTCTGGCCATTTTTCAAATGAATGGTGACCCTACACGGGCGGCCTGCCGCGTTGCTTGCTTTGAGGCTTGGATCCAATCGCATATGGACCTTTTCCGCGAACTCTAGAATATTCCGCTCCCGGACGGCCGCGTCCGTGAAATTGTCGAGCGAGACCTTTCCGTCGATAATCGCCCGGGCAAGAAGATAACCCATGCAAAATTTGCCCTGCAGTCCGGTTTCGGGAACGCGAAAAACAATCCGGCCGTACGTGTGCTTCGTGACGTCCACATCGATGGATTCAACCGTATCGGCGGTGATGCCATGCTCCGCGCGCATCTCAAGAGTTGCGTCGATGGTCGGATGAGTGAGGCCGCCGCACGGGTAAGGTTTGATCCTGATGCCGTCCGTTTCCAACGCGTAGGAGCGTCCGAGCTCTTCCAGCGGCCGGGTGTCCGGCGCTGAGCTGTGATAGAACATTTCATAGAAACCGGCTCCTGTTTCAATGGCTTGAGCGTTTGCGGTGAATCCGGAGCTTGCGAGCTTCGCCGCCAGTACCCCGTTTCGCGCCGCCAACCCGACGTGTAAAGGTTTGGTCATGGTACCGAAGTTAGCCGCGACGGCGCTTGCCGTGGAGGCGGCAATCCCGAGCGCCATCTCGATCTGTGAGACATTGAGGCCCAGCAGTTTGGCGCAGGCGACGGTGGCACCGAAGACACCTAAAGTCCCGGGGCCGTGCCAGCCGCCCTCCGACGAATCACGCAGAGAGTAAACCAGCTTTCCGGTGACCTCGAAGCCGGCGACGTAGGCCTCGATAAGTCGCCGCCCGCTAATGCCCAATGACTCCCCCAGCGAAAAAGCCGCCGGGATGATCGGAGCTGTGGGTTGGCCCATGAGCGTAAAACTATGATCGAAATCCAGCGCGTGCGCCGCCGTACCGTTAACAAAGGAGGCTTGCAGCACGGAAGATTTGAAACCCTGTCCGATGACGGCGGCTTCTTCGCGCGCGGCTTCCTGGCGTGCGATGTCGGCGCATATCCTGGCGCTCTCTTCTGTGCTTCCCGCAAGCGCGACTCCGAGACAGTCGCGCACGGCGGTTCGAGCCGTTTTCAGGGCCTCAGGCGGAATTTTATCAAACTCACTCTCAACGACGAATCGAGCAATTCTTGCGGTCACGCCCATAAACACCTCTCAAACCTTTTAGGCACGAACTTCAGATCTCAAGGCTCTTCTAACTGAGACCTTTATTCTCGGACGGGGCGCGAGTCTAGTCGATGACGAGTGATCATGTCAAACTGAAGTTTGTTCAATGTGATACATCACCCACTCCGCCATCCCCTCTACGGCTTGAACGACTTGAACAGTTTCAACGGTTTGAACTTTCTTGTGCATAGTCCGGTTGGAAAGCCATTTGAAGTGTGGCATGAGTAGTCCAATTTTACATCCAAGGAGGAGCTATGATTGCGAGGCGAAAACCGATTGAGTGGCCCGACGGAGCACGTATTGCTATCACTCCGTGCGTAGCCTTTGAAACGTGGCCCGAAGATCTGGGCGGACCGTTTTCACAACAGCAGCAAAACCGTCGTGGCTGGCCCAAGAACTCGCAGACGAAAAAAGACTTATCCGTCATCACCGACCGCGAGTTCGGTGAGCGGGTGGGAATTTATCGTTTTCTTGATATTTTCGAAAAAGAGAACATCCGGACTTCGTTTTTCCCTACCGGGATAACCGTTCAAAATTTTCCGGCGATTTTTAAAGAGATCGTCGGACAGGGGCACGAGGTCGGAACAGAAACTTGGATCCACGATTACAGCTACATGAAAAAGCGGGACAAAGAAAAAAAGGATTTACAGAAGACGGTTGAAGCGGTGAGGAAGGTAGTCGGGAAAGCGCCCGTGGGTTATCTTTCGACCGGAATCTCCCCGAGCGTGAATACTCCCGAGATCATTGTCGAGTGCGGCTATACGTACTGGATGGACCCGCAGCACGAAGAGACCCCGTATATGCTCAAAGTGAAGGGAAAAGATTTAACGATTCTGTCGTACTTCCAGGATCTCAATGATTACTCGAGTTACCAGCGCGCCGGCAGAACGCCGCGCGACCTTTTGCAAATGTGGAAGGATTGTTTCGATTGCCTCTATGAAGAAGGAGCGACCGATCCTAAATTCATGATGTGGGGGAATCACCCTTTTGTCGGCGGCCGCCCATTCCGCGCGGTCTTGCTGCGCGAGTTTATTCGCTACGCCAAGAGCCACAGTAAAATATGGTTTGCTCCCGCCGGCGAAGTCGCCAAGTGGTATCGAGAAAATTACCGTGATAACCAGGTCGAGGAATGGCCGAACTTTGCGTTCGCGGGGCGGCGCGGCAAGCTGTCGGATCTTACAAGCGCGAAATGAATCAATTTGCGAAGAAGAAATCCCATGAGGAAGAGATCCGAAGAGGACTGGACACGCTCCGGAAATTAGGAGTTCCAGTCGACGATGTCTCTCCGGATCTTACTACGCGGCTGGTACAGGAGCTTGGAAGAGAACGGGAAACGGACCTTGCTGTTGTTTTCGCTCTGGGGAAGGTCGGGGCAGCTTCAGCGGCCGAGGCGTTAATTGGGCTCGAGAGTCGGACGAAGGACAAGGAGATCAAGAAAGAGATTCGACGCTCGCTTTTCAAGCTCAGCCAGAAAGGGATTGCACTCCCCGAAGAAAAAAAACCGCACACGCCCGCGCCTATTCTCACGTCGGGACCGGAAATTGAAGCCTACATGTCGGTCGTCGATGGCAGCGGCGGCAGGCTCGTGTGGATCGCAAAGCCGCAAGCGGGGCATGGGCTGCGGGTCATCCAGGGGATGGTGAGCGATCGCGAGGGATTGCTGCGGATCGCCGCCGTTCAGGTTCGCCGCAAAGAGCTGCGTAACATGGCGCAAGGGATCAAGGAGAGCCATAACATCTCGATGATTTCTGTACCTTGGGAATACGCCGACGAGGTCCTTTATAGCGCGTATGAGAAGGCAAAAGCTTTGGGACGCGGCGGCGTGGAACAATTCCATGAGATCCGCTCAATCGTCGAAACAGGCAAACCCAAATCGCAGAAACATCCAATCTATCAAAGGCTCGAGGCGGAGAGCCTCCGGGAGGGTCCGTGGCGGGAACAGTCGCGCCGTTTGCTGGATGAGCCGGAGCTGCGCTTTTGGTTCGTTGATGAGGACTTGATACGCTCGTATCTACCGCAACTCGAAGAGGCCCAAACCAGTCGTCTTGTGCTCAATCCCATGCAGAAAGAAGAACGTTTCGCGGGGATAGTGCGCGAAGCGGTCAAAGCATGCTGCTCGGGCGATATGGGAACTATTCTGGGAAGACGCATGGAAGACATGGCGCTTTACTTTCTTGAGACGAATCGTGAACCATCGGCCAGGCTCTCTCTCGCCGTCGCGCTGCAAATCCGTGAAGGCGACCCAGGCCCTCTGGATATCTCATTCCTCACTGGCCTCGTGCAGAAAAGCTTCGGCTTTTACCTTTCCCAGGAACAGAAAAAGCCGGATGAAGGACCTTCCCTCATTGTGAAACCTTAGAGTTGAATCCTCGTCCATGCCGCTCAGAGAGCAATTACGAATAATCGTCAGGAGATCTATGGATACCTCCACCATCGTGATGTTGGCGGCGGCGGGCATTACGCTCGTTATTGTTTATTGGAAGTCGCCTGAAACGGCCGGGAAGGGATTAAGCGCCACAGGCGCGCTTATCTTGGAAATAATTCCCCGAATGATTGCCGCCTTTACACTTGCGGGCTTGATCCAGGCGGTGGTGCCTCAAGAGGTTATCGTTCGATGGATGGGCCAAGGCTCCGGGGCGAAAGGACTTTTGATCGGTATGACGCTTGGAAGCGTGACTCCAGGCGGGCCCATGACGCACTTTCCGATCATCGCTTCCTTGTTCAAGGTGGGTGTCGGCGTCGGACCGCTCGTAGCGTATCTCACCGCCTGGTCGCTGTTCGGGCTTCAACGGATCATCATGTGGGAGATCCCTTTCCTGGGAGTAAAGGTCGTTGCAATCCGTGTTGCCGTGAGCCTTTTCTTTCCCCTACTGGCCGGCTGGGCATGCGAGATTCTTTGGGGTAAAATGAGCGGCTAATTGCTTGATTCAGGCTTTCGATACTTTAAATACTCGTTTTCAGTGAGAATAGGATTAAACGGATGGCCAAAAAGACGAATCAGGAGTCTCTCAAGAGTAGTCTCAGTCGAAGAGAGTTCCTGCGCATGACCGGTTCCGCAGCCGCGACATTACCTCTCTGGCTCAACGGCTCAGGGTGCGCGCCGATGAGCGCCGGGTTGCCCGATAGCAGCACTGGATTGTGTTTCGCTTATTCAGCCGGGGATGTGACATCCAATCGCGCAATCGTCTGGCTGCGCGCTGAAACCGGAAGTCTTGTGTCGTTGCATTACGGTACGGAGCCGAGACTCGGTCGGTTTACCGAGACGGGTCCTTTTTCTGTAGATAAAGAGTGCGATGATACGGCGAAGATCACGCTCCAAGGACTCAAACCGGCGACGACCTACTATTACCGCGCCGCTGTCAACGGCAAGAAGCCGGGGCCAGTCGCGAGATTTGCGACGGCTCCCAAACCTGACGATCTCGCGACCGTGAAGTTCTGTTTCAGCGGCGATAGCCGGGAGAGCTACCAGCCATTCACCATCATGGATTCGATTCGTTCCAAGCAGCCGAACTTCTTTCTCCATCTCGGCGATACTATTTATGCCGACATAGGAGGCCGGGCCGTGCATCTGCCCGAGTTCTGGGCCAAGTATCGCCGTAATCGGCACGATTTGCCGAGCCAAAGACTTTTCGCGGATACCAGCACCTATGTCATTTGGGACGATCACGAAGTTTCGAATAATTGCGGGCCGGGCCATCCATTGATGCCGGTCGGGAGGAAAGCCTTTTTTGACTACTGGCCGATAGAGCGAAATCCACATGATCTGAATCGACTGTATCGTTCATTTCGATGGGGAAAAGGAGTCGAGCTTTTCATTCTCGACGTCCGCCAGTATCGCGATCACGCGCGCGAGACGATTTTGGGCGCTCAACAGAAAAGATGGTTGTTCAACGGTCTGGCGTCCTCAACGGCAATCTTCAAGTTTATCGCGACCCCAGTGCCATTTTATGGGGGCGGAGCGGATAAGTGGGATGGGTTTCCGGGCGAAAGAGAAGAAGTCCTTCGCTGGATTGCGGGCAAAGATATAAAAGGGGTGGTGTTTTTGGCGGCCGATGTCCATTACGCCGCGGTGGGCCGAATTCCCGGTCCCCTGGGGCTAAAAGAAGTCGTGGCCGGCCCAATCGGCTCGCCGATGAACGTGATTGCCAACGGCTACTTGAAGAGATTTGAATTCTTTTCCAATCGAACCTTTAATTACGCCATGGTGACCGTCGATCCAAAGAATTCCACGCCCCGGGCCAAAATCGAACTGGTGGCCGACGACGGCAAGACTCTTTACGAAACCAAGTTCGAAGCCTCTTAACAGTGTAAGCAGTGCTACGAGCCGTTTTTTCGGCTTTGCAGTGCTTCAGGGTTGACGACCCGGGTTAGTTTCCCTTCCATAAAGTCCAGAATGTTTTCTACGGAATTCCGGGCGAAGCCCTCGAAACCGGAGTCCGTAGGCCAACCCAGATGGGGTGTAAGCACTACGTTGTCGAGTTTTAACAGAGGGTGGCCCGGCGGCAGCGGTTCCTCGACGAACACGTCGAGCGCCGCGCCCGCGATAGCCTTTTCCCTCAGGATCTTCACTAGCGCGCCTTCATCGATGATCGCGCCGCGCGACGTGTTGACAAGATAGCCGGTTTTCTTCATAAGGCGCAGGCGCCTGTCATTGATCAGTCCTTTGCTCTGGTCCGACAGCGTCAGGTGAATTGAGACAACGTCGGCGTTCTTCAGGACGTCGTCTAGCGGCATGTAAGTCGCATGTGATTGCGCCGCGCGCTCTGGCGTCAGAGTAGGTCCCCAGGCGATCACCTGCATCCCGAAGGCCCGGGCGATCCCGGCCACCTCCGTGCCGATTTTGCCCAGTCCCAAAATACCCAGCGTTTTTCCACGCAGGACATAACCCAGAACCAATGGCCACTCGCCGTCGCGCATCGCTCGATCGCTACGCGGAATCCGGCGCATAACGGCGATCATAAGACCAAAAGTCAGCTCGGTCGTGCTGTTGCCTCCCGGCGCCAATGCGACGACGATTCCCGCTCCCGAGGCAGCTTCTATGTCGATGTGGTAGAAGTGATTCCCTGTTTGAGAAATGAATTTGAGATCGGGAAGCGCCCGGAGTAATGACGCGGTAAACTTAGTGCGCTCGCGAATCGGTATGATGGCTTGCGAACCCTTGAGCGCGGAAACGACAGCGGCTTCCGAAGGGAGTTTGTCGGTTAGAATGTTGACGTCAACATATTGCCGCAGGCGCCGGATCGCTTCGGTGTTCTCGAAGGCGCGCTGGTAGTCGTCGAGGACCGTGACTCTCATTAATTAGATGACGGCGATGCCGGCGATCTCGATCAGATAATCGGGATGGGCGAGCCCCTTGACGATCACCAGTGTGCTCGTCGGCGGGTCCTTTTTGTAAATCCCGCGGCGCACTTCATTGTACCCTTCGCGATACTCCCGGTCGGTTATGTAAGTCGTCGTCATCACCAAATCATCGAGCGTGCCGCCCGCTTCTTCAAGAACGGCTTTGAGGTTGGCGAAAACCTGCTTGGTTTGCGCTTTGATATCGCCTTTGCCCACCACATTGCCGGCCTGGTCCGACGCGGTTTGGCCGGCCACGAAGAGCAGCTTGCCGCCTTCATTGAGAATGCCCTGGCTGTAACGCGGCCGCGGGTCATTCAAGCTTTTCGGTTGGATAGTTTTGCGTGCCATGGGAACCTCCTATAGGTTAGATGTTGGTGTATTGGAGTGGTGGAGTGATGGGTCGATCAAACCAACACTCCATACTCCAGCACTCCAACTTGGATTATTTGACCGGATAACGTTTTGCCATTTCGAATCGCCGGCGCCGGAACCTGCGGCGAACCTTCGATATTTATTTCAAGCCCAGTTGTTTCTTCGCTTCGTCAACGAATGAGGTATCGACATACTCCATATACGAAGGTACTTTTTTGCCCTTGTACATCCCGTCGGCGACTCTCAATTCCATGGTTTTTTTCATTCCAGCCTCGCTCAGCTCGCCGTCCACGGAGAAGGGTTTGAATTCTTCGACTACGTACTTGTAGTCGCTTTCTGCTATGTCCGGCTTGCTCTTGAGTATCTTCATGTGCAGGGCGATGGCTTTTTCCTTGTTTTTTGGGTCATAGAGCCACTTTGTGGCTTGGATAATACTCTTGAGATATTTCACGGTTTCATCGCGGTGGGCCTTGAGATAGTCGTTATACGCGAAAGTCGCTACAAACTGAATCGGACCAAGGTAATCATGCCAGACCGCCAGATCAGTGTACCCTTCTTTCTTCGCGCGAATATTAAACGGAGGCCCCATGAAGGTTGCTTGCACGGATCCACCTTTCAATGCTGCGTAACGATCCGGCGAGGTGCCGACGACCAGGAGTTTGTAGTCGTTTTCCTTAAGCTTAAACGCCTCTTCCATGACTTCATGCAGCATGAGAGTCGTGCCGCCGGTGAGGGAACTCACGCCAATGGTCTTGCCCTTGAGGTCAGCGCCGGATTTAATTTCGGGCCTTGCCATTAGATTATAAGGAATCTTCTCCAGCGATCCGCTAATTATCTTAACTTTGGCGCCTTTCTCGATCGCCGTAATGACATAGTCAGGATTTATGCGTCCTACCGGAACCGTGTTGCTCAGTACCGCGCGTGTTGTGTTCGTCGCGCCGCGGATGATGATTTCTTCAAACTCAATCCCGTTTTTTTCAAAGATCTTTTGATCTTTGGCGACATAAATGGGCCAACTCATCGCAGTGAGGCCACTTTGAACAAGCCGAAACTTTGACATCGCCTCGCCTGCGAACAGATAGGGTGGCACCCACCCTAGAGAAACCAGCACTAAAGCTGTAAAAACACCTCTAACATGCAATCTTTCCATGATTACCTCCTCCCGGGTATTAAATTGCTAGTCTAGCTACCAGGCTGCTGAAAAAAGACATATACCGATTGCCCTGAGCTTCGCCGAAGGGTGCGCTCGATCGTCTCGCGACAACGTCGACGTTTGGAGTATTGGAGCGGT
>JBOHVS010000275.1:0-2870 GCA_050735975.1 Binatia bacterium | reverse complement strand
TACATGCGGGAGTACAGACGTAGGCGAAAAGCGGCTTCGCCAGCCCCCATTCTGGACGGATCTGGCGGCAGCCCGGTTGCTGTGCCCCTATCACACTCGCGCAAACGTGACCCCGATTCTCATAATTGCGAAAATCCTCAAAACTGACCCCCGCCAGCGTAAGAGTAAATGTTGGTTTCAGTCTCGCTCAAAACTCGTCGAGCAATAGTTTAAACCCGCCTTTTTTTCTGACTGATAAACCCTACACTTTACAAAGTTTATGACATTTCTCCCCCCCCGGTTATGACATTTCCTAACACGCGGCCGGAAGGGCTCGCCCCCGAAGGCTAAGAACACACTATCGGCGCTTATCCATCGTCCATGAATAATACCGGCTAATGTCGGCCTCCGGACAACCGCTCGCGTCTTTGTTCCGGCTCTCCTTTAACTTCAGGCTTCATGATAACTCCGTTGAGCGTTTATGTTTGGCTCTCTCCCCAGTTAAGGCCGCTGCTTCACGGGCGATGATCAGTTCCTCGTCGGTGCAAACGACAAAGGACTGGAGCTTACGGCCGGCCACAGAGATGCGCCCATCCTTACCGACCAAACCGGCGTTGGCCTCTAGGTCCAATTCCAGATCGCACCACTGCATGTCTGAGCATATTTTTTCCCGCAGCCATGGCGAATTCTCGCCGATCCCGCCGCTGAAGATAACCGCATCCGCACCGCCGAGGACAGCCAGGTAGCCTCCCAGGTATTTGCGCGCTCGGTGGCAGAAAACCTCAACGGCCAAGCGTGAGCGTGGATTCTGGTTCAGATTTGCGACCAGCTCGCGCATGTCGCTCGATAGTCCTGAAACGCCGAGCAGACCGGAGCGGTTGTTTAACCAATTCTCGATCTCGCCGACGCTCACGCCTTCCTTGCGCGCGAGATAGCTCACCAGCGCCGGATCCAGATCGCCGGACCGTGTTCCCATGACCAGTCCTTCCAAGGGCGTGAATCCCATCGAGGTCTCCACCGATTGTCCGCCGCGAATCGCGCACGCGGAGGAACCGTTACCCAAATGAAGGGTGACGATATTGATCCGCTCGATCGGCATTCCGGTAAGGTCCGCGTAACGCAACGCTGCGTACTGGTGAGCAAGGCCGTGAAACCCATAGCGGCGAATGCGGTGCTTCGACGAAAGTTCCCAGGGAATAGCATACGTGGACGCATGTTCAGGCATCGCGTGATGGAACGAGGTATCGAACGCGGCAACCATGGGTATCGACCGGCCCAGGACCGCGCGCGCCGCGCGAATTCCGCTCACGCCGGCCGGGTTGTGCAGCGGTGCAAGGTCTGACAGGGTTTCTAGCGTCTCGATTACGGAATCGTCAATGAGCACAGCCGAAGCGAATCTGTCGCCTCCGTGAACTATCCGGTGGCCGACGACTTCGAAATCGCGCAGCTCGGGCTCCGAATTCAGCCGCTTGATGACCTCGCGAACAGCCTCCTCATGGTTACCAATCGGGCCATCCCTTTTCTCCGTCTTCCCACCGACCAGTTCGAATGTACAATTCGAAGCGCCGCCGACGCGATCAACGAGCCCGCGCGCGACTTTGCGATCGGTTTCCGCTGAGTTCACTCCAGGAGCGGTTTCGATAAGCTGGAACTTTAATGTAGAACTGCCACAGTTGAGGACCAGAATTTTCATACCGAAGCCTTAAGCGATACCGGCGACTCCAACTGGCCGGCTCAGGTTGTGCCCGGTTTGTGCCATGATTTACCGTGAAGGCTTCACGTCCAACAGGCAATCATGTCTTATGTCTGGGACAGCTTCGCAACATGCAATGTCAGATGTGGGACTCGCTTAGATTAAATTACCAAGCCCTCGAAAGATCTGTGCCATTCGCGATTAGTTGCAGCCGAGTGTTCGCATTTATGTTTGCTCAATCCGGGAACGTACGAAGCTTAAAGCCACGCCCGCGAGCTGCTCCACATCGGCCTCGGTGTTGAGCTCGAGACGGGATTCGGCCGGAATTTCTTCCATCGGCTCGTAGGCTTCTTTTTGTCTTCCGTAGATCTCCCAACGGCCATCGGAAATATCTTTTCCTTCCTCCGCCCGCTGAGCCAAGCGCTTCCTTGTGGTCTCGTCAGAGGCGGAGCAATGAATCACGGCCAGAGGTACTCCGTGTTTTTTCGCCAGGCCAAGAACCCTTTCACGGTTTGCTCTTCGGCTGAAGGTCGCGTCAAGAATCGCGCCGCCGCCGGTGAGGACTTGCTCTTCGGCTTCCCTTGTCATCTCAAGGTAGGTTTCTTCGGTCATTGGTTGGCTATAGATCCCCTGCTCGAAGGGAGCTATGTTTCTTCCAGACTCTCCCGCCAGCTGCTTGCGTACAGTGTCAGAGTTGATCACCGGCGTACCCAGGCTGTCACCCAACTGCCGCGCGAGGATGGACTTGCCGCTGCCCGTTAGACCACAAACCATCACGAGAAACGGCTTGAGAGGCTCCCACGTAATGCGCGCGGCGTAACGAAAATAGGGTGAGGCACGGTCGTCCGCGAGCTGCGCGCGCATCGCCTCGACTTTGCCGCGGACCAAAGCGCGGTAGCATTTGTAGTACAGCAGCAATACCGATAATTCAGAGTCTTCTACAAGTTCAAGATATCGATCCAGAAACGCCGGCGCTAACGCTCCACCGCCGCGCACCTCTAAATCCATGAGAAAAAACGCAATCTCAGAGGCGAGGTCGCACTGCCGCAGTTTTGGGCTGAATTCGATAACGTCGTAGATCTCAATCCCTTCCGGCGCAAAGCAAACATGTTCGCAGTGGAGATCGCCATGAACGTCCCGAATCCACCCCTCAGCAGCTCGGCGCCGGAAGAGATCGCGGTGCCGGCTGATGAAGCGC
>JBOHVS010000274.1:0-9078 GCA_050735975.1 Binatia bacterium | reverse complement strand
CCCTGATGGCGGCGGAAATTTTCTCCAGAACTTCATTTAATCGGTAAGGCTTGTTGATGACGCCGCCCAGCCGTCCTCTCCTCATTTCCGCCTCGATCTCAGGCGACAAAAATCCCGTGGCGAAGAGCGCGTTTAAATTTGGTTGAGTTTTTCTCATTCGCTGAAAGGCTTCCCATCCGTTGAGCTTGGGCAACCCCAAGTCCAATACCACAACGGCGATCTCTTTTTTGTGCAGGCGATGCATCTCCACAGCTTCAGCGCCGTCTTTCGCCACCAAAACTCTATACCCCTCGCTTTCCAAAAACTCCCGCATCAAACGCAACTGTTTTTCCTCGTCATCGACAAAGAGGACGGTCTCCCCGCCTCCACCGTTGCCCCTATCATTCTCCAGTTGTTGCTTTATTTCGACAATTGCTGATTTTTCCTGAATTAACGGCAAGTAGACGCTAAAAATTGTCCCCCGACCCGGCTCGCTTTCCACATCAACAAAACCCGCGTGGTTCGTCGCGATCCCATAGACCACCGAAAGGCCGAGACCGGTGCCCTGTCCTTGTGGTTTTGTCGTGAAAAACGGCTCGAAAACATGGGTTTTGGTAACCTCGTCGATGCCGGTTCCGGTATCAGTTACACGGATGCAAACATAGCGCTCCTCCTTCACGTCTTCGAAATGCCGGGGTAGCTCAACGCCGTTCACGATTGAGGTCTCCAGCAGAAGTTTGCCGCCGGCAGGCATCGCATCCCGCGCGTTGACGCACAAATTGAGCAACGCCTGATGGATGTGATTTGGATCGGCCATCAGCGGAGGGATGTCCGGATCCAGCTCTAAAGCGGTCTCAATTGTTTTAGGAAATGTTTCGCTCAAGAGGACCTTCAGCTTTTGGAGTATTGCATTGATATCGATTTCCTGAAAGCTGATCTCTGTTTTTCTCGATATTGCGAGAAGCTGCTGGACCAGGGCGGCCGCGCGTTGCACGGTTTCTTTGATCACGTCCAACGCTTCAGAAAGTTTTCCCTGGTGCGCGTTATGCTGGATCAACAGGGTATATCCCATGATGATGTTCAGAAGGTTGTTAAAGTCATGCGCAATGCCGCCGGCAAGCGTCCCGATGCTCTCCATTTTCTGGGCCTGCAGAAGCTGTTCCTGCAGCTTTTCGCGTTGCGCTATGCTTGCGAGAAGCTCGGCGGTTCGTCCAATGACGCGGTTTTCCAGTTCGGCGTTGAGCTTTTGCAGATCTTCTTCAGCTCGCATGCGCTCGGCGATTTCTTTCTCGGCTTGCCCGTAGAGCTGCGCATTGTCGAGAGCGATGGCCGCTTGAGCGGCGATACCCACCGCGATGCGCTCGGCATGCTCTGTAAATACGCACGGCTCCGGGTGGCCGAAGAACAGACCGCCCAGGACTTGGCCGGAGCGCGAGATGACGGGAACAGCCAGATAGCTGCGCACAGGCAGATGGCCTTCCGGCATGCCGTGATGGGGCGGATTTTGGCCGTAGCGCGGGTCCTTGCGCACGTCATCAATGCGTACGGCTTCCGCGCCGCGGAAGGTCGGCCCGAACAGAGGGGTATTGCGTGGAGCACCGAATTTCTCGAAAGCTTCGCGTGGGGCTCCGGAAAGCGTGTATAACAGGTAAGACTCGCCTTGCTCATTGACATAATTGTAAAAGAACGCGCCGAACTTCGCGGCTGTCAACTCCGTACCGGCATCGGTGACTTTCTGAACCAGCTTCTGTAGATCAAGTTCCACCGTCAAGCTGCTTGCCACCTCATTAAGAGTCTCCGCTTCTGCGCGCAACGTTCTTTCAGTTCGCAGAACTTGGCTGCGAAAACGTGACATCGAAACTTGTGCACCGACACGCGCAAGCAGCTCACGCGCGCTGAACGGCTTGACCAGGTAGTCGTCCGCTCCGGCTCCTAAACCCTCGACGCGCGCTTCCTCTCCCGCCCGCGCAGAGAGCATAATCACAGGAACTGTCTTGAGAGTCTGGTCTTCTCTGGTTGCCCGTAACAGCTCAAAACCATCCATTACGGGCATCATGACATCGGCAAGGATCAAGTCGGGTCTTTCCCGGCGCGCTGCCGCCAAAGCCGCTTCACCATTTGCGACCGGCTCTATTCGATAGTGCTGCGCGAGTAGACGCCGAACGTAGTCGCGCATGTCGGCGTTGTCGTCAGCCACGATAACGCGCGCGCCCTGCGTCGCCTGAGTCAGCGGGTCTAACGTAGTGGTACTGGCGGCAAAAAGCGGCTCTTCATTTTGGCCGGTGTCTCCTGACAGCCATCGAAGGGCTTCCTCGACGTAGGCGCCGGCCGATATCCGGGTCGATTCAAGCGTTCGAGGAGCAGTCGCTCTGATTCTATCAGCGGGAAGGTGGCCACTGCCCCGAGGGATACGGACTGTGAAGGTCGTTCCCTGGGAATGAACGCTATCGACGGAGATCGTGCCGCCGTGGAGTTTCACCAATTCCTGCACCAGGGAAAGCCCGATTCCACTGCCCTCGTGAGTGCGCCCGCGCGCGCCTTCGATGCGGTAAAAACGTTGAAAGATTTTGGGCAGCTCGTATTCGGGTATGCCAATACCGGTATCGCGCACCGAAAGCTCTATAAAGCCTTCACCCCTGCTCTCTTCCTCCAGGTGCGGAACAAAGGAGACAGTCCCCTTTCCGAAAGGGGGACTGTCCCAATGAGGCACTCGTAGAGAAACTTCGATCTCGCCGGCCAATGTATATTTGAAAGCATTGGACAATAAATTGAGGACGACCTTTTCCCACATTTCCCGATCGACATAGACGGGCTCAGAAATACGTTGGCAGTCTACGGTCAGTTTCATGCCCGCGCGTTCAATGGCGGAGCGGAACACGCTTGCCAATTCTGCTGTTAACGTGGGGAGATCGGTAGGTTCATAACTCGCTTGGATTCTACCCGCCTCGATACGAGAAAAATCGAGGAGCGAGTTTACCAGCTTCAGTAAACGCAGGCTGTTTCGGTGGCTGACTTCGAGGCGTGCCCTGACGGCGGAAGGCGTGTCCGGGTCGGCAAGAGTCTCTTCAACCGGCCCGAGCATCAGGGTCAACGGGGTACGAAATTCGTGACTGACGTTTGAGAAAAACGCGGTCTTGGCCCGGTCGATCTCTGCAAGCGCCTCGGCGCGCTTGCGCTCTTCCTCGTATGCGCGCGCGTTCGCCACGGCCGTCCCGACGTGTCCGGCGACCAGGTTGAAAAAATCCCGGTACTGGTCATCGAGGATGCGGCGCGGATTCACCCCTGCGACAAGAAACCCGGTCACTTGTTGCTGGCCCGGAGCGATCAAAGGGAGCGCGAGCGCCGAACTGGGTGATTCCGGCCAAGATCCGCCGGGCAGCTGCGCTAAGCGTTGCTCCAGGTTTATGACGAGTTCCGGTTGCTGGGTCCGCGCCACTGCATCGAGGGGCCAGACTTCCTCGCGTCGCTGCTCGGAAAAGTCAATCTTGTGAGGGGCCGCAGCGCTCTGGCGGTCCAGATTGGACACGGAGACCAGATGAGCCGCCGTCCGCTCAGGATCCAAGAGGTAGACTAACGCAAAGGGGATGTCCGCCGTGTTCGTCTGGAGGATCTGTGCGGCGAGCTCGCACGCTCCTTCCGCTGACCGTGCTTGTGACGCGCGACCTCCAAGGTCGCGCAGCGTGCGCAGACGCCGCTCGCCGAGCACGCGCTCGGTTGTTTCGGTCACGGTTATGAGGTTGCCTCGGATCGCGCCTTCCTCGTCGCGGATTGGACTGTAAGCGAACGTGAAGTAGGTTTCTTCCAAGTACCGATTGCGCTCCATCAAGAGCTGGAGATCCGCCGACCAGGTTGACTCGCCGGTCTCCATCACCTTCCGATACAGTGGCCCGCAGACGTCCCAGATTTCTGCCCAGCACTCGTCCCCCGGCTGGCCCATGGAGCACGGGTGCTTTATGCCGAGAAAGGGGCGATAGCCGTCGTTGTAGAGCTGCGTGATTTCGGGACCCCACCAGACAGCCATGGGAAAGCGTGAGGCAAGGCAGATACTGAGGGTCGTGCGCAGGCTGTGAGGCCATGACTCGATTGGGCCCAACGGGGTTTTGGACCAGTCCATTGAGCGAATCAAGTCGCCCATCTCGCCTCCGCCGACGAGCCAATCAGCGGCATCGACTATTCGTGTCTTCTTTTGGTGCTCGCTCATGCCTCAGCTCTTGATGGAATGCCTTGTTGCACGACGCAAATAGATCAAGCGTGAGTGTCCGGTTGCCCAAAGTCTGCAACCCCGATGCCGAAGTGGCTTTATGTTTCAGCGCAAAGCAAAGAAAAGTGCTCTGGATCAGTCTCAAACGACATTATCAAGGCACGCGCCGGTGTCAATAATATAGGTTTGGGAAACCGGAATAGACCCAATGTTTGGAGAGGGATTTGCGAGGAAGAGGAGGGCCTTGTGGATTGGCCACAACATAATCTCATTTATCAGCCGGCCAACAGAGATACTGCGCCGGGCATTCTCTTGCCGCTCGCCCATGTCAGTCATCGTGATCCTCTGGGGCGGGATTCCGGACCGTTCGCGTCGTCGTCCCGTGATCCGTCTCGCCCAGCGGGCGAGGCTTGCCAAGTAATCCTGCACACTGCTTATGGGTCAGCATTCACGGGTTAGTTCGCTGGTCGCGGGCAAACGGAGGAGCCTCTGAATAGCAGGTCCCAATGTTTTAGGCGAGATCGGCTTGGGAAGATATTCGTCGCAGCCAACTGCCAAACATTTTTTTCGGCCTTCCGGACCCGCCATAGCGGTGACTGCCAATATCGGGATGGTTTTAGTCTCTGAATGCCGGCGCAGCTCCGAGACAGCTTCGAATCCATCCATTCGAGGCATCATCATATCCATAATGATAAGATCAGGGCGAAGTGACATGGCGCTCTCTACCGCCTCGACACCGTCTTTTGCGACTACAACATCATAGCCGAAGAACTTCAGCACGAATGCGATAATTTCCGCTGCGTCGGTATTGTCTTCTGTCAACAGGATACGCGGTTTCATACCAATTCGGCTCTGCCAAACGCTCCTACGCCTGTTTGTTCACGTCCCTGTCCCGATCGCTTCGTTTGACGTACATAGGAACAAAGACATCGTACAAGGACGAGGGCGTGAACTCTTCCGTGTGACAGCCATCCACAGGAGTCTTGTATTGGATGGTTATGAAGAGGCCATGTTTGGAGATCCGAATAAGGCGAGCGTCTTTGGCCGAGATGTAGGCGCCGATGGCTCGTAGAGACTGCGGCAGGCTATGCGGATCCAGCGTGCCACCTTCTTGTCGTCTCAGCTGTCCATCCAGATCCCGGCGCTTGATGTCTTCGGGCGTGTAGATTAGTTGCAGGCCGTTCGACGGATTTGTTGGATCATGACTGCGTAATATTCGCTGAAATATGCTTTTTGCCGGTAGTTTCTCGTGTTGAGATTCCACTTGCACAATATAATTCATCGCTTGTTGTCTTAGTTCGAAAGCTTCGACCTGCAACGCTTCTAAATGGGAACCGATCGCGCGCAGAGCGGTAGAATAGTCGCCGGCAAAAGCGGGTGAATCTTCGCTTGCTCTAGTCATCGCAATTACCCCCAATTGCCAAAGGCACTCTTGCGGCCGGATGTGCTTGAGTATCGCATTTGTGCACCGGACATCGTTATCAGAACTAATGGGGCGTTTGGTCATCAAGACTGGCAAACGGAGTGCCAGTAAATGAAGGGACAGAAAAGTGTAATTGCTCCGAACATTACTCAAAAAGACCAACGGCGATCAGAAATAGCGGCCCGGTCTCATGGCCGGGGTGGGAGATCAGGCAGGAAGGTCCGCGAGCGGGGAAGAGAAATTGCGAATTGCGAAATGCGAAATTAGCCACTAAGGCACTAAGATTTTCGTTGATTAAGGGCAGGGAGCATGGAACAGGGAGAGAACAGAGGTCAGAGATCAGAAGTCAGAGGTCAGAAGAAGCAGAGAGCACGTAGGAAGAAATTGCGGATTGCGGATTGCGAATTGAAGGGAATTGGGAATTGCGAATTCGGATTCATCGGCGGCCAATATTGATTTCTTAGCCGAGAGGATATACTTTTGGTGTCACCACCTTTGGGAGGTAATGTTATGGCGAAGGCGCTTTCACTCAAACTCGATGAGCCTACCTATGTCGCGGCCGAGAAGATTCGCAAACGGCTGAAGCTGCCGCGGAACACCTATTTGCGTAAGGCCGTAAGCCATTACAATGCTCTCTATACACGAAAGCTGTTGGAAAAAGAGTACCGCAAAGCCTCTCGTCACCTCGGTGCAGCGCATCTCGAATATCTCAAGGAAACAGAACTTCTCGAAGACCTTCCGGACGATTCATGACACCCCAATACGGCCATATCTATGTGGCTGATTTGAATCCGCGGTTTGGTACGGAACCGGGAAAAGTTCGCCCGGTGGTAGTCATTCAGACCGATGCCTTGAATGGTTTTCACCCCTCGACGATTATTTGTCCTTTGACCACAAAGATTGCGAGGTTTGAAAACCGGTTGCGCGTTGCCCTTCCGAAGGGTGTCTCTGGGCTGGACCGGGCCTCGGATGTATTAGTGGATCAGATGAAAGCAATTGATAATCGCCGCCTGAAGCGGAAACTTGGCTCGCTACCCGATCCCTACCTGGGCGAGCTTCGACAGAAGCTTCTCTTGATTTTGGATTTTATTGAGGAAAGCATCTCAAGCATCTAACTCCTGATCGAACCACTAGTATTATTCCCCCACAAGCGGGAATCCAGATTTTCCTTTGTATTTTCCTGGATTCCGGCTCTCGCGGGCACCCGCCCGTCGGCCGGAATGACGTCGGAGCTATGCCAACGAACTTATGGGACAGCACACCGCTAAGAGTGTAATGAGTTGCCCCTTCGACGCGGCTGCAACCCGGAATGGAACTTTTCGGGGAAAAATCCACTGTCAGATTGCTGCTTGTAATTTGTTCCTGGATTCACTATGGGTCAGGGGCGATGGACCGAACGATCGAGCTTACAAAGGAAGCCTTCAATGGGCTGGCGGCACATTTGGCTGAGGATTCCAGCCTAGTGAGGGTCTTTCGAAATGTCGAGCTGGTTCATGGCCCGGATAACAAGCTCTCGTGGGTGATTTCCTGTAGTCAAGAAGACGCGGGGGCTCTCCTTGAGATCGCTAAACGACATTGCCCCGAGGCTGTCCCCCAGATTGAAAACGCGAAATCGTCGGAAAAATAGGCCCTTGAGATAGACCACTCAGTGACTTTCGCAACGCTTGAAGTTGAGTTTACGGATTAGGCTTGGGCGGCTCTTTGGATCCATCGATCTTGGCTGTTGCCCATTCCCAGAGCGCCTGCTCAGCTTCCGCCGCCGAGGCGAAACCGCCTTTGCTGTAATTCCCGAGGCGTTGCGGGTCGGGTGGCTGGGGTAAGATGCTTACCGATGCGGACCATCGCCCCGACTGCTCGCGGGTACAAGTTATTTCAATCTCATGGTTCTTGTATGATTTCTTTATCGCCATAATGTGCCCCGATCAGCCAGAAAATCAATCTTCCTTGCCAATCCTTTGAAACTCAGGTCGGTGCCTTAAACGAAACCCCTCAAGTCGGCCCCTCGTCGAAAGACTAAATACCCAAACCGGAATTGTAAAACTCCGCGCGTACAGGCTTAAAGTGTGGTTTATGGAGGGCATAGATATTCATTTTGCTAAGAGGTGGAACATAAATGTGAAGCGAAATTGCATGGCTCGCTCCCGGTTGCAGATTCGAAACCTGGTGGATCGTAGCAGGCTCCTCGATCTGAATATCGGATGAATGGTAATCTGCAGAGGAAACCGCCTTTATCATTCCATTCGGAGCCCGTTCAAATAGCGTTTCCGTCAGGATGCCCCGAAGGATCTTGACTCCGCCCAGCGACTCTCCGTGGTCATGGATTAAAGACCGGTGTCCGCTTTTCCAGCACATCAAAAAAATCTCTGTGTTTTGATCGCTGTAGATGAGATTCCGCGCGTAATCATCGACGTTGAATCGGCTGCAACGTTCTATTTCATCCTGAGTAATGGCAACTCGCGTCAGAATCTGTTGCATTCGTAAGCGGCCGATTTCCGGAGCTTCACCTTTGATCAGCCGAATCAGAGACGATAAATAAAGACCACCCGCCATTGCTCTGATTCTATCGCACAAAATTGCCGAAAGATAAAGATAAAGTGGTTGTGACAACTCGGGCAGAGTTTAGCGGCATCAACGATCGTTGCCGAAGCGAGAATGCGTTAGAAGACGGTATTGTTTACGTTTTCAGGATTCACGGGTTAATTCGTTGTTGGCCGGAACTCTCAGTAACCGCTGAATAACAGGCCCCAATGTTTTAGGCGAAAGCGGCTTAGGAAGATGTTCGTCGCAGCCAACTGCTAAGCATTTCTTTCGGTCTTCCGAACCCGCCATGGCAGTGGCCGCCAATATCGGGATGGTCTTAGTCTCTGGATGCCGGCGGAGCTCCGAGACAGCTTCGAACCCATCCATTCTAGGCATCATCATATCCATGATGATGAGATCGGGGCGGAGTGACATTGCGCTCTCCACTGCCTCGACACCGTCTCTTGCGACTACGATCTCATAGCCCAAGAATTGCAGCACGAATGTGATAATTTCTGCTGCGTCTTTATTGTCCTCTGCCAATAGGATGCGCGGTTTCATAAAACGTCAATAATTTTTATGGCACTTGGCCTGTCATTCCGGACGCCAGACTGTATGAAAACTCTTTCTAGGCCAGAGTGCCGGTCGCGATCGAATCGGTATCGACAGACCGATCGTGTCTTTTTAAGTATCTCTTGATAAACAACTCGTACAAGGAAGATGCCGTGAACTCCTCTGTATGGCAGCTGTCTTGGGCGGTCTCATATCCGACAGTAAACAACCCGCCGCCTCCAGAGATCTTAAGCAGGCGTGCGCCTTTGATTTCTAGATAGGCGCCGATCGCCCGTAGTGCCTGTGGCAGGCTGTGCGGATCCGGATTGCCGGCGTCGCGCCGTCTTAGCTGGCCTTCTTGGTCCAGCCAATCTATTTCCTTGGGTGTGTAGATTAACTGGAG
>JBOHVS010000273.1:0-4174 GCA_050735975.1 Binatia bacterium | reverse complement strand
CTCATCGCGGAACTGCGCGATGGCGGCAGGTTTAGAGTGCTGGAGGACTTGGCCGAGATCACACGCCTGGGACAGGGAGTGGACGGGAGTTCCAACATCGGCCCGGAAGCAGAACAACGAAGCCTCGAGGTTTTGCAAGGTTATCTGCGCCATTGCCAGGACCTCGGGGTCGAAGAGATCCATGCCGTCGGCACGAGCGCGCTGCGTGATGCCGCCAACAGCGGCGAGGTCCGGGCGCGATTCAAACAACGGCTCGGATTGGATATCCGCGTATTATCGGGAGGGGAGGAAGCAGCCTATGCTTTTCTTGCCGTGCAGCGCGGCTTAAGTCTCTCCGGTCAAGAGTTGCTTGGCATCGATATCGGCGGCGGCAGCACCGAATTCATCTGGGGCGACGACGGCGGCATTCGCCGCGCCGTGAGTCTTAACGTTGGCTCCGTCAGGCTGACCGAGCGTTTCCTGCGAGCGGATCCCGTCACCGAAGAGGAATGTGGCCGGGTGACGGAAGCGATCGACCGGGAGCTCGGCGTCTTGCGAGCTTCCGCCGAGCAGGCGCCGGCGGCGAAGATGATCGGTATCGCCGGAACCTTTACGACCCTTGCCGCAGTCGAGAAGAGACTCGTCCGCTACTCCCATAGTGACGTGCATGGCAGCCGTCTCACACTGGCCGCGGTGCGGCGGCAGCGGCAGCTTTTCCAGGGTAAAACAATCATCGAGCGGAAGAAGATTGCCGGGCTGGAGCCCAAACGCGCCGATGTCATTCTGGCCGGCGCGATCCTGATCGAAAGGATCATGACACGCTTTCGAACCGACGAGGTGATCGTGAGCGATCAAGGCGTTCGTTACGGGCTTTTGTACGAGCGATTAAAACGCGTACTTTTCTGTTGACATTTCGAGCCGGATTCGCAATTATCTCGCCTTGTTTTTGCAAACAAGCTTCAGTTTCAAATTCCACAAAGACGATAGCTAACTCGCCGAAGGAGGGAGGTGAAAGCGGATGACTAAAGGCGAACTGATCGAAGCAGTGGCGAAGAGCGCCAGAATCAACAAAAGAGTGGCAGGGGAAGCCGTGGACGCGACTTTCGAAAGCATTTCCAAGGCGATCAAGAGGAGCAAACGATTTCAAGTTCCCGGGTTCGGGACTTTCACCGTACGCTCGCGCAAGGCACGAAAAGGGAGAAATCCTCAGAACGGCGCGATGATCACCATCAAAGCGAGTCGCACCGTGGGCTTCAAACCGGCCCCCGATCTAAAAAAGGGGCTGTAGAGTCGACGGACACCGCCTAAGGGCCACCACGGGTGACGTGGTGGCCTTTTTTTGGGCCGCGGCCCTTGATGATGCCTGATTGGGCACGTACAATACGCCGATTCGGATCGCGTCAAGAGAGAAGAGCGTGTCACTGAAAACAGAGAAAATTTGGTTCGACGGCGAGTTGGTCCGCTGGGAGGAGGCGAAGGTCCACGTTTTGACCCATGCCCTCCACTATGGCACCGCCTACTTCGAGGGAATTCGTTGTTACTCCGTCGCTGATGGCCGCTCGGCCGTGTTTCGCCTGAGTGAGCATCTGCGCCGGTTTATCGATTCAGGTAAGATCCTGGGCTTCCCGCTCTCCTACACAGCAGAGCAATTGAAACAGGCGACGTTAGACACGATCAGGGCGAATAACCTCAAAGAATGCTACATCCGGCCCGTGGCATTCCTCGGCTTGGGCGACATGGGACTCTATGCGCCCAACAACCCCGTCAATGTTTGCATTGCCGTGTGGTCCTGGGGGGCTTATTTGGGCGACGACGGGCTGAAGAACGGCATCCGCGCCAAGGTATCTTCGTATACCCGCCATCATGTCAACGTGATGATGACCAAAAGCAAAGCAGCCGGCAACTATGTTAACTCGGTTCTGGCGAAGCACGAGGTTAAAAAAGCGGGATACGACGAAGCGATCATGCTCGACGCCGAAGGCTATGTCTCGGAAGCCAGCGGCGAGAATATCTTCATCGTCCGAGATGGGATCGTCAAAACCACTCCGTTGACCTCGATCTTACCGGGAATCACGAGGGATACAGTGCTCACGATAGCGCGTGACAAACAGTACGAGGTTGTCGAGGAGCGATTTACCCGGGACGAGCTTTACGTCGCGGACGAAGCCTTTTTTACCGGCACGGCCGCGGAGTTGACCCCGGTCCGCGAAGTGGATAGCCGTCAGATCGGCGCGGGTAAGCCCGGTCCGGTGACGGCCGACCTCCAGCAGGCTTTCTTCGGCGCGATCAAGGGAAAAGACAAAAAATACTCGGGGTGGTTGACTTACCTCTGAGCCTTTAGCCGGCGTGGCGACTCCAAGCGTGTTCTCTTTCATTGCAAATTTCAGATTGTAAAGTGCAAAAGTCAAAATGAATAAAATCTTAACAGCTCGGAAAACGACGGAACGTTCCCTGTCCGGACATTTTTCATTTGGCAATTTACATTTTGCATTTTGCTCTCCTCTATCCGTATAGTTGATGTAGATGGCAGACGAAGATCAACCGACTTTGCGGGTTACCATGCTGCCGCGGGATACGAACGCTCGCGGCACGATCTTCGGCGGCGTCATACTCAGTCATATCGACCTGGCCGGCGCCGTTGCCGCTTCCCGTCAAGCATCGAAGAACTTCGTGACACGAGCCATGCACGAGGTGGGGTTCATCGCGCCGGTCTACGTCGGTGATGTGGTAAGTTTTTACACGACCGTGATCCATGAAGGCAGAACCTCGATGACGATCCGGATTGAAGTGGAAGCGGAACGGGCCAGAGAACCCAGGCAACTGGTTCGCGTCACAGAGGCCGAAGTGGTTTACGTGGCGATCGGTGAAGACGGCAATCCAACGCCAATTCGGTGATCGATGAAACTCCAGACTCTGATCCGGCTTTTTTTGTTGCTTTCGCCCGCGGCAGTTTGGGGAGACACCGCCGGCCCGGAAACCTCCGCAATGGGCTGCCCGCGCTGCAAGACAGAAAGCCCGGAGGCCGCTCAGTTGCTAAAGAGCGCCGCGCGCCTGCACGCGGAGTTCAAGCCCAAGGAGGCCGTCAACGAGCTGCAAAAGGTGCTGCAACGCGAGCCCCAAAATTTCCAAGCCATGGCTATGTTGTCGCGCGCCTACATCGATATCGGCGATTCCATTCCCGAGGGTTCTCCGGACTGGCAAGCGAGAAGAATGAAAGAGTATAAGACCGCCGAGGCTTACGCCCGCAAGGCGATCAGTATCGATCCAAACTCGACCTGGGGCCATTTCTATGTCGCGTGGTCTCTCGGGAATGTTGCGATGATTTCGCCGGTTGAGAAACAGATCGATTTAGCCGGAGAGATTCGCAGCGCAGCGGAAAAAGCGATCGCGCTCGATCCGCAAAACGGCTTCGCTTACCATGCCTACGGTGTTTGGCACCGAAAGATGGCCGAGATCGGCAAGATGAGCCGGATGGTCGCTTCGGTATTGTACGGCCGCTCCATCCCTAGCGGCAGCCTTGAAAAATCGCTCGAGTATTTGCGGAAAGCCGTCACCCTCAATCCGAACGTCATCGTCAGCCGGCTCGAGCTGGCGCGCACCTACGTTGCTATGGGCGATTGGGCCCAGGCGCGGAGCTTCCTCAAGTCCCTCGAAGCGCTACCCGTACAGTTTTCAGATGACCGCGACCATAAACAAAAGGCGAAGCAGCTTCTTGAGGAAATCAAAGAGCACCAGGGTTGAGGTTCCGGAACAGGACTTTCACCACGAAGGTCGCGAAGAACACGAAGTTCAGAAGTTAAAATATTATTCTCGAAATTCTTCGTGGCCCTCGTGCGTCTCGTGGTTAGAATGTGTTTCGTCGAACAGAGCACCTATGAGATCGACCGCCGGAACTTTGCGCAAGCTGTGACAACTTTCATGCGGGATATGACGAATTTTCTCGGGAGAACGGTCTTTTTCATCGGGTTACTTTTCCTCGCTGCGAGTTGTGCAGATCCGCGCAAGGGCGCGGGCGTGTTGCGCGTCGGTTTCGTGCCGGCGGAAAACGCGCAGCAAGTTATCCAGAACGCGCAGCCGATCGTCGACATCCTCCAGCAACAGCTCGGCATGGAGGTCCAGCCATTCGTGGCAACCGACTATACGGGAGTCGTCGAGGCGCTGCGGGCCAATAAGCTCGATATCGCGTTCTTGACGC
>JBOHVS010000272.1:0-32231 GCA_050735975.1 Binatia bacterium | reverse complement strand
GCGCCCGCCAGGGTGGAAATTGCCATTGCCCCCATGTTGATCCAATAAGGAGGCGTGAGGTCCGACGGAGACATTCTGAAGAAAGTGTAGCGATAGAAAATCAGCGAAATCATCCAGATGTAAAGCAGACCACCCCACAGCCACATCGAGAGGGAGAAAAACAGAACCGGCTGCGACTGATAATCGAATCCCGGGCGCTGGATTGGCGTAGGAGGGCGTCGGATGACGCGCAGCAGGAATGTCTCTGTTGACCGGCTGCTCGCGCGCCTCTTGCCACAATCGTCTTTGCGCCAGGGCCAGCATCGCCCGGCGGCACGGCGGGCAGATCCACTGGGTAGTGTTCAACATCGCCTTCCATTTCGTAACGATACCCGAGCGCCCGCTCCACTTGAATCAAATCTTCGACGTGCAGGCGCGAGCTGAACGGGTGACCGCAGCGGCGACAACTGGCGCGCTCTCCGCCCGCCCCCACATCTTTATAAAAACTAACGCCGAGCTGCGCCGGCCTCTGGAAAATATGGAAGAACTTGCCGAACGGAAGCCACAAGAGCGTAAAGATCACGGTCACCGCATGCACAATGGCGAGGAAATCATAGGCGTAGCCCTTCATTCAGGTGTAGCTGGCCGTCAGGAGAAGTCCGGTAATGCTAATGGCAAACAGCAAGATCAGCGGCAGGAAATCTTCCGTAAACAGTTGCGCCGCTGCCGCGCCTCGATCGCGCATGCGCCGGCGAGTCGCCAGTATAACACCGGGGATGACCAGAAAGGCGGACCACACAAGCCCATGGAAAATCAACATTCCTAAAGGTGAATGAACCGGGAAGGCGAAAGTGGGGAAACCAAACAGGAAAAGCCGGTACCAGTTTATATCGCCGGCGGATTCAAAATGGATCCAACCAAACACCAACGGAAAAGTAATCGCGCCGGCAATCAAGCATCCCCACATAATGGTCCAGTGCGCGAGTCAGCGGTCGGTGCCGCGAGCAAAGATGAAGCGGTTCAAAGCGATGTCGTTGCCGACCCGTTTCAGCCAGTTCCGGAAGTTGGCTGCCCGGTGCTCGCGTTTGAAATAGACCTGCCAGCCTCTCCGCCAATACAGCGCCGTCGGCGGACGCTGCAACCACATGGCGTAACGATAAACAATGCCGAAAGCGGCAAAGAGGGTGGCGAACGTGTAATCGACTAGCGCCGCGTCGAAATGGGAAAGGTTACGGGAGCCGATCACGATCAAACCGCCCAGGATCAGCGTGGCGACGACTCCCCAGAACACGGCTTTGGCGACCTCAGGCCTTATCAACGGGTTTGCCTCATGACGCGCACTCGAAAGCGCTACTCTTTTTGAAACTATTATATCTTAACGGCTATCGAGTAAAGCCTGAGCGGAATTACTTACGGACAATGGAGCAGATCGAGTTTGAGCGGGAAGATTCAAGCTAAACGGAAGGCTCAGATTAAACCACACATACCCGTCCTACAACTTTCGCTCTGATCGTGTATCGGCATTGCAGCGATAAGTATATTAAGCGCCTGCATGCTTAACATGGTGAGATGGACCTCGCCACCTTTTTGTGCTTAAGCGTGAAGAAGAGCATTGAACTCTCGGGTTCGAGTCATGCAAGTAATCGATCAGGTGACGCATAAGGAGTGCTTCGGAACGACTTGCAGGCTACAGTTTGCGTGCAGGCTGGAATGCAAGTTGCGCCTTCAACTCCAAAATCCTGCAAGGAGGCGACGATGGCTGGTCTCTCCGATCATGAAATGAAATTGATGGACTCATACTGGCGTGCGGCGAATTATCTTTCTGTCGGGCAAATCTATCTTTATGACAATCCTTTGCTCAAGGAACCGCTTAAGCTCGAACATACCAAGCCCAGGTTACTGGGCCACTGGGGAACGACGCCCGGGCTGAATTTTATCTATGTCCACCTGAACCGCCTGATCCATAAATATGATTTGGATATGATTTACATCTGCGGCCCCGGACACGGCGGCCCCGCCATGGTGGCCAACACCTATCTCGAGGGCACTTACAGCGAGCTCTACCCGGACATCTCTCAAAACGAGGAGGGAATGAGAAAACTTTTCAAACAGTTTTCTTTCCCGGGCGGGATTCCAAGCCATGCCGCGCCCGAGACACCGGGGTCGATCAACGAAGGCGGTGAACTGGGCTATTCCTTGGCCCACGCCTACGGAGCGGCCTTCGACAACCCCGATCTCGTGGTGGCCTGTGTGGTGGGAGACGGCGAGGCGGAAACCGGCCCGCTGGCCACAGCCTGGCATTCCAACAAGTTTCTAAATCCGGTGACCGATGGAGCGGTGCTGCCCATTCTCCATCTGAATGGATACAAGATCGCCAGCCCCACCGTGCTGGCGCGAATCAGCCGGGAGGAGTTGGAGAAGCTGTTCGTCGGCTACGGCTACAAGCCCTATATGGTAGAGGGGTCAGATCCGGAAAAAATGCATCGTACAATGGCGGAGACTCTAGACGCGATCATTGAAGAAATCCGAAACATCCGGAAAGACGCGCGGGCGGCCCAAACATCGAAGCGGCCTCAGTGGCCGATGATCGTGTTGCGAACGCCAAAAGGCTGGACAGGTCCGAAAGAGGTGGACGGAAAGAAAACGGAAGGCTTTTGGCGTTCGCACCAGGTTCCGTTTGGGGATTTGGCCACAAACCAGGAGCATCTTAAATTGCTCGAAGATTGGATGAAGAGTTACAAGCCTGAGGAGCTCTTCGGCGAGAACGGGGAATTCAAGCCCGACTTGGCGGCGCTCGCTCCCAAGGCGAATCGCCGGATGGGAGCGAATCCCCACGCCAACGGCGGCATCCTTCTCAAAGACCTCCGAACGCCGGATTTTCGGGATTACGCCGTTAATGTTCCCAAGCCCGGTGTCGTATACACCGAGGCGACACGGGTGATGGGCGGTTTTCTGCGCGACGTCATGAAACTCAATGAAGAGCAACGAAACTTCCGGGTCTTTGGCCCGGACGAGACCTCGTCGAACCGGTTGGGGGCACTTTTTGAGATAACCGATCGCACCTGGATGGCGGAAACGATTTCCGAAGACGAAGATCTGTCGCCAAACGGACGCGTCATGGAGATCTTGAGCGAGCACACGTGCCAGGGCTGGCTGGAGGGCTATCTATTAACCGGGCGTCATGGCCTTTTCTCGACGTATGAAGCGTTCGTTCACATCGTCGATTCGATGTTCAACCAGCATGCGAAATGGCTCAAGGTGACGCGTGAAGAGATTCCCTGGCGGCGGCCGATCGCGTCGCTCAATTACCTGCTGAGTTCCCATGTTTGGCGGCAAGATCACAACGGGTTCTCCCATCAGGACCCCGGCTTCATCGATCATGTGGTAAATAAGAAAGCCGAAGTGGTTCGCGTTTACCTGCCGCCCGATGCCAACACTCTTCTATCGGTAACGGATCACTGCCTACGGAGCCGTAATTACGTGAATGTTATTATCGCGGGCAAGCAACCGGCGCTACAGTATCTGGACATGGATTCGGCCATCAAACATTGCACCGCCGGAATCGGCATCTGGGAATGGGCGAGCAACGACAAAGGCAGCGAGCCGGACGTTGTCATGGCTTGTTGCGGTGACATCCCGACGCTTGAAACCTTGGCCGCCGTCGACCTCCTTCGATCGCATATCCCCGAGCTGAAAGTTCGCGTCATCAACGTCGTCAACCTGATGAAGCTTCAGCCTTCCACCGACCATCCGCACGGTTTGTCCGATAAGGAGTTTGATGCGCTCTTTACAACCAGCAAGCCCATTATCTTCGCCTTTCACGGCTATCCATGGCTCATTCACCGGCTCACCTATCGTCGCGCGAATCACGACAACCTGCATGTGCGCGGCTACAAGGAAGAGGGTACCACGACCACCCCATTCGACATGGTTGTGATGAACGACCTCGATCGCTTCGGTCTCATGGGAGATGTGGTCGATCGCGTGCCGAAGCTCGCTCCCGCCGCCGGCTATCTTAAACAGTTCGTGCGCGACAAGCGCATCGAGCACAAGGAGCACATCCGTAAGTACGGCGATGACATGCCTGAAATCCGAGATTGGAAGTGGCCCAACACCTGATCGTCGTTGGCAACCTCCCCCTCGTGGGGCGAAGCGCGCACTTACTGAAAGGAGACGCGGTTAATGGGGCACCATGAGCAAAAAGTGTATGCGATCCGGCACGGCGAGACCGAGTGGAGCCTGAGTGGAAAACACACGGGAATCACTGATCTTCCGCTCACGAGCAACGGGCGCCGCAACGCGACGCGGCTTCGCCCGGTGCTCCAAAAGGAATCTTTTGCCCTGGTTTTATCGAGTCCGCTTCAACGCGCGCTCGAGACCTGCAAGCTTGCAGGGTTTGAGTCCTTGGCTCAAGTTGATCGCGATTTAATGGAATGGAATTACGGTGAATACGAAGGTTTGACTTCAGATGAGATCGAACAAAAGGCGCCGGGTTGGATGATTTTCGAAGATGGATGTCCGGGGGGTGAAAACCCGACGCAGGTGGGCGCGCGCGCCGACCGAGTCATTGATCGGGTTCGCGCCACCGGTCGAGATGTGGCGCTCTTTGCGCATGGGCACGTTCTGCGCGTGCTCGTCGCGCGCTGGGCCGGTTTACCAGCGAGTGCCGGGCAGCACTTTCTCCTGGACACGGGAACCGTGAACATTCTGAGCTATTACCGTAATGTTCCTGCAATTGAGAAATGGAACGCCCCTCTTCCGTAGGGGAAAGAATGGTCGGGGCGACCGGATTTGAACCGGTGACCACACGCACCCCAAGCGTGTGCGCTACCAGGCTGCGCTACGCCCCGACGACGGTTGAGTCAGCGAAACTGTAACACTCCCCGCGGTTCAAATCAATTTTGCGCAGGCTGCAAAAGTAGTTTCTTGATGGGCCGTCGCCCATCATTCCATTACTCCACTACTCCATGCTTCTATGACAGCAACTTACGGATCGACTGGAGATCTCGCTTGAGCTTGGCGAGGGCGGTTCTATACTTCTGCTCGGAGAGCGGCAGCTTCAACTGGTTCTTTTCTTCTTTTTTCGTTTCCTTCAGCTTTTTGCGCGCGCCCTCGATCGTAAACCCTTCCGAATAGAGGAGACGTTTGATATCCAGCAAGAGCTCGACGTCTTTCTTCTTATAGAGCCGGTGACGTGAAGGAGCCTTGGACGGCTTCAGCAAATCGAATTCCGTCTCCCAATAACGCAGGACGTAAGGTTCGACGCCGACGATCTCGCTTACTTCGCCGATTTTGAAATAGATCTTGTCGGGCAAACGAGCTGGCGCAGCCATGCTTATGATTCAGCGGCGGATGCCCCGGAGGACGGAGAGACGGAATTCAGGCTTTTCTTCAAAATCTGACTCGCCTTGAAGGTAAGAACCTTCCGCCCGACGATGATAATCTCGTCGCCGGTCTGGGGATTGCGCCCTTTCCGAGGCCGTTTGGTGTTGACTACGAAATTGCCGAAGCCCGATATCTTCACCTTCTGGCCGTTCTCCAGACAGCCCTTGATGATATCGAACGTCGCCTCGACCACGTCAGTGGCGTCTTTCTTCGAAAACCCCACCTTCTCGTAGATCTGCGTGATAATGTCTGCTTTTGTCATTGCAAGTCGTCCCTTTCCTGGAGCCTACGATTCTTTTCCAGCCTTCAGCTTCTCAGCTGGGCATCAAAAGTCTTGCCGACTCGATCGACCACATCTTGATGCAGCGCGCTGACTTCTGTGTCGGTTAGAGTTCGGTCTCCGGCTCGATAAGATATTTTATATGCCAAGCTCTTCTTTCCTTCGGGGATCGGCGAACCGTAATACTGATCAAAAACCTCCACCCGTTCGATCAAAACGAGACCAAGATCGTTGATCCAGTTAACGACCTGTCGAGCCGAAAATCCTTTGTCGACGACGATCGCAAAGTCCCGTTCAACCGACGGAAATCTTGGAAGGGAGCGGTATGTTATTTGCCGCGGAGCATACTGAACCAACCCCTCGAAGTCAAGTTCGAACATAAGAAACGGCGGCAAGTCCGTCGCCTCGCGGAGGTCCGGATGGCTCTGTCCGAAATAGCCGAGCTTTTCCCGGTCGCGCAGCAGAGCGGCGGCGCGCCCGGGATGGAGAACAGGATTGGACTCCCTACCAAAGGTCACTTGATCGCTGACCCGCAGCAATTCCAGAATTCCCTCGATCAGGCCTTTACATTCTAGAAAACCCGACGCGGATTCCTCCGGCATTCGCAAACCCCGGCGCGGCCGCGGGCCGTAGAGCACGCCGGAAAGGTACTGTCGCTCTTGAGTCTCGTCATTGGGCGCCGAACGGAATACTTTGCCGAGCTGAAAGCCGAAAAAGCTCGGTCCCTTCTGCGCGAGATTGGTTCGAAGGTTTTCCAGCAGACCCGGAAGCAAACTCAACCGCATCTCGGCGCTTTCTGTAGCCAGGGGATTAACAACCGCCACGGGCGAAGGCCCGCCCTCCCACAGTCCGACAAACAGGCGATTCATTCTCTCGCTCGTAAACGGGAGATTGATGACCTCTGAAAACCCCTCGCCGGCGAGAAAAGCGCGGATCTGGCGCTCGCGCCGGAGAAGAAGATCTATCCTGCCGCCGGAAGACCTAACCAACGGCAGGCTTGAAGGGATCTTCTCATAGCCGTGGAGCCGCGCCAGCTCTTCGATCAAGTCCGCCTCACGATTCAGATCAGGTCGCCGCGTGGGTGGAACGACTTTGAAGACGCCTTTTTTGGAGTGTTTCCGGAGCTTCAGACCCAGAGCGGTCAAGAGCTTTTCGATTTCCCCTCGCTCGATGCGAACTCCGAGCAACTTCTCGATGCGCTCTTCGCGCAAATCGATGCTCGGTTCTTTCGGCGGCCGGGGATACCGATCCAGGTGTCCATCCATCGGGCTGCCGCCCGCCAACTCCGAGAGCAGCGAAACCGCTCGCTCCAGCGCCGCAACTGTCCCTTCGGGATCAACCCCACGCTCAAAACGGTGCGAAGCTTCACTATGCAGCCCCATCCGTTTAGCCGTGCGCCGGATCGTGGTCGGATCGAAATGCGCGCTCTCCAGGAGAAGCCGGCGCGTCCCGGGTTTCACCTCGGACTCGATCCCCCCCATGATACCGGCCAGGGCGACGGGCCGATCACCATCACAGATGAGCAGGTCTTCGACGGCCAGTTCGCGCTCGATCTCATCGAGAGTCACAAACTTGCCCGGGGCGCCCGCCGGGCGAATAACGACCGAACCGGATGCTAAACCATCGAGATCGAACGCATGAAGGGGTTGCCCGGTCTCCAACATGACGTAGTTCGTAATATCCACGACGTTGTTGATCGACCGGATGCCGCAAATTTCGAGCCGGTATCTCATCCACTCGGGCGCGGGAGCAAGCCGGATATCTTCGACAATGGCGGCGGAATACCGCGGACACGCCTCCGAATTCTCAATTGAGACGGTTATGCCGCCGAGAACGCTGGCGGCCTTGCGGCGAGGCTTAACCTCATCCGATTTAAGACCTTGCCCGGAAAAGGCGGCAACCTCGCGAGCCAGTCCGGTCACGCTGAGACAGTCGCCGCGGTTGGGAGTAACGCTTACTTCAAAGAGCCAGTCTTCTTTGCCGTCAGCCTCGCGCAAAGGAGTGACCAACTCGACTTCCAAGCCGGCCATCGTGAAGAGGTGAGCGAGGCGCTCCGGCGAGACTTCGACCGGCACAAACTCTTTCAACCAGTTGAGGGTGAACTTCATGCTAGGAAATTACGGAGCTGGAGTGATGAAATGCTGGAGTATTGGGTCGGAAAACCATTACTCCACAACTCCATTACTCCATCACTCCATTTCTCGTTTTTACTAGCCAAATTGTCTTAAAAAACGAAGATCGTTTTGGAAAAAGAGCCGTATGTCATCGATTCCATACTTGAGCATGGCAATGCGCTCGACTCCCATGCCGAACGCGAAGCCGGACACCTTCTCCGGATCATACCCGACAAAACGAAAAACCTCCGGGTCGATCATACCCGCGCCGAGAATCTCGAGCCAACCCGTCCCTTTGCAAACGCGACAACCCTGCGCCGCCTCCGCCTTTTTCTCGCCGCCGCAAATCAAGCACCGGATATCGATCTCGGCGCTCGGTTCCGTAAAGGGGAAAAAACTCGGCCGAAATCTAACCCCCGTGTCGTCGCTGAAAATCTGCCGTAAAAAGTGGGTGAGTACGCCCTTAAGATCGGCAAACGCGATATCGCGATCGACCATGAATCCTTCCACCTGGTGAAACATTGGCGAGTGAGTGGCGTCGTCGTCGTGCCGATAGACCGCTCCGGGCACGATGATCTGGAGCGGTGGTTTGCGGGTTTCCATCGTGCGGATCTGCACGGGCGACGTGTGAGTCCTCAGCAAGCGGCTGTCCGAGACGAAAAACGTGTCTTGCATGTCCCTGGCGGGGTGGTCCTTCGGAATGTTGAGTGCTTCGAAGTTATGATAATCGTCCTCAATGTCCGGCCCGCGCGCGATCTCGAAGCCCATGCCCCGGAAGACATCGATGATCTCGTCGATCACAAGAGTCAATGGGTGTATTCGGCCCCGCTCCCAGCGGCTTCCCGGGAGCGTGATGTCGATCCACTCTTCTCTAATAGACTTGTGTTTGTCCTGTTCCCTGACGTGGCCGAGACGCTCTTCAATCTGCTCCTCCAACAACTGTCTCAGGCGGTTGAGCTGCTCTCCGGCGCGTGGCCGCTCCTCCGCGGGAAGATCTTTGAGACCGCGCAGGAGCAACGTCACGCTGCCCTTGCGGCCCAGCGTTTCGACCCGGAGCTGTTCGATCTCCGACTCCGAGGCGCAGTGCTGGATGCGAGCCAGCACTTCACCTTTGACTTCCTCTAAAGTATCATTCATTTGAAAACCGGCGGGCCATTGAAAAAAACTCATTTGCTTCGTTGCGCTCGCCCGACTCGCTCCAACGTACTGCGAAGCAGGTTGAGGTTTAGGTTAAGGTTTAGCTCAGCCTTAGCTTTCCGAAGCTATAGGGGAGTACGCCTCCGCTCGTCGACCCATCGTGCGCCTAGCAGCTGAGACCTCTTTGGGCCGGCCTGGAAAAATAGATTGGGAAAAAGGGGACGGGATTGACTAAAGCTGGCTAAAAGCAAAAATAGGCTCGTAGGGCAAAGTTGACATAATATATCTTATCAGACGTTATGTGTATCGCTTATTTGCCGGTTGGCTGAGCCGTCGCTTTGGCTTCCAGCTCGGCAATCTGAGCCGAGACATAGGGCGTTAGTTCCCTGTCGCCTTGCTTGAGGTATTCCCGGTAAGCGGCGATCGCGCCTTTTGCATCGCCCAATTGTGCGCTACAGCGCGCTTTGCCTAACGTCGCCTTGTCTTTGAGCGGACCGGGCACGTTTCTGGCATCGGAATAATAAATCCTTTCAGCTTCGGCATAATGTTCGATGGCTTCTTTGCAGAGTCCCTTTTGCTCCTCGGCGGCGGCCAGGCTGACGAGCGCGCTCTGGCGCACCAGTGAATCCATGTTACCCATACCTACAAGCCGCCGGCCGGTTTCTATCGCTTTGTCGATGTCCTTCAATGCGAAATAGCTGTTCGTTTGATACAACAAAGCCAACGGGTAAAAGTGCGACCGGCCATAGGTCTCCACTTTTTGAAAGGCAGGTATGGCGTCCTGATAATTGGCGTCACGGTATAGCGTCAACGCTCGACTGAATTCCTGACCGGCTAAGGCATTCTGGTGATTCACGTAAAATCGCCACCCGAGAAACACCACCACTGCTACGGCAACGGCGCCGGCGGCCAGGAAAATCTTAAACCGATGCTTTTGCGCAGAGTCATAGAAACTCTGCGCCACCGTGATGAACTTGTCCGGTTGGCGAATGTCTTTACGGGTCAGTCGTCTACTGGCGGTGGCCATTGAACATACGGCCGGGCTGAAAACCGGCAAGCAACTGGGAAGAGTGCGAAAGACTCGCAGAATTACATCTTATATTTGAAATCGTCCGGGGTCATTTTCTCGAGGATTTCGGCCCATTTTTCTTTAGAAACGTTCGAAACGTTCTCGACGGTTCCTTCTTTGCCTTCTTCGTTTTGCTGCAGAACGCTGGAAGCCTCCAGCACCGCTTTCGCGACGTAAATTGGGCTTTTCGTCCGGAGAGCCAGAGCAATCGCATCGCTGGGCCGGGAATCGATCAGGAGTTGTCGACCGGCCACAGTCAGGCGAACCAATGCGTAATAAGTGTTTTCTTTGAGCTCCGTTATCTCAACCGATTCCACGGCGCAGCCCACCTCACCGAGAACGTTTTTGAGCAGATCATGCGTCATCGGCCGCGCCATTTTGATTCCTTCGATTTCCGTCGCCATCGCGGTCGCTTCCAGAAGTCCGATCCAGATCGGCAGGTTAAGTTTATTTTCGGAGTCCTTTAGGATCACGATGGGCGTCTTGGTCACAGGATCGAGTGTCAAACCGCCGACGGACATCTGAATTGAATCTTCCCGTTTGGTCATGCCATTACCCTTTCTGGCTGAAAATCGGGACCAGCCTCGAGCGCGGGCAATTCCCCGAGCAGCGAATTCGCGGTAGCTCCGATGATGCGCACGCGCGCCAAAGTTCCGACGAGTTGTTCCAAGCCGGTGAAATTGACGATGCGGTTGCTTCGCGTGCGGCCCATGATTTGCCCGTTTTTCAGTTTCGCTGGTCCATCCACTAGAACTTCTTCCGTGCTCCCGACCTTCTCTCTATTCTTTATTAACGATATCCTCTGCTGCAAACTTTGCAATCTCTTGAGCCGTTCTTTTTTGGTTTCTTCAGGAATATCGTCGTCGTAGATTTTCGCCGAGACTGTCTGGGGACGCGCCGAATACATAAACGAGAAGATCTCATCATACTGCACTTCATAAAGCAATTCTAGCGTCAGGTCGAATTCCTCCTCGGTTTCGCCGGGAAAACCGACAATGATGTCCGTGCTCAAAGACATTTCGGGGCAGCGATCGCGAAGCCGGCGGATACGATCCAGATATTCTTTTCTGGTGTAGCCGCGGCGCATTCTGCTCAGCACCGAATCCGCTCCGGACTGCACCGGCAAATGAAGATGTTCGCAAAGCTTGTCGAGCGTCGCGTAGGCTTCGATCAGCTCGGGCGAAAGATCCTGCGGATGCGACGTCGTGAAGCGAATGCGCGCCAGCCCTTCGATTTGGTTAACTCGCTTGAGCAATTCAGAAAAGCCGATTTCGCCAGGCGAGAGTTTTCCGTAGGAATTTACATTCTGCCCGAGCAGCATCACTTCTTTGACGCCTAGGCCCGCCAAAGCTTCGATTTCCTCCAAGATTTTACGGCTGGGCCGGCTCACCTCCCGGCCACGGACGTACGGCACGATACAGAAGCTGCAGACCTTATTGCACCCCTGCATAATCGTGACGAACGCTTTGGTTCCCTGGACTTCCGGACGACCCTCAGGATCTTCCATGTAGGATGAATCACGATAGAAAGCGATCTCCACCGGCCGCCGGCGCAGCGCGTGAACCTGTTGCACCATTTCCGGAAGTTTAGGAATGTTGTGGGTGCCGAAGACGAGATCGAGATGGGGCACGCGCTTCAGAAGACTTTCCCCTTCTTGTTGCGCCACGCAGCCGCCGACGCCAATGACGACGCCTGCGCGCCGATCCTTTAACTCTTTCCAACTGCCTAGCGCGCTGTAAACCTTTTGCTCCGCCTTGTCGCGGACGCTGCACGTATTGAGGAGAATCAGATCCGCCGCATCGATGCGGTCCGTCGTGACGTAATCCATTCGCCCCATAACCCGGGCGATTCGCTCGGAATCGTACTGATTCATCTGGCAACCGTAGGTCTGAATGTAGAGCTTCTTCATGGCGCGATCAGATCGATAATCTTGTAAAGCTGGCTAATATTACGGCACTCTTCCGCGATATCACAATAGGGCAGGTAGCGAGGCATCTCGCTGTCCCCCACTCCCCAGGTCATGCGGTTTTCAGGATTCAACCAGATGAGTTGCTTTGCTTTCTGCTGAATCTCGCGTAGCACCCAGTCGCCCGGCCGATTGTAGTTGTTTCTGCCGTCGCCGATGATCAAAACCGTGGTTTTGCCGGTGACTGCGGAAAAATGGTCTTTGTAAAACAACTCGAATGCGCGGCCGAAATTGGAATGCGAGTAAACGTCGATGATGTCGCCCTTGAGAGCCCTGTCGATGGCTTGATGGATCTCGTTCTCCTCAAACAGCTCCGTCACTTCGCCGATGTCGCTGACGAAGACAAAGCTGCGCACCCTGGAGTAGAGATCCTGCACGGAGTATACGAATTGCAACATGAACCGAGACGCATTCAACACGGAATCCGAGATGTCGCACAGGACGATCACCTGCGGCTTGGTTTTTTGTCTGCGGTCGAGCTCGATATGAAACGGCACGCCGCCAAACTGCAGATTCCTGCGCAGCGTCTCTTTAACGTCGAACCGTCCTCTCGCCGCCTTTTTGCGCCGAACGGAGAGGCGGTTTTTGAAACGCTGCGCGAGCCGGGCGACCGCCTCATTCATGCGCCGTATGTCTTCCTCGGTGTAGTAACTGAAGCTCTTTTCGTTGAAGGCGGACAGTCGATTGCGATCCGAAGGATCCATGCCCCGCTTGCGCTGCTCTTGCCGGATGACCTCGCGAATCATCTGGTAGAGGTCTTTCAGCCGCTGATCCAAATAACGGATCGTGTTCCGGACGTCCTCGCCGTTTTCGCCGAGCAGCTGAAGCATCGCTTTAAAGCGTTCGATCTCTCCTTGAAGCCGATCGGTTTGCAACCGGGAGGCCATCCTGGTGAAGGGGGTGAAACGAAAGCTCTCCAGCGATGACTGCTGAGCCTCGCTCGCCGCGGCCTCGCGCAGCAATCGCTCCAGCTCAGCCGTGTCGCCCGACAGCAAAGCCCGTGTCAAATCCGACAACTCTCCTTCCATCTGCTTTAGGAAGCGCCGCACCTGATCCAGCAGCTGTTGAAACTGCCGGGGCGTAAGCCCCAATTGCGCCATAAGGCCCTGATCGGCCTGATTGAGCGCCTGGCCGATCCCTAAAAAGAAAAAGTCAAACAATTCCTCAAACGGACTGAGATCAACCTCTCGCTTCACCAGAGTCGAGCGTAATGCGCTGCGAAACAGGGAAGGATCTTCAATGCCGAGAAGATCAAGGGCCCGAAAGGCGTCGACGTTCTCGGACAAAGAAACCCGCACGCCATTGCGGCGAAGGACGTTGGCGAACTCAATGACGCGGTCTTGCATCCCGGGGACCGAAACTAGTTGCTTAAAAACTCTGTTTGGGGCTGCTAAAAAGATCTCAGAGGCGAGGCGATTGAGCGCAACGAAGCATATGAGTCTTTTTCAGTAGTCCCTAGTGCAGATGGTCTTTGTCGCCGCTGCCGGACGACCCCTGGAGGGCCCGGCGTTCGGCCAGATAAGCCTGTAGTTCGTGATGGGCTTTACGAATATCAGCTTCGTATTTCATGAGAGTCGAAAGAGTTTCGTTCACAAGTTGATCGTCGAGTTGTTTTACGTTCAGCAGGGTGAGCGCCCTCACCCAATCAAGGGTCTCGCTGATACTGGGAGTTTTCTTCAAGTCGAGTTTTCGAACCCGCTGAATCAGCCGGACGACCTCTTCCGCGAGCTTTTCCCCTACGCCCGGCACCTTTAACCGGATGATTTCCATTTCTCTTTGCGAGTCGGGAAAATCGAGATACAGGTGGAGACAACGTCGCTTAAGGGCATCGGACATCTCGCGACTGCTGTTGCTGGTAAGCACCACCAGCGGAACGTGTTTCGCTCGAAGCGTGCCGATTTCCGGAACACTGATTTGAAAATCGCTCAACACCTCCAGCAAAAAAGCTTCGAATTCGGCGTCTGATTTATCCACTTCGTCGATGAGAAGAACCGCCGGCTTGTCGGCAAGAATCGCTTTGAGCAAGGGCCGGGGCAATAGAAAACGGTCGGAAAAAAAAACGCCATCTTGCCTGGCGATCGAATCCACCGCTTGGTGGAGGGTTTGAGTGTCTTGCAGGATCTCGCCGATTTTATCTTTGAGGATCTGGGTGTACAAAAGCTGCTTCGCGTATTCCCATTCGTATAGAGCCTTCGCTTCATCCAGGCCCTCGTAGCATTGGAGCCGGATCAGCTCCATATCAAGAGAGCCGGCCAAAACCTTCCCCAGCTCCGTTTTGCCGACTCCTGCGGGCCCCTCAACGAGAATGGGCTTCTGCAGGGAAATGCCGAGATAAACGACCGTGGCTACATTCTTGTTGCAAATGTACTTTTGCGCGCCGAATCCGCTGATCACTTCATCCACTGATTGAAACATTGAAAAACCTCTCAACTTTTTCGAGGCTAACATAAATGCTAGGTAACGACAAATTATTAGCCCGCATTATTCATGCTGTTTCAGTTGAGAGAAGCCCGGCCGCGCCTCAAGCCGGCGCAATACCCTCTGCCACTGTCGCCCAATCGGCGAAGAGAGGGGGACAGTCCCCCTGCTGCGGCCCCCTGAATGTTCAAACGCCAGGTCAGCATGCCTAATTCGAAATGTTCCTGCCCTTTGACACCGTATGTTCTCGATGCGCCGGCTTTCGTATCGTTCCGGCTTTCCTCTGCCGAGCGGGCGAGCCGTGGAGGCCGCGGTCACAGGGGCGTGGAGGTTGCTCTCAGGCCCCGAGCGCTGGAATAACCACCCATTGGAGAGGATCGGGCGGCGGCCTACAAGGTACAGGCTTATTGACCGCGGCCGGAAGGGACTTGCCCGCGAAGGCTGGAACACAGTGTCGCTGCTTCTCCCATCGTCCATGATAATGCGGGCTAGCTAGTCGGCTGCTCTTCAAGAAGGTCAAGGCCAAGGTTCAGGCTTCCCCTCCTCTCCATCTCAACCTTAACCTACGCCTCAACCTTGCCCTGGCGAGGTCCTTGCTGGAATGCATTGCACACTTTTGCGGCTTTCTGTAAACCATACATGTGTGCACATTAGCTCTGTATTTCAAGGTCTTCGAAGATTATCCGATCATCGTCGCCGCCAACCGAGACGAGCGCTATGACCGACCGTCCGATGCGCCCGGGGAGATCGGCCGTAACCCCGTGATTGTGGCGGGCAGGGACTTACTCGCCGGCGGAACCTGGCTGGGGGTTAATCAATATGGCCTTCTGGTCGGAATCCTGAACCGCCGATCGAATAATAATGAACATAAGACGAATGACTTCCGCTCCCGAGGTCTCCTCTGTTTAGACCTCCTAGGGTTCAAGTCCGCGGCTTACGCCGAGGCAAATCTGCACGAAGGCTGCGAGGCCGTTTATCAACCTTTCACGCTTGTGTTTGCAGACGGGACCGAAGCCTGGACAGCTGCAAACTTCGAACAAGGGATGCAAACCGCGAAACTGGAGCCGGGGTTGCACGTCTTCAGTAATGCGGGCGCCCATGACGAGCGGTCCGAAAAACATACTCGTGCCTATGATCTTTTCAATGATCGCTCTGCAAGGGTTGCAGAACATTCGGAGCCGACCGTGGACTGGCTGGCCCGCTTAAAGAAGGTCCTTAGCGACCACAATCCGGGCGGAAATTCCGCCGACCCCCGAGATGCTATCTGTGTCCACGGAGAATTGTCGGGCACCGTTTCTTCGAGTATCATTGTTTGCTCCCGCGCTCAGAAGGAATTTAAGACCTTCTACTGCCCCGGACCGCCCTGTCGAAACTCGTTTGGCGAGTCTCTGCAGGTGCCGATTGGAGGACAACTGTGATTGCATCGAAGCATGCCGCCACCGTCATCCTGCTCCGCTCTGAGGAGACGGGAGGCTTCGAGGTTTTTCTCACGCGGCGGCCCGAGGGTATGGCCTTTCTCGGCGGCATGTACGTCTTTCCCGGCGGAAACGTTCGTAAAGAAGACTGCGCTGCCGGCGTCATCCAGAGATGCCAGGGGTTATCTCCAACGGACGCCCGCAGAATTCTCGGCGCCCAACTCACCCCATCCCTGGCGATCGGCCACTGGATCGCCGGTATTCGCGAGCTCTATGAGGAGGCCGGCGTACTTCTCGCCCGGCGCGGGGATGGCAAACCGGCCGCTAACGCACCATCCCAAATGGAACGAGAGGCTTTGCTGGCAAAGTCATCGAGTTTTGAAGCCCTTCTCAGAGCCAGCGGCCTTTTTTGCGACCTCAGTCGAGTTGTATATTTTTCTCGATGGGAAACGCCTCCGCAATTTTCAATCCGATTCGATACGCGGTTTTATCTGGCTTCACTCCCGGATGGTGAAATTCCTGTTATCAATCCCCGCGAGGTTGAGGACGCCCTTTGGTTATCTCCAGACCTGGCCCTCGACTTGTTCAATCGCGGAGAGCTGCCGATGATCTTCCCGACGTTTGCATCACTGCGAACTTTGGCTGACTTTGAGAGGATGGAGAGCGTATTTAGAGAGTATCAACCTTCCACAGGCTGCTGAAAAAAGCCCATCGGCTGCGTTGCGCTCGCCCGACTCGCTTCAACGGTGCCCGTCTTATTTCCGTTTTTTCAGGATATCGTCGAGCCTCTTACGATCCTCATCGACGAGTTTCTCAGTGGATGTGGAACCAGTTTTGTCGGGCTTCCTGGCGGCCCTGGCAGGCGATTTGGGTTTTTCGCTTTCGTTGCCGATGAGTTTCACGATGCCGTCCCAGTTGAGCCATATCAGAAAGGCGAAAACCCAGATGATGAGGGGAGTAAAAATAAAGAGAAGAAGGCCTTTGAGCCAACCTCGTTTCCTTCTTCTCTTCTTAGCCACGTTGGGGAGACGAACGCAAATTAGTAACTGGGCTTGTGATCGAAATAATGAGTGGCGTTGATGACCCGGATCGTGCGCGTTTTGGAACGCATGACGACCGACTGAGTCGTCGCCCCGCCGGGAAAGAAGTGAACACCCTGAAGGTAATCGCCATCGGTGACCCCGGTAGCCGCAAACATCACATCGCCTGCGGCGAGATCTTCGATCGTCAACTTCTTGTCGATGTCCGTGATGCCCATCTTCCTGGCGCGTTCGATTTCACCCTCGTTGCGCGGTTTCAGCCGGCCTTGCATGTCGCCGCCGACGCAGCGTAATGCCGCGGCGGCTAAAACTCCTTCCGGGGCGCCGCCGATGCCCATGAGCAGGTCGATGCCCGTCTCCGGTTTGGTGGTCGCGATGGCCGCCGACACATCGCCGTCCGTGATCAGGCGAATACGCGCGCCCGCTTGACGGACTTCCTTGATGAGCGCTTCGTGTCGTGGCCGCGAGAGAATGATGACGGTCAAATCCTCAACCTTGCAGCTTTTAGCTTCGGCCAACGCGTGCAGATTCTGCGTCGGGCTCTTGTCCAGATCAACAACACCTTTGCCGGCCGGGCCGGCCGCGATCTTGTCCATGTAGGTGTCTGGACTGTGAAGAAAATTACCGCTTTCGGCCATGGCGATTACGGAAAGCGCGTTGGGCGCGCCGTTGGCGCAGATCGTCGTTCCTTCCAGAGGATCGAGCGCAATATCCACTTTCGGTCCACCCGATCCCACGTTCTCGCCGATATACAGCATCGGCGCTTCGTCGCGCTCGCCTTCGCCGATAACGACCGTACCGTCGATGGCGAGAGCATTGAATGCGCGGCGCATGGCGTCTACGGCGGCTTGGTCGGCGGCCTTTTCGTCGCCCCGACCCGTCAAGCGCGCGCAGCACAGCGCGGCCGCTTCCGTTACCCGCACCGCTTCCAAAGCTAGGTTTCGGTCCACGGTCTCCTCCCCTCGATGAGCGCCTCCATCAGCTTGAAGGCTTTTTTTACGACTACCCCGGTTTTCAGCGCGTCGGTCTCGTTGTATCCGAGCCCTGGGTTGTACTGCGGCTCGCCGGCGGAAAACAACACGAACGGTACCGGCTCGGCAACGTGCGTCTTGAGCGTAATGGCTGTCGGGTGGTCCGGCATCAGAAGCACGCGCCAGTCTTTCCTGTTAGCCATTCGTTCCAGCACCGTCCCGACGACTTTTTCGTCGAAGTCCTCAATGGCCCGGACCTTGGCCTTAACGTCCCCCATATGACCGGCCTCATCGGTCGCTTCGACGTGGATGAACACTAAATCGTTGCTCTCCAAGGAGCGCACTCCATACTCCCCCTTACCCTTGTAATTAGTATCCAGAAAACCCGTGATTCCCGGAACATAAACACGTTCAAGCCCGGCATAGACGCCGAGGCCGTTGATGATGTCCACGGCCGAGATGACGCCGCCTTTGATGCCGAAGCGCTCCGTGAGAGGAGGCAAGGCCGGCGCCCTTCCCTGCCCCCAAAGCCAGAGGCTCGTCGCCTGCCTTTGCTCCTTTTCCGCGCGTCTAGCGTTTACTGGGTGAGCGGCGAGCAGCGGCTTCGAAGCTTCCATAAGCTCGAGCAGTCTATTCGCGCCATCGCCCGCCGGCATATAAGAGGCGACCTTCCGGTCTGTGATGTCGTGCGGCGGCGTCGTTGCCATTTTCTCTTTCCCGTCGCGCCAAACCATCAGATGCCGATAGCTAACCCCGGGAAAAAATTCGATGCCTCCACCCCCAAGAGCTTGGTGAACGTCGCGAATGATGTCCGCTGCTTCCTCGGTCGAGATATGGCCGGCGGTGAAATCCTCCATTGTCGTGTCAGCACCGCTTCCCCGCAAGGTGACAAGGTTGCAGCGAAAGGCGATATCGTTCGGCTCCAGCGCGACTCCCATGCTTGCCGCTTCCAACGGGGATCGGCCGGTGTGATAAACCGCCGGGTCGTAGCCCATGATGCTCATGTTGCCTACGTCGCTCCCCGGCGGGAACCCCTCCGGGATCACGTGGGCGATACCGAACACGCCGCGCGCTGCAAGCCAGTCCATGTTGGGCGTCTTGGCAGCCTCGAGCGGAGTTTTTCCGCCGAGACTCTCAATCGGGTAATCGGCCATGCCATCGCCTTGTAGAATGATGTATTTCACTTCCCTATATCCGTCTCAATAGTTCTCGCTGAAAAACCCCGCCTCGCCAAATAGGTTAAGGTTTAACTCAACCTAAGCTTTAGCCTCAACCTTCCGAACCTGCGGCGCTTTATTGCTCACTTCGCTCCCCAAATCGGAAACCAAACCGGCTCATCTAAAATATAGTCTTGCCTCCGGATATGATCCATGGCTTCGCGGATCTGGCCTAAAGTAGTCTGTTCAAGAGTCATGACAAAAGGCAAGATCTCATGCGCTTTCGCCTTCAGATCGTAACTGCGCATGAGCGCTTTCAGCTCTTCTTCACTGTGTCTCAGCTGCCAAATCTCAGAAATGTTGACTCGCAGCCGGCCGAAGGTCTGGCCGATATCGCCGACGATCCCGGCCCTGTCCTTCACAATGAAACGCACATAGAAGGATCCGTCGATCTCGCTCTCGGGTTGAACTTTCAGGCGGCCGGGTTTAACCAGCGGCGACAGTCCAGTGGAAACAGCCTCTACCCCGCGCGCCAGCTCGCACACGTCGCCCAGTATGGCAACTGCCGTCGGTCCGCCGCCGGCGCCGGGTCCGACAAAAACGTAATCCCGATCGCACGCCGCCTGGTCTCCGCCGCTTTTCCTGCCTTTGAAGCAGATCGCATTCGTAGCGCTATCAATGCCGGCGAGAAAATGATCGCACGCGATTAAAACCGGAGAAACAAAAACCTGGACAACGTCGCCGTTCCTTTTGGCGACCGCAAGGTGCTTGATCGTACTCGAACCGGCGCGGCCGGCATAGCGAAAATCGACTGCATGGATGTTCTCGATCCCTTTGCGCCAGGTAGTGCCCGGTAGCACGTGCAAACCGAAGGTGATCGCCGCAAGCAGAACCAGCTTGGCCTCCGCATCGCTCCCGCTCACGTCGGCCGCCGGATTAGTCTCGGCGTAGCCCTTTTGCTGCGCTTCCTTAAGCGCTTCCCGGTACGGCTTTCCGCTCTTCTCCATCTGCGAAAGGATGTAGTTGCAGGTGCCGTTGAGGATTCCGAACACCGCCTCCGGCTCTTCCACGGCGAAACTTTCGCTGAGCGAGCGGATGATCGGAATGCCGCCGCCGACACAGGCTTCGAAGCGGATCTGCCGGCCGGTGCTTGCGGCGGCGGACCAAATCTCCTGACCGAACCTGGCAAGGACTGCCTTATCGGAGGTGACGACCGATTTTCCGTTCTGAAAAGCTCGCAGAATATAGTCGCGAAAGGTCGGCAGCTGTTCGGGCTCCTGAAAGCCCAGCGCTTCGATAACTATTGCGACGTTTGGATCATCGATGACCTCCTCGGCTTTTGCCGTGAAGAGGGCCGAGCGAGCCGAATACCATTTTTTGCTTTTGGGGTTGCGTGTATAGATTCTTCGGATCTCGAGATCGAAATCATCGCGGACGCGGCCTTGCAGGTCGTTGAAGATGATATCTTGAACGGCCTCGCCGACGACTCCGGAACCGAGCAATCCGATGCCGACTTTCCGGCGATTCTGTGCTGATGCCATGATATACACTAAAATGGACGAAAGGCTGAGCGACTTCGCTAAAAAATCATGTTTAAAACCTCCTCTCCCTTAATGGGAGAGAGGTAAGGTGGTCGGGTGTTGCTTTGCCGCCTCACCCTGACCCCCGAGAGGGAGAGGGAATTGGAGTACAAGCCATCGTCGATAGCCACTGTCACGAATGTCAAAATACCGGTTTTCGGCAAACTGGAATTTTATTGTTCCGAACCGCACCTGGTCGCAATCCCATTACTTACGAACCCAGTCAATCCAGCAGCTTTCCCAAGGCGCGGCGGATATTGCGGACAGCCTGCTTGGTGCGGTGCTCGTTCTCAATTAGAGCGAAGCGAACGAACTCATCCCCATACTGACCGAAACCAATCCCCGGAGACACCGCCACTTTTGCCTCCTGCAGGAGAAACTTGGAAAATTCCACCGACCCCATCGGTTTCGCCCGCTCTGGAATTTCAGCCCAGACAAACATTGTCCCTTTCGGCTTCTTTATTTTCCAGCCGGCCCGGTCGAGACCGTCAACCAGAGAATCCCGGCGCTTCTGATACATGAGGCGGATGGCCTCTACGCAATCCTGCGGGCCGTTCAGCGCGTGAATCGCGGCTATCTGTATCGGCTGAAATATGCCGTAATCAAGATAACTTTTTATTCTGGCCAGGGCGTGAATGATGTCGCGATTGCCGACTGCAAAGCCGACCCGCCAGCCCGGCATGCTATAACTCTTCGAAAGTGAAAAAAACTCGACGCCGAGATTTTTGGCGCCCGGAACTTGCAGAAAACTGGGCGCTTGATACCCGTCAAAGGTCAAATCCGCGTAGGCCAAGTCATGGACGACGATCAGCTCATGTTCCTGCGCAAATGTGACAATGCGCTCGAAGAAATCAAGCTCGACGACTTCCGTAGTCGGATTATGCGGAAAACTGATAATCAGCAGTTTGGGCTTCGGCCAGGTTTGCTTGATCGCTTCTTCGAGGTGGCCAAAAAATCCTTCGCTTGTCGTCAGCGGAATGCACCGAAGGTCCCCGCCTGCCAAAACAAACGCATACTGATGGATCGGGTAGGTTGGGCTAGGACAGAGCACCACGTCGCCCGGATCGACGATGGCCCATGCGAGATGCGACAAGCCTTCTTTGGCTCCGATAGTGACGATCGCCTCGGCATCTGGATCTATTTCCACCTGATAACGGCGCCGGTACCAATCCGAGATAGCGACTCTGAGCTTATAGATCCCCCGCGACACGGAGTATCGGTGGTTCTGCGGTTTGCCGGCTGCGTCGACTAACTTGGCTACTACGTGCGGCGGGGTAGGCAAATCGGGGTTGCCCATGCCGAAATCGACGATGTCTTCGCCCCGATGACGCGCTTCCATCTTCATGCCGTCAATAATGCTAAAGACATAGGGCGGCAGTCTCTTAATCCGCTGGAATTCCACTCTATTTGGCCTTCTTTTTGACGAGATTTCCTCAATTTATAAGCCATCGGGAACTTGGGTGCAAACTAGCCTCGACGGGAGAGCAACCGTTCAAACCGTCTGACGGAGATTACCGCTCGAACGGTTGGAAACACCGTCCTGTGCTCCCTGCTCCTTGCTCTTTGCTATCCCACCGCCCCCAACTCGAGCCGGCCGCCCCACCGATGGAGCAATATTTTCCTCATCGCTGAAGATTCTCTGGTTTTCAGTTCCGGATCTTTTTCCAGCCACGCCTGCGCCTCCTTGCGCGCTTCGATCAGCAGTCCCATGTCGCGCGCCAGATTGACCAGACGAAAGTTTCCGACCCCCGATTGTCGCGTACCTAAAAATTCTCCCGGGCCGCGCAGGGCAAGGTCGGCCTCGGCGATCTTAAAACCATCGTGTTCCTGCTCCATAACGCGAAGCCGTTGCTCGGCGACGGGACTGCGGGCGCCGCGATTCACGAGCAAGCAATATCCCCGAGCTTGGCCTCGCCCTACGCGTCCGCGAAGCTGATGCAGCTGCGACAGACCGAATCGTTCCGCATGTTCGACCACCATTACGGTTGCATTTGGGATGTCGATGCCGACCTCAATGACCGTCGTCGAAACCAAGACACCGATCGAGCCGTCTCTAAACGCTCGCATCACCTCGTCCCGCTCGAGCGGCGACATGCGCCCGTGGACCAAACCTACGCCGAAGTCTTTAAAGACGCTGCGGCGCATCTTTCCCGCCATTTGAGTCGCGTCCCGAACTTCGTGGAGCTGCTCGGATTGTTCCACCAGAGGGTAAACGATGAAGACCTGATGGCCTGCGCGCAACTCTTCAATTACGGAATCATAAAGCGTCCTTCGTTCGATTTGGCTGTAGACTTTCGTTCGCACCGGCGCGCGCCCCGGCGGCATTTCGTCCAAAAAAGACACTTCCATGTCTCCATAAAGGACCATGGCAAGGCTACGCGGTATCGGGGTCGCACTCATTAGAAGCATATGGGGCTGCAAAGCGATGGGCGTGGAAGGGCCTTGCGGGCTCAGCAAGCGTTGCAGCGAAAGGCGCTGTGTGACGCCGAACCGATGTTGCTCGTCGATGACTCCCAACCCCATTCGCGGGATTTCCACCCCTTCCTGGATCAATGCGTGGGTCCCAACGACAAATTGGATCTCGCCGCTCGCGACTCTTTCAAGCGCCAGCCTTTTATCTCTTGCGGGTTGCGCCGCGGTGAGCAGCACGGACCTGATTGCCAACGCATCTGAGAAAGGTTTGAGATTACGGTAATGTTGTTCGGCCAGGAGCTCGGTTGGCGCCATCCACACCGCCTGGTAGCCGTTTTCGATAACCCGGAGCGAGGCGAACCACGCAACTATGGTTTTGCCCGAACCAACGTCGCCTTGCACGAGGCGCTGCATGGCGCTCGAACGTTCCATGTCCACATCTATTTCGCTCAAAACCCGCTGCTGGGCTCCGGTAAGGCGGAACGACAGCCAATCGCTCATCTTGGATCGTAGGTGATCGAAATCCGGCTGGATGACCACGCCTTTGCCATGCGAGTGGGATTTTTTTCTGAGCCCCAATCCGAGCTGCAAATAGAAAAGCTCGTCAAAGATCAGCGAGCGGTGCGCCGGTGAAGAAAAACTGTTGAGCTTGGCGGGGTCCGCTTGGGGATCGGGTTGGTGTATGCAGCGCAAAGCTTCCGTCGAGTTTAATAGTCCCAGCCGCCGCATGGCTCGCGGCGGTAGTTGGTTGGGCAAGCGCCGGCCATATTCCGATATCGCGAGAGCTATCCACGTACGGATCAATGAGAGCGAGAGACCCGCCGGCCGTTCATAGATCGGCAGAATTTTCTGCAGGTCGTCGTTCTGATCGGCTTCGAGCACGTCGAAATCGGGATGTGCGATACATTTCAGTTTTGTCCTCCCCTGCTCCACTCTGCCATGCACCAAAAGGCGATTGCCGCGGGCGAGGGAGTTGGTGAGATAAGCGGGCGCCCGGTACCAGACGAGATCGATCGCTCCGCTGTCATCCGCGATAGTGCCCAGCAACATTTGCGCGCGCCGGCGCGGAATGTATTTCTTCTCCAAACGGATGAGTTGGCCGGTGAAACTTTCGTACTGATTTAGGCTCGCGTCGCCAATTTTCTTGATCCGGCGGCGGTCTTCGTAACGAAACGGCAGATAGTAAAGCAGATCTTCGACGGTCTTCAGTCCGAATGCTTCGAGCTGCTGCGCTCGTTTCGGACCGACGCCTCTAAGAAAACGAATCGGCGTCTGGAGCGCCCGCAGTGAACTCCGTACCGAATCGTCTTTCGGGCGGCGAATCGCCGCGCTGCTTGCCGATTCGGTCGTGGACTCGTTCATGAAGGCGCTACGGCTGCGGCGGAGCTTCGTAATCTTGCAACGCCTGAACTCCGAAGTCGCCTTGCTTCAAAAATTCAATTCCTTCAGCAGCGGCCTCGGCCCCGGCGATAGTAGTAAAATAGGGGACCTGATAGTCCAGCGCGCAACGACGGAGATAGTAAGAATCCGCCTGCGAGTGGGCGTCGGTAGGCGTGTTAATCACCATGGCGATGTCGCCTTCCTTGATTTGGTCGGCGATGTGGGGCTTTCCTTCCTGAACTTTGTTGACGACTTCCGCCGATATTCCGCGGGCCTGAAAATAGCCGGCCGTGCCCCGGGTGGCAATAATCCGAAACCCCGCGCCATGAAGTTTTCGGGCGACCAGGCCGGCTCGCTCCTTGTCTTCGTCTCGCACGCTGATGAAGACTTTGCCTTCGCTTGGCAATCGCATGCCGCCGCCCAATTGCGCTTTGGCGAAAGCGATTCCAAACGAGCTATCGATCCCCATTACTTCGCCGGTCGATTTCATCTCCGGGCCCAGCAGGGTATCGACCCCCGGGAACTTATTAAACGGGAAAACCGCTTCCTTCACGGAAATGTGCTTGGGAACGACCTCGGAACGGAGCCCCAATTCTTTTAGTTTTCGCCCCACCATGATCTTCGCCGCAAGCTTCGCCAGCGGAACTCCGGTGGCTTTGCTGACGAACGGCACCGTGCGCGAAGCGCGGGGGTTGACTTCTAAAACGTAGACATTCTTTCCTTGCACGGCGAATTGGACGTTCATCAATCCACGGACGTTTAAGGCGTGCGCCAACACGGTTGTATTGCGACGGATCTCGGCCTGAACTTCGGAGCTCAGCGACTTCGGCGGCAAACTGCAGGCGCTGTCTCCGGAGTGAACGCCAGCCCGCTCGATATGCTCCATGACCCCGCCGATCACCACATCCTCGCCATCGCCCAGAGCATCGACATCCACCTCGATCGCATCGTCGAGAAATTTGTCGATCAGAACCGGGTGCTCCGGCGAAGCCGAGACGGCGTGAGTCATGTAATGCCTGAGAGCCGCGCGGTCATAAACGATTTCCATCGCCCTTCCCCCCAGCACGTACGAGGGCCGCACCAACACGGGATAGCCGAGGCGCTCGGCGATCTTGAACGCTTCTTCATACGAGCGCGCGATGCCGTTCTCCGGCTGTTTAATATCGAGCCGGTCCAGCAGCTCCTTGAAGCGTTCGCGGTCCTCGGCCAAATCGATACTGTCCGGCGAAGTTCCGATAATCCTTACGCCCGCCTTTTCCAGGGGCAGCGCCAGCTTGAGCGGCGTTTGCCCGCCAAACTGAACGATGACTCCGTCGGGTCGCTCCCGGTCGACGATGTTTAAAACCTCTTCCATGGTGAGGGGCTCAAAGTAGAGCTTGTCGGAAGTATCGTAATCGGTACTGACGGTTTCGGGATTGCAATTGACCATAATGGTCTCGTAGCCTTCTTCTTTGAGGGCAAATGCGGCATGCACGCAGCAGTAGTCAAATTCTATGCCCTGACCGATCCGGTTCGGTCCGCCGCCGAGAATCATGATCTTTTGGCGTTGGGTCGGATTCGATTCGTCTTCGAGCTCGTAGGTCGAATAGAGATAAGGCGTGAAGGCTGGAAATTCGGCGCCGCACGTATCGACGGAAGAGAATACGGCCTCAATCTCCTTCGATTTTCGACATTGCCGAATTTGTTCCTCGGATGCTCCCACCAGCCTTGCGATCCGAGCATCGGCGAACCCCATTTGTTTCCATGACCTCAACAGGTCGGCCGGCAAATCCGAAATCCGCCCGTTAAAGCTCGCGATTTCCGATTCCGTGGCGACGATTTCGCGGATCTTTTCGAGAAACCAGGGATCGATGCTGGACAGCTGATAAACTTCGTCGGTCGTCATTCCGACACGAAATGCATCCGCCAAGTACCAGAGGCGCTGAGCATTGGGATGTCGCAGCTTATCACCTAGGATCTCAAGTTCCTGTTCACGGCTATTTTCCGATAGGTTCAATTTTGGCTCGAAGCCGAAGGAATTGATTTCGAGCGAGCGCATCGCCTTTTGCAGCGCTTCCTTGAACGTGCGTCCGATCGCCATCGCTTCACCCACCGATTTCATCTGCGGGGTCAGAAGATCTTTGGCCTGGGGGAACTTTTCGAAGGTGAAGCGCGGCACCTTCACGACGACGTAGTCGATCGTCGGTTCAAAACAGGCGGGGGTCTCACGGGTGATATCGTTGCGAATTTCGTCCAGGGTGTAGCCTACGGCCAGCTTCGCGGCGATCTTGGCGATCGGAAATCCCGTGGCCTTGCTGGCGAGCGCCGAGCTGCGCGACACGCGAGGATTCATTTCGATGACCACCATGCGGCCGTCCGTCGGATTTACCGCGAATTGGATATTGGAGCCGCCCGTATCGACGCCGATCTCTCGGATAACTCGCAGGGCGGCATCGCGCATGATTTGATATTCTTTGTCCGTGAGCGTCTGCGCCGGGGCAACGGTAATCGAGTCTCCGGTATGCACTCCCATGGGATCGAAGTTCTCGATCGAGCAGATGATCACAACATTGTCCTTGTGATCACGCATGACTTCCAATTCGAATTCTTTCCACCCCAGGACCGATTCTTCGATCAAGACTTCATGCACCGGCGAGATGTCGAGCCCGTGCTGCACGACTTCCTTGAAATCCTCCCCTCCGTAAGCGAAGTTGCCGCCGCTTCCGCCCAGAGTGCGCGACGCGCGAATGATCACCGGAAACTTCAGCCGCTTTTGTATTCTCATCGCTTCGCGCATGTTGCGGGCGTAGCCGCTACGCGGCAGGTCCAAGCCGGCGCGGCGCATGGCTTCCTTGAAAAGATCCCGATCTTCCGCCTTTTTTATCGAGTGCAGCTTCGCCCCGATCATCTCGACGCCGTATTGCTCCAATACGCCGCGCTCGGCCAGGTCGATCGCGAGATTCAGCGCGGTTTGCCCGCCTAAAGTGGGGAGAAGCGCGTCGGGACGTTCCTTCTCGATGATTTTCTCCACGATATCCGTGGTGATGGGTTCAATGTAGGTCCGGTCGGCGAAACCCGGGTCGGTCATAATCGTGGCCGGGTTCGAGTTGACGAGAATGACCCGGTAACCCTCTTCTTTCAGCGCTTTAAGCGCCTGCGTGCCGGAATAGTCGAATTCGCAGGCCTGCCCGATGATGATCGGTCCGGAGCCGATGAGAAGAATCGAATGGATGTCTGCTCGTTTCGGCATGAGTGGCCGTTACCCGCGGTGCCTATCCATCATTTCCATGAAGCGCCGAAACAGGTAGTTGGCGTCGTGCGGGCCGGGAGACGACTCCGGATGATACTGAACCGAAAATATCGGCAGCTCCTTGTGAGCGAGCCCCTCCACTGTGTTGTCATTGAGATTCAGGTGGGTGATCTCAGCGGCGCCCTTCAAAGAGCCGGCATCGACGGCAAAGCCGTGGTTCTGGGACGTGATCTCTACTTTCCGCGTCGTCAGATCCATCACCGGCTGATTGCCGCCGTGATGGCCGAACTTGAGCTTATAGGTCTTGCCGCCGAGAGCCAGTCCCATGATCTGGTGACCGAGGCAAATGCCGAATATGGGCTTTTTGCCGATCAATTTGCGCACATTCTCCTTGGCATAGGGCACCGCGTCCGGATCGCCCGGCCCATTCGACAGAAAGATGCCGTCGGGGTTTAGCGCAAGAATGTCTTCCGCCGGTGTATCGGCCGGCACTACCCTGACCCTGCAACCTGCTTCCGCCAGATTTCTCAGGATGTTGAACTTGACGCCGAAATCGTAGGCAACAACCGAATACGCGGGCGAGCTGAAGCTGTTCGCTTTTTTACTCCGCCGCTTGTCGACCCGCTTGGAAGCGTCTCGTTGCTTGTAGCCGGTCTCCAGCTCCCACATGCCCTGGTTCCAATCGTAAGGCTCTCGGCAGGTAACATCCTTTACCAGGTCTCGGCCGATGAGGCCGGGCGAAGCCTTCGCTTTGGCGACTAGCTCCTTCGGATCAGTCGACGTGGTAGAGATAATCCCTTCCTGTGCTCCATGATCGCGCAGATGGCGCACCAACGCCCGCGTGTCGATGCCTTCGATCCCGACTATACCATGTTCGCGCATGTAGTCATGGAGAGCTTGAGTCGCGCGCCAATTGCTCGGCGCCGGCGTGTATTCCTTGACAATGAATCCCCTTACGAACGGCCTTTGGGATTCGACGTCCTCGGGATTGACCCCGACGTTACCGATCTGCGGATAGGTCATGGCGATGAGCTGCCCTTCGTACGATGGATCCGTCAATATCTCCTGGTAGCCGGTCATGCTGGTATTGAACACGACTTCGCCGGCCGCTTCCCCCGCGGCTCCAAATGCATGCCCTTCGTAATAACGGCCGTCGGCGAGCGCCAGTATGGCCTTCTTCTTAGTCATCCAATCTCCCTGCTCATGCGTTTCCTGGATTTGCGATCGAATAGATGACCGCCCGGTCGCTCTCATCGCCGTCTTGTTCGCGTAGGCTCACGCGCACCCTGTCTCTCTCGGAACTTGGAATGTTCTTGCCAACGTAGTTCGGTTTAAGCGGCACTTCACGGTGGCCCCTGTCGATTAGAACCGCCAGGCGAACCGATTGCGGTCGTCCCGCTCGAAAAATCATATTCAGAGCGTTGTTTACAGTCCGTCCAGTGTGGATTACGTCATCCACAAGGATCACTGCCCGGTCGCGCAGGTTGATGGGACCGAGGTCGGGATCGGCTGGAGAAAGCCGCCGGATCTCGTCGCCGCTTCCATACACTTCGATTTCTCCAAACTCGATTTTTCTTTTTCGATCCTGTTCTAATTGCGTGGCGATTCTTCGCGCGAGTAGCGCGCCTGCGCTCCTTATCCCGAGAATTAGAAGGCGTTCGGGATTTTCGCAATCCCGAACGATCTCACTACTCATTTGCTCGACGGCCACCCGTATTTCCCCTGCATCCATCACTATCCGTTCCGCGCCGCTCTTGTAAGGCTCGTACCCTAACTCCTCCGCCTGCTTGATCGAATCGAAAAGTACCAATTCCTTTTGCTTAAGCCACTGCTTAACGGTATCGGCAAAGCCGATATCATAGCCGAAGTATCTCTTGGAATTAAGATGGCCGACGAGTTGGACCTTAAACTGATGGTCACAATAGCAGCAGCGTATGATCAGCGCGGCGGCGGGGCCGCTTGAGGCGAGCTCGAACCTCACCTGAGTGGATCCCGCTTCTCTCACGGTAACGCAGTTGGGGTTCGCGCATTGAGGTCCCAGTGGTTCCGGACTCTCGTAGATGACATTTCTCCGTTTGATCCGGGAACCGGTCTGCTGCTTCTCGAAAAGAAGGTGGAGAAGGGCCATCCGCACCGGTACGCCATAGGCCGCTTGCTTGAAATAAACCCCGCGGCGGTCTTTATCCAGTTCCGGCGACAGCTCGTCGACACGCGGCAATGGATGCATCACTACCGTGTCCTTGAAGCGTTCTTCGCGCAGAAACTTGGCGCCAATGGTTGGGTAGCTTCCCCCGGTAGTGCCGTCCTTCATTCGTTCTTTCTGCTTCCGCGTCATGTAAAAGGCATCGTAGCGCAGTCCGGAAACCATCGTGGCCAGCCGCGTTTGCAGGTACTCGTCCATTTCGGTCATCAGCGCCAGCTGGTGCGGTTGCTTAGGCGTCAAGTAAAGCGCGTCTGTCTCGCTTACCACGGTATTCAGGTCATCCGAAGCCACCGGCGCAAACGTGTACTGAAACTCTCTTTGCAGCCTTTCAAGGACAAATGCCGGCAATTCCATACCCCCGGCGGCCAATGTCACTATGTTGGCGCCGAAACGAGCGAGCGCATACACCAGAGAATGAATAGTTCGGCCGTTCTTGAGGTCGCCACAGATCACGACGTTGAGCCCCCGCAGATCTCCTTTTTCTCTTCTTAAAGTGTAAAGGTCGCACAACGTCTGGGTCGGGTGCTCGTGACTGCCGTCGCCCGCGTTGATCACGGGCACATCCGCGTGCTCGGCCACAGCTTGCGCGGCCCCATCCCAATAGTGACGCACGACCAAAACATCGGAGTAGCCGGAGACCACCTTGGCCGTGTCGGCAACGCTCTCCCCCTTCGCCGCAGAGGAGGATTTCATGTCCGAACAGCTTATAACCGAACCGCCAAGACGCTGCATGGCCGATTCGAAGGATAGCCGCGTGCGGGTGCTTGGTTCGTAGAAGAGGGTCGCCATAATCTTGCCGCCATGCGGCCTATCCCGCCGGAGCTTTTCCGCGGCATCAGCCAGTTCGAAGATCTCTTCGATCTCTTCGTTGGTCAGATCAGCTATGGAGACCACACTGCGCATAAATAAAGTTTCAAATCTCTCAAATCTTCGACCGAGTATCCCATTGCGAGAGAATCACTTGATCGATGCCATCCGATTCTTCCAGCAAGACATTCACCCGCTGAGAATCGTTAGCTTCGATATTTTTTCCGACGATGTCGGCGCGAATCGGGAGTTCCCGCGCTCCCCGGTCCACCAAAACGGCCAGAAGAATCCGCGTGGGCTGCCCGAGCTGATTAACGGCTTGCATGGCCGCGCGAATGGTCCGGCCTCTGAAGATAACATCGTCCACCAGCACAACCGTCTTTTCATCCACAGTCACCAAAATTTCCGATCGCGAAACATTGGCAGAAGCTTCGCTCTGCGTGCGATCATCGCGATATCGACTGACGTCGATCGCTCCAATCGAAGGCGCCGGGCTCGAAAACTCTTCGATCTTCCGCGCCAGCCGTCGCGCTAAATGAACCCCGCGAGAACGAATGCCGATCAATACTAACCCGCCCGGCCCGGCGGCTTTTTCGACGATCTCATGCGCCATCCGCGCGACGGTTCGAACGATATCCTGTTTCTCGAGCAATACTCGTTTTTCCTGGGGCATGGACAAAAAAAGACCCCCTCAAATCGTCCGAGGAGGTCTGCCGCGACAGGCGTCGTTCTTTACTGAGTTTTTCATACCGCCTTTTCCGATCTCACCGGATCGGTTTAAAAGGAGTAACAAACTCTATCGTTTGAAGATGCTAAAGTCAAACGATTGTCGCTCGGGGGCGACCTAAACCTACTCCTGAGGCTCGAGGGGGGGCGGATCTGAAGCTAAAACCTAAACCTTAACCTTAACCTGATTCTGCCTTGCGCTGCTCGTTACTGACCAGGAGCGCTTCTCCGGTAAACACATCGATCAATTCCGGGATAACGCCGTCTGCCGCCACGTGCAGCTTGGCGACCGCGACCGGCAGTTTGAAGCGTCGTGGTCCGGCGCTCCCAGGATTGATATAGAGGACGCCGTCTCGTTTCACCGCCGAGGGTTTGTGCGAGTGCCCGCTAACGACGGCGCGGAACCCGGCCGCAGCGGCATCGATATCGAGATCCTGCACGGCATGGATGACATAAAGCTTTAGCTTTCCGATTGTCACAGTCATTACATCAGGAATTTTCCGCGCCCAACCTTCCCGGTCATTATTGCCCTTGATGGCGTAAACCGGAGCGATTTCTCGCAGACCATCGAGCACCTCCGGTTTGCCGATATCACCGCCATGGATGATCAGATCGACGCCGTTTAAGGCAAACGCGATCTCAGGCCGCAACAATCCATGACTATCCGAGATAAGCCCGATCTGTTTGACCGGTTTGTTGATTCTATAGCGTGCCGATCGCATTATCGGATCAAGTCCTAAGCAGTATGCCTATGGAACGTGTTGACGGCTTGAACGGTTTGAACCACCGAGGATATACTTCTCGCTGTACTTAAGGAGGCTTTATGTTCCCTCACCTTCAAGGTTTCGATTTGCGCCGGTGGATCGATGAGAACCGCGCCAACTGGGGACAGCGGAGAGTGATCTGGGAAGATTCCGACTTCATCGCCTTCGTCACTCGCGGGCCCAACCGGCGCAAGGATTT
>JBOHVS010000271.1:0-16363 GCA_050735975.1 Binatia bacterium | reverse complement strand
TCGCACAGCACCGGAAATGTCTGTTTCACTAAAGAGGATGTTTCGATCTCGCGGTGGGTGACCAGCGCGCCGATCGTGAGTCCGTCCTTGGGCTCGAATTTAATGCCGCGCAGCTCGCCGATTTTTTTTATGTTGACCAATGTTTTGGGTTGATACAGTCCCTGCTTCATCAGGATCGTCAAATGCGCTCCCCCGGCAAAGAGCTTGGCCTCGCCGCCATGCTGTTTGAGCAGGGCGCACGCTTCTGCGATCGTGGCCGGTTCGAGGTAATCGAAGTTTCTCATTTACCCAGCAGACCGTTGAAAAAGGCCAACCTGCTTCCTGTCTGCGTGCGCCGCACAGGCAGGCGTTGCGCTCAATCGCCTCGCTACTTATCCAGGTTGAGGTTCAGGTTAAGGTTTAGTCGATCTAAGCCTAAGCCTTAGCCTCAACCTTTCGAAGCTCGCGCGCCTCGCATTTGGACCTTTTTGACCGGTCTGCAATTAGACCGGTCAAGACTTGAGGTAAGTAACCTTGTCCACCCCGGGAATTTCGACTTTTTCGAAGCGCCAGCGGTCGGTTAGCGGCGCGGTCGCGTCGATCCCCCAGGCGGCGGTCACCCGCGAGGCCGGAACGGAGGGGTCCAAAGTAGAGCAGGCGATCCGCGGAATGATAATGATATCTTTGTCCGGCTGCATGCGTGTGCTGAGAGCCCATTCCACCTCCACCGGATTGTAAACGTCGATGTCGTCGTCGACCACGGTCACTTGCTTCAAGCCGATGCCCAGGGAAAGCACGGCAAGTATGACGTTGCGCGCTTCTTCTTCGCTCCGCTTCTTGATCGAGACCACGACGTGATGGCGGAAAGTGCCGCCGGGCGTCAGGTGCACTGCCTTCACTTCCGGAACGATCTTTTTGACCTCCCGGTAGACAACGGCGGCATTGCCGTATTCAATGAGGGTGTGATTCTCCGTGACCGGCATGCCGGTGAGCGCCGTCTGGTAGATAGGGTTCTGCCGCATCGTGATCGCCGTAACCTTCACCACCGGCGCTTGCTTCGCCTCGCTGTAACATCCGGGGTATTCGCCGTACGGTCCGTCCGGGACCCGCTCGCCCGGAACCGTTACGCCCTCGATAACCATCTCGGCAAGAGCCGGCACTTCCACGTCTATGGTTTCGCATTTGGTGAGCTTGACCGCGGAACCGCGCAAACCGCCGGCGATATGAAATTCATCGATCCCATATGGAACTTTCGCTTGTGAAGCCACGACGATCGCGGGATCCACGCCAATAGCGGTGGCTACTTCCAGCCCGTGCTTCTTCTCTTCAGCCATCAAGATCATCCGGCCCAAATGGTGATCAGGCGGCGCCCATAGCGAAAGCCGGTCTTTGCCCAGAAGTAACATTCGGTGAATCGAAAGGTTGCGCACTCCGGTATCGGGGTCTTTGCCGATCTGCACTCCGATCGTTATATACGGACCGCAATCTTTGCCCGCGTGGGTCACCATGGGGAGTTTGCGTAGATCGACTTGATCACCGTTCCAGCGAATTTCCTTAACCGGCCCGGTGGAAACCATTTCCGGGGCTATGCGCTGGTCTTCCAGAGTGAGGTAGCGTTCTAGAAGTTTGTCCTGCGGAACCCCGAGGCCCAGCGCCACGAGCTTCCGGGTTGCAAAGAGCCCGCCGAGGACGCGCCACCCTGGAAACCCTCTGATGTTTTCGAACAGCAGCGCGGGCCCCTCGATATCCGAGGTCTTGCGCATTCCCGCGGCTATTTCGTACTTGACGTCAACCTCGTCCTCGACCCGCAGGAGCTGTCCTTGCTGCTCGAGATGCGTGAGAAAGCCTCTCAGGTCTTCAAACATGGCTCTTCCTTAACAGCGAACAGGCTCGTTTTTCCGTCAAGGGGACAGGCAGCTTTTGCAATACAAAAAGCAGCCGGTCCCCGAAAAAGTAGCCTCGTCCACTTTCCTCTTCTTATCAGTGACTGCGCATTCACTTCAACCGAAGGAGCAGCGCACGTCTTTGATCAAGCGCTCCGCCGGTCCTAACTGGTTGACCGCCGCCCCATGCCCTGGCGAGTAAGCTGGTCCTCACTGCGCTGGGAATCTCAGATTTCAAATTTCAGATCTCATGGGATGGCGGATTTTCTTATTATGAGATTTGAGATTTGTGATCTGAGATTATCGGGCTACCGAGGTTTTCTTATAGATGACGACTTTCAGATCCTTCCCCCGCCCGCCTTCCGGGCAAGCGCTGATGCCGACCAAACAGTCCATCTCGGCGCGCAAATCCATCATATCTCCGCCCGGTTTCGGGCGCGTCATCGAGTAGCGCATACTTCCGGATTTGGCGTTGATGACCATGGTTTGAAAGATATTGAGCGGGCTCGGAACATCTTCCTTGGCTACGCCATGCGGCTTTAGGGCCTTGGCCAGATTTTCCCAGCACCCGTGTTTAGGCGCCGCACCTCTTTTTCGCCCAATTCTCTTCCACACTCCGCCGTAGATCTTAAAAATTTGCTCGCCCCACTTTTTGTAGAAAGAGACGCTGCACATTCCCTTTTCCATATCGTGAGTGCCCCTGTAAGTGTCCTTGACGATCGTCATCATCACGTTGTTGTGCTTGGAGATCAGGACATCGCCCGTCGTGACGTAAATCTTTCCTTGATCGACTTTAGTGCGCGCCTGATCAAAGCGCTCTTTCACATTTCGCAGATTGAATACGACGTAGTCGGCGGTAGACTGGCCGATGACCCGGATAATTTGGCCCTTCTTAACGACAAAGCTTTCTCCCGTGTTACTTTTGATCACCGATTCACTGATAACGTTCACTGCTCCTCCATGCTGTAAAATGGTGTGTACGTTACTGGCTGGCACTGTTAAAAGCAAGATATGTCGTGGTAATCGATTTCACTTCTATCGCGGCGAAGAAACGTGCTCGTCGATAACTCTTTCACGGCGCCGTAATCAACTGTTGCACCCGGGCAAGAACTGATTTTATGGCGGTAGGAAAATCCCAACAAGTTTGATATAGACTACGCACCTCTATGAATGCGACAGCCATACGGGCGCGCAGCGAAAAGCAACCCGACGGCAATCTTGTAATTCAAGCGGAGAACGTCTCCAAGGTCTTTCGCACCGCCGGCCAAGATCAAATCGGCGCCTTGGAAAAGATCGACCTGGACATCTCTTACGGCGAGTTCGTTACCGTTGTCGGTCCGAGCGGTTGCGGCAAGTCCACTTTACTTAAGCTCATCGCCGGCTTTCTGCCGCCTTCGATTGGGCGGATTCTCTACCAGGGCGCTGAAGTGCGCGGCCTGAACACCAAAGTCGGTTACGTACCGCAGGAAAGCAAACTCTTCCCCTGGCTGACCCTCGAAGAAAATGTCGGGTTCGGGCTCGATTCCAAGCGCTACCCGAGGGAAAAGCGCGAAGCCCAGATACGCCACTTTATTAACCTCGCCGGCCTCACCGGATTTGAAAAATATTACCCTTCGCAGCTCTCCGGCGGGATGAGCAAACGAGCTTCCATCATGCGCGCGCTCGCCTATGAGCCTCCGGTTATTCTCATGGACGAACCCTTTGGTCCACTGGACGCGCAGACCCGCATGGTCCTTCAGGACGAGCTGTTGAAAATCTGGGAACAGAAGCGCCAAACCATCGTCTTTGTCACCCATGATTTGGTGGAGGCGGTAGCTTTGGCCGATCGCGTCGTGGTGATAACTCACCGCCCCGGACAGATCAAAGATATCCTCAAGGTGACGATGGCGCGGCCCCGCAATATTTTCGAGATTCACCGTCAGGAAGGATTCGATGAAACCTATGGACGGCTGTGGAACATCTTTCGCCACGAGCTTAGGATCGGGGCGCAGTAACAGTGCGCTGAAAACTTCTGTTTACCGGCCTCGGAGGCAAGGCGCCCGACGATCAGGAAGGTTGAGGCTAAGGCTGAGGCCAAGCTAAACCTTAACCTAAACCTCAACCTGCTTGGGCTCTATGGCTGAAGACGTAAACCAACAACATTCGCGAGGGACTGTTTCAAGCGACCCGGCGGTTGCGCGTAACAGGGTCGCGCTTTCGACGTGGGCGCTGTGGGTGACGTTCCTGCGCTTCGGTATCATCTTCGGTTTTCTGATTTTGTGGGAAATCGCTTCCGGACGTTGGGTCGAACCGTTCCTGATCAGCAGCCCAAGTCGCATTTTTTCTTCGATGATAGCGGGCTTTCAATCCGGCGATCTGATTCAACATTCCTGGGTCACGTTTGTAGAGATCGCGATCGGTTTTCCTCTCGGAGCTTTTGCTGGAATCGCGCTCGGCTACTGGTTCGGGCGCAGCCGGCTTCTCGCCGAAATATTCGAGCCGATTATCATGGCTCTGAACGGGATCCCGCGCACGGCCGTTGCGCCGCTTTTCATTGTCTGGCTCGGCATCGGAATTTGGTCCAAGGTCGGAGTCGTTTTTCTGCTCACCTTCTTTCTTAATTTCTTCAATACGTACACCGGCATGAGACAGATGGACCGGGAGTACATCGATCTCGCGCGGCTCATGGGAGTCAGGGGGTGGAAGCTTACCTTCAAAGTCATTTTTCCCGCGATCTCGCCTTACGTCTTCACCGGGCTCCGAACCAGTATTCCGTTTGCCGTCATCGGCGCGATCGTTGGAGAATTCATAGCGGCGACCGAAGGGATCGGCTTTTTTATCAGAATGTCGGCGGGGATTTTTAGAACCGCCGATGTCTTCGTCGGCATCATCATCCTGATGATCATGGTCATCATCATGGACAGAGCAGCCGAAGCAATTGAAAAGAGGGCGTTACGCTGGCAGGCACAAACAGAACACGTGCAAATCCAAGGATAAGAAAGGAGACGGAAATGAGAAGAAGCGGCAGATCTCATATGCTTTTGAAACTCTCAGCGATGTTGCTCTTTCTGTTCGCGGTCATTCCTCAGGCGAGGGCGCAACAGAAGGACATGCCGGAGGTAACCATCGCCACGGCGGTCTCCAATTTGGCATTTTCGGCCCTGTGGATCGCCGAGCAGCTAAAGTACTTTGAACAAGAAGGGGTGCGCGCTAAGCTTACCGTGGCCGGCGGCGGTTCTCCATGTCAATCTGCGGTGGTTGGGCGTTCGGTGAACTTCTGCGCTTCATCGTCAGAAGGCTTGGTACTCGCGCGTGTCGAGGGCGCGCCTATGGTGGCGATACAGGCTCACAACCGGAACTTGACGCTCAGCGTAGTTGTGCGCAAGGAAATCGTCGACAAACTCAAGCTCACCCGGAAAAGCCCTCTTAGCGCGCGGCTCAAAGCGCTGACCCAGCTCGGCACCATCGGCGCAACAAGCCCGGGCGCTGTATCCGAGCAGATCTTCAAGTTCCTCGTAGCTAAAGGCGGCGGGGACCCGAGCAAGCTCAAGTTTGCCTACCTTGGAGGAGCCCAGTTGCCTTCATCGCTGATGAACGACGTAATTGACGCATTCGCGCTCTCTCCACCGTCGGCCGAAGTGACCGAAGCGGCGGGCAAAGGGTATGTGCTGATTCCACTCGGACTCGGCGAAGTGCCGGAAGTCGCGGACTATCCCTATGAAGTTTTGATGGCGCGGCCGGATTATGTCGAGGGCAATCCCAAACTGGCGACCGCAGTTGCGCGCGCCGTTTCTCGCGGCGGCGCCCTTTTTCACACCAACCCCGAAGCGGCCAGGGCAGCCTTGCGAGCGCACCGATTCTCGGATCCCAAAAAGTTAGACGACAAGGTTTTCGAGTTGGCTTATTCCACGATCAAGCCGGCCATGCCGCGCTGGGGAAATATGACGAGCGAAGGGTGGAAAAAAGTCATCAGTTTCGCCAGCGGCGCCGGTATTATAAGGGACCCGTCAAAAACCCCGTCCGCCAAGGAAGGCGTTCTCTGGACCAACAAATACGTCGGTAAGGGACCTTAATCCTCGCTTCGCTCGGAATCTCAAATCCCAGATTTCAGATTATGCAGATGCCTTTTTCGTCTGAGATCTGAGATTTGAGATCTGCAACCGCTAAGCGTGGTAACCCATTGCCGCGAGAAATTGCTTCAGCGAATGAAACTGGAAATACGGATTGCTGTGCTTTTCTTGGCCGATGGTTGAGGTCGGTTGGTGGGAATAATTGTGTCCCGGAAAGAGAATAGTCTCATCCGGCAACGCCATCAGCTTCTGCGTTAAACTGTAATACATCTCTTCGGCATTGCTGCCGGGGAGATCGACTCGCCCGCACGAACCGATAAAAAGAGTATCTCCCGATACTATTCGATCGCCGATCAGAAAACACTGTGATCCCGGAGTATGCCCGGGCGTATGAAGCAACTGGATTTGTACGCCGCCGACCTCGATCTTGTCTCCGCTCTCAGACTTGATGATATCCGACCCCGAGAGCGGCGTGAGAAACTCCGCCTCGGCTTTGTGCACAACGACCTTTGCTTTGCACCTGCCGAGCAGCTCGGTTATCCCTTCGATGTTAATGTCCGCGAAACGGCCGCCCACATGATCGGGATGCGTGTGGGTTACTAGTGCATGAGTGATTTCGACGTCGTCGCCGGCGGCAACCCGTAAGATCTCATCGATCTCCCATGCTCCATCCACCACCGCCGCCTTGCGTGTCTCCAACGAGCCGATGAGATAGACGAAGTTCTGCATCGGCCCCAACTCGAGCTGTCTGAAGTACAGCGAACTATTCATTGCAGACGCTCCTGCCTTTCATTCTGAATTTAGCAGTTTGCATTCTGCAATTTGCCTTACTTGACCTTCGTCGCAAGCGAGTCGTAGCTCACGCCTTCGCCGTTGTCTTCGCTGACGGGCAAACCCAAACTGGACCAACCCGACGCGACCACATTTCCCAGCGGATCACGCATGCCGCCGAAGCCGCCGGCCATGTTGGAAACGTCCTTGAAGCCGGCCTGCTGCAGCAAACCTGCGGCGGCATTAGAGCGCGGCCCGGCCTGGCAGCCGACAACGATTTTTTTCTCCCTCGGAAAATTCCCCTCCACCACTTTGACGAAATCAGCGTTCATCACCATGCCGCGTCCCGGATCGGGAAAGGCAACCGGAATGTTCACGGCGCCCTCAGGATGCCCGGCGGCAAATTCCCTCGGGGTGCGCACGTCGATGTAGACGGACCCCGGCTCGTTTTCGAGAATTTCATGCGCCTGTTGCGGCGTAATTTCTTTGACGGCCATAACTAGCCCTCCCTGAAAAATTTCCGTTCATGCTTCGACTAAGCTCAGCACGTCTCTATCTCTGTCTCACATCCCCATAATATTGTATCCGGCGTCCACATGCACTACCTCGCCGGTTACCGCGCTCCCCCAATCGCTCGCCAGATATAAGGCGGTCTTGCCAACCTCCTCGGCGTCGATATTGCGCTTGAGCGGCGCGCGATCGCTGACGTAATGGAGCATATCTTTAAAACCGGAGATGCCGGATGCCGCCAATGTTCTGATCGGCCCGGCAGAAATGGCATTGACCCTGATGCCTTTCGGCCCGAGGTCATGAGCGAGGTACCGCACGCTCGCTTCCAGCGCGGCCTTGGCTACACCCATGACGTTATAGTTGGGAATAACCTTCTCCGACCCCATATAGGTCATCGTAAGGATGGAAGCCTTCCGCCCTTCCATGAGTGGCGCCGCGTGCCGCGCCAGCGCGACCAGAGAGTAGGCGCTCACGTCCATAGCAAGATGAAAGCCCTGGCGGCTCGTTTGAACGTATGGATTGGACAGGTCCTCTTTGTTAGCGAAGGCAATCGCATGGATCAGAATGTCCAGCGAACTCCACTCCTGTTTGAGTGTCGAAAATACCCGCTCGATTTCTTCGTCCTTGCTAACATCGCAAGGCAGGATGATTTTCGCTCCGATGCCCTCAGCCAGTGGCCTCACGCGCTTCTCCAGGACTTCGCCGGCGTAGGTGAACGCAAGCTCGGCGCCCTCGGCATGAAATGCCTCCGAAATGGCCCAAGCGATGCTCCGATCGTTCGCCACTCCGAAGATCACTCCCTTCTTTCCATCCAAAAGCCCCATTGCTTGCCCCTCCTAGAAGTCAGAGATCAGAGGTCAGACGTCAGACCACTGCCCCTCCCAATTTTGAATTCCGCGATTCGGCTCTGTCCTCTTCTATCTCTGACCTCTGACTTCTGACCTCTGGTTACTTCTTTCTTTTCTCCGCCAGCCCTCTCTGCCAAAGATACTCCGCCTCGCCGGTTTGTTTGCCGATCCAGCGGGACAACACGAAAAACAAATCGCTCAACCGGTTGACATACTTGAGCGGCCATTCGCTGAGCGGTTCGGCGCGCGACAGCCGGACAATGTCTCGCTCTGCCCTGCGGCACACTGTGCGGCACTGATGCAAGTACGCCGCGATCCTGCCTCCGCCTGGAAGAATGAATGACTTGAGGGGCTCCAGTTCTTTCTGGCATTCGTCAATTATCTGCTCGAGCTTCCTCACCTCGTTCGGACCGACGCGATACATGCCGTCATAAGAGAAATCATTGGGAGTCGCCAGCTCGCTGCCCAGGTCGAAAAGCTCGTCTTGAATCTTGCGCAGCACTGTGTCGAGGAACCGATGCGCGTTGCCTGCGTCCAATTTTTCTTCGTTGAACGCCCGCGCCAGTCCCACGACAGAATTCAACTCATCGATGGTCCCGTAGGCGTCGATCCTCGGCGAATCTTTGGGCACCCGCTTGCCGCCGACGAGGGCTGTCTCGCCCTTGTCGCCGGTGCGCGTGTAAACTTTGGTGATCCGAACCATCGATGCTCCGGAGAACGAATCCTATGCCGGCTGCTTGATTCGGCTCCGCCATATCAAATAAGCGGGGATTCCGAGGCAAACAATAATGAGGCCCATGAGTGACTCGAACGGATTTTGCGTCAGCGAACCCCAGACGATCCACAAATGAATGGCAATGAACAGGAGGGGCACGACGGGATAGCCCCAGAGTTTGTAGGGTCGCGGCAAATCCGGCCGCTTGTAACGCAGCACGATTACCGAACCCACCGTGAACGCGGAAAACAGTGTGATGATGACGCTGACGTAAGTGAACAATGTGCCGAAGGTGCCCGTAACGAGCAGAAAACACGCCCATACGCACTGTAGAATAATCGCGTTCATGGGGGTATTGAAGGTCGGATGCACTTTGGCCAGCCCTTTGAAAAACACGCCGTCGCGAGCCATCGCGTAGTAAATGCGCGGCCCGAGCATGGTCACGACGTTAAGCGCGCCGAGAATCGAAACGGTGATCACGGCGGTGATCCAGACCGAGGTCTGATAACCGAACAAAGCGGTGGTCGCGACTTCGGAAACCCGCAACGCGCCCTTCATCTCGGTCACAGGCACGGCGTAAATGTAGACCATATTGACCGCGAGATAGAGCGCGATGACGATAAGGTTGGCCCACAACAACGCGCGCGGCAAGTTCCGCTCGGGCTCTTTCACTTCGCCCGCGATATAAATAACTGCATTCCAACCTGAGTACGCGAAAATCACGGGTATGAACGCTGCGGCAAAAACATTGAAATTTGTGATCTTATCCCAGTCGAAGAAGGGCCTGAAATGGGCGATATCGCCCTTGCCGATAAATACGGCGAACAGAATAATGCCGGCAAGAGCGCCGATCTTGAGCAGTGAAAGAAAATTTTGCAACAAAGTTCCTTGCCGCACGCCGATGCAATGGAGCGTAGAAATAAGGATGACCACAGCCATCGAAAAAATCGTTCCCGGCGTAACCGTAAACGCCAGACCGAGGAGCGTTGTGGAAAAAAACGCCTCCGTGGAGCCCAGCACGGGGAAGAAGAACGCCATGAAACCGTTGAAGGTCACGGCGAGAAAGGCGATGGCGCCCGAAAACGTTACCAGAAACGAAGACCAGCCGGAGAGAAACCCCATCAATTTTCCATAGGCTTCTTTGATGTAATTGTAATCGCCGCCGGCATAAGGGAGACTCGCGGAAAGCTCGGCGCAGCTCAGCGCGCCCGCGAGAGCCAATAACCCGCCGAGGAACCATATCAGGAGAATACCGCCGGGCGACGGCAGGGTGGCGGCGATGACGCCGGTGGCAATAAAAATACCGGTGCCGATCATGTCGCCGGATATGAGCATGATCGCGTCGAACAAGCCGATTTGCCGCTTCAGTTCGGTCTTCGCCATGGCGTTTACCATTAGCAGGGAAGATTGAGGCAGGCAAATGTTTTACTGATCTTGAAGGCAGCGACCTTTTACGCCGGTTTGAGCGACAGCATTTGCGGCTAAACCGTTCCTCCGCCCTTCTTCCACAAGAGCGGAACGAGCGCCAGTGAAACCAGGGTCGCGCCCCACGCAAACCAGTCGCCAAATCGAACGTAAAATGTCTCGCCTTCCAACACATCCACGTTAGTGGTCAGCACGGCTGGTGTGAATATCGGCAGCGCCTGTTCCATCTCTCCTCTGGCATTGATCGATACCGTTACACCGGTGTTCGTCACGCGAAGCAAACTACGCCGCGTCTCGATCGCGCGCCATTGGGCGAGGCGCGCGTGTTGCCACGGCGCGACGGTCCGGCCATACCACGAATCGTTGGTCAGATTGACCAGCAGATTCGCCTTGGTTTCCTTTACGAATCCACGCGACAAATGCGGCATGAGATCCTCATAGCATATTAACGGCGCGATCCGCTGACCACTGGAAAGATCAAGCGTGTGGGGGCCATCCCCGGGTGTAAACCCGTCGCTAAACGGCATGGCCGGCAATTTAGACAAAATTTTGGAAAACGGGATGTACTCGCCAAACGCGAGCAGAACCTGCTTGTGGTAGCGATCTAGAATACGGCCCGTGGCATCGGTAAGAAATGCCGTATTGTACGCTTTGAAATCCGCCCCGGCCGGCCGGCCGTAAAAACTCTTCGCCCCAAAGATAAAATGAGTCGTTTCGGGACTCAGTGGCGGCATGACCTCCGGAGGGAGTTGTTGCAAAGCTTCGGGCACCCATTCTTCGATGCTGGTCTCGGGCCAAATCACGAGCGCAACTCCGCCGGTCTGCTGTGTAAGATTTCGATATACCTCAAGGTTCTCTTTCGCCCGCTTCGGATCCCACTTGAGATCTACGTCGATGTTTCCTTGGACCGCGGCGATGGAAAGTTTCGGAGCTGAAGCCATCTGTCCTGAAACTGTGTTGAGTCTTACCGCGCCGTAGATCAGCGAGCCGACGATCAACAACCCGACGGGAACCGCCGGCTGCCAGCGGATTGGCGAAGAGACGGGGACAGTCCCCCTGGAGAAAGGGGACTGTCCCCTTGCTGTAGCGAGCGACGCGTAAATCACTGCGTTGGCCCACATAAGCGTGAGGCTGGCGCCGAACGGCCCCACCAGATCCGCCGTTTGGATGAAGGTAATGAACGAGCTTTGGCTGTTGGCCAGGTACCAAGGGAAGAGCAAGGGAAACCAAAATTCCAGAGCCACCCAGAACAATGGCGGGAACAGAGAAAGCGGTCCATGGCCAAAATACCTTACAGCGAAGGCAAATAAAGCCATCTGAATCCCCTGCAACGCGGCATAGATCAAAAACAGGAGGCTGCTGACCGGATAAGAGAACCCTCCGAACACGCTGATCGTGTGGACGAGCCAGTAAAAACCAAACAGATGGGCAAAAAAGCCGGTTAGCCAGCCGAAGAAAACGGCGCGCCTGATTTCGTCCGCCTGGCCGACCACCCAAAACAGCGGCACAAAGGCAACCCAAGCCAGAAGAAACAGCGGCGGAAATAGAAACGGCGCTGCGAGCAGCAGCGCTGATACTATACAGTACGAGATCTTTTTGGACATTACCCGGTGACGACAAGGGTCATTGGGCTTTGACTGGAATATTGTCTTTCCCATCGAATGGCGGAGTATTGGGCAAGTGTTGAAAAACTCTGTTCACAGCCTGGTCCCTGGTCTTAGCTCTTTACTCTTTGCCCTTCGCTCTTTGCAGATTCGCAATCCGCAATTCGCGTTTCGAAATTCCTGTTCTTACCGCTTTGCTCTTTGCAGTTAAAAACTCTTTGCCACAAAGACCCGAAGACACAAAGAAACCCTTGGTGTCTTAGTGCCTTGGTGGTTGCTCTCGAAATCCGCAATTCGAAATCCGCAATTCGCCGGCTCTTCGCCCTTACCTCTTCGCAATTCGATATCCATATACTAGCTCCAAGAATTGCACGATCATCCGCGCCGTCGCGCCCCAGATATCCCAACCGTCGATGTAAAAATGATAAACAGGTTCGCCGTGAGACGAAAGATGATCGGTCACCGTTACGTGCCTCGGCTCGAGGAGGGCCGCGATCGGCACGGTAAAGACCGCCGCGGTTTCCTCTGGATTCACGCGAAACTCGTAAATCGGCGGAATCACTCCCACGAAGGGCGTGACGATAAAATTATAGGCAGCCGTGACCTGATCCAGGCGTCCGAGCACGACCACGTCGGCAGGATCGATTCCGATCTCTTCGTTGCTTTCCCGTAACGCCGCCTCCAACTCTCCTCCATCGCCGGCCTCGACTCGCCCGCCCGGAAAGGCGATTTGGCCGCGGTGATGATTCAACTGCTCGGCCCGCTTGGTGAGCACTAGGTAATCGCCATCCTGCCGCACCTGAATCGGCATGAGCACGGCGGCGAGTTTGTACCGGTTGCCCGTGAAATTTCTTGGCGACCTGGATTGCAACGCGGCGGCGATTCGATCCGTAACCATTGCTGGAGAGCTTTTGGACTGCGTAGAAACTATATGGTATGAAACTTTTCCAATCTATCCAATAGGCGCTTAAAAAACCAGAAGACTATAAACGCTCATAACCCGTAGTAAGCTCGGAGCCGCTTGACAGAACCGTGAAAGACCGCAATATCCACGCCGCCATCCGCGTCCTCCGCCGGGAAGTCCCCAAGTGGCAGACACCGATCGTTACCTTGCTGGCGGAGACCTACGAGAGCCCCTTTAGGGTGCTGATCTCGTGTATTTTGAGCCTCCGGACACAGGATGCCACGACTGCGCAAGCGTCGCACCGCTTGTTTGCTCTGGCCGACTCGCCCGCAGCGATGATGAAGCTATCGACGAAGACCATCGAGAAAGCAATCTTTCCCGTCGGCTTTTACCGCATCAAAGCGAAAACGATTCGTGACATCTGCCGCACATTGATAACGGACTATGCCGGCGTAGTGCCCGACGAGATTGACGAGCTCCTAAAGCTTAAAGGAGTGGGTAGGAAGACAGCGAATTTGGTGGTCACCTTGGCTTATCGCAAGCCCGGCATCTGCGTCGATACTCACGTGCACCGCATCTCGAATCGATGGGGTTACGTCCGCACGAAAGATCCGGAAAAAACCGAATTCGCTTTGCGCGAGAAGCTGCCGAAACCATACTGGATCGAGTTCAACGATCTGCTTGTTTCCTTCGGCCAGCACCTTTGCCGGCCGATTTCTCCGGTATGCAGCCGGTGCCCTGTCGCGATTTACTGCAGCAGGGTGGGCGTCACGGTCAGCCGGTAGCAGGCTGCTGAAAGGTAGAGCTTATTGACCGCGGGCCGGATGACCGCGGGCCGGAAGGGACTCGCCCGCGAAGGCTGTAAACAGTGTCGCTGCTTTTCCATCATCGGTGATCATGCGGGCTAGCTGCCTCCGCGTTGACTCGGCTGGTCCGATGGACTAACTTCCGGGCCTGATATGATACCCCAAGGTTATTTCGCTGATAACGTCGAAGTAGTCGGCTATCACGATCTCCAAGATCGACCGGCCTTCAAGCTCGCCATGCAGGAGGTCAACGGCCGGTGGTATCTTTATACGGGCAGCCTCTGGCACCGCGGCTGGACGATTCTCGATGTCACCGATCCAACTTCGCCGCAACATCTCGCGTTCGTTCCCGGACCGGAGAATACCTGGACTATTCAAATCCAGGTCGCCGAAGGCAAGATGATAACGGCGCTGGAACGGATTCCTCCGGGTTGGGGCGGCGCCGAGGGGCAGAAATACTCCGAGGGAGTTTTGATTTGGGACGCCAGCGATCCCGCCAAACCGCGGCAGCTGGGCCACTATCACACGGGCAGCAGCGGGACGCATCGAAATTTTTACGACGGCGGCTCATTGATACACGTCGCCGGCGGCGCTCCCGGCTTCGACGGAAAAGTTTATCAAATCGTCGATATCTCCGATCCGGCCAAGCCCCAACAGATCTCCCGCTTTGCGCTCGAGGAGCAAAGGTCGGAGGCAGTGAAAACCGGCGCTAAACTCTCATGCCACGGCCCCGTCCACATCGAAGGCGATAGAGCTTATCTACCCTACGGCGACGGCGGCGGCATCATCGTGGACATTGCCGACATCCAAAAGCCGCGTTTGGTCAGCCAACTCATGTTTCGGGGCATCTGTAGCCAGCAGGGTATTCACACTTACTTGCCGCTGCCCCGGCGCAAGCTCGCTTTGATCAACGACGAAGCGATCGCCGAGAACGGCAATGAGAATCTGAACATGGCAGGAATGGTCGATATCAGCGATGAATCGAAGCCGCGATTGCTCTCCCTTTTCCCCCTGCCCGTTCCGCCGCCGGACAGCGGCTTAAAGAACTTTTTTGCAAAAGGCGGACGATTCGGGCCGCACAACCAACATCATTCGAATCACCAGGCGTGCTTGGAAGACCGCGACGACCTTGCCTATCTCACCTACTTCAACGCCGGACTGAGAGTCCACGACATCCGCGACGCGCGCGCCCCTAAGGAGATCGCGCATTTCGTTCCGCCCGACCCGGAGCGAAGGCTCGGCACAAAGCCAAGCCGTTTGGTCGCGCAGACCGAGGACGTCTTGGTCGATCGGCGCGGCCTCATCTACATCACGGACAAGAACCTTGGAATCTACATTCTGCGCCTGCAGAAGGTTTGGCCGTACGAGCGGACGTAACCGCGCGCAGTCCCATGACGGGGATCACTTCTCTTCCGAAAGAGCCCCACAGGGCCCAGTGGAACACGCGCTGGGGCTTTCTAGCCGCGGCCATCGGCTCGGCGGTTGGATTAGGCAGCATTTGGCGATTCGCTTATGTCGTTTATGAAAACGGCGGGGGCGCGTATCTCATTCCCTATTTTGTCGCGCTGGCCACAGCGGGTGTTCCACTCATGATCTTGGAATACGGCATCGGGCATAGAATGCGCGGATCTGCCCCATTGTGTTTTGCCAAGGTGAGCCCGCGCTGGGAATGGCTCGGATGGTGGACGGTGCTGTTCGTAATGTTCGGGATCAACGCGTATTACGCCGTAGTCATCGCCTGGTGTGTTTCTTATTTCGCCTTTTCGTTTACTCTCGCGTGGGGAAATGATCCCAACGGTTTCTTCTTCCAGCAATTCTTGGGATCGACGCCCGGCCCGCAACACCTCGGCGGGATCCGAACTCCGATTCTTCTCTCGTTGGCGCTGGTGTGGGTTGTGAACTGGGTGATTACGTTCTTCGGGGTTGAAAAAGGAATCGAGAAGGCCAACAAAATTTTCATGCCGCTGTTATTTATCCTGATCCTGATCTTGGTCGGCTGGACCTTGACGCTGCCGGGAGCCACCGAAGAAGGTATTATCCGCTATCTGAAACCCGATTTTTCGCGCCTTTGGGAAGCAAAAGTGTGGATCGACGCATATTCACAGATTTTCTTCACGTTGAGCCTGGGCTTCGGCATCATGATAACCTACGCCTCTTATCTACCGCGCGATTCCGACATCAACTTCAATGCGTGCGTCACGAGTATTGTGGATACCTTGGTCTCTCTGGTGGCGGGCCTGGCCATATTCGGCACGCTCGGGTACATGTCAGCCCAAACCGGGAAGCCTTTCGAGCAGGTCGTGAGCCACGGGATCGGCCTCGCCTTCGTGGCTTATCCCCAGGCTATAAGTCTTCTGCCCAGCTTTCCGCATCTGTTTGGAGTTCTGTTCTTTTTGACTCTGACGGTGGCCGGCATCGCCTCCTCTATCTCGATCTTGGAAGCTTTTAACGCTGCCATCATGGATAAGTTTCACTACTCGCGAAAATCGGTGGTAACCGTACTTTCAATCCTGGGGTTTTTGGGCGGCATCATATTCACGACCGGCGGCGGGCTCGCCTGGCTCGACATTGTGGATCATTTTTTGAGTCACTACGGGTTGTTCGTGGCATGCATTCTTCAGTGCATTGTTTTAGGCTGGATCTTCAGGCTCTCTGATTTGCGCGAACATGTTAACAGAGTCTCCCCGATCAAAGTCGGGCGCCTGTTCGAAATCTCCATAAAATATTTGATTCCGATTGTTCTTACCGTTCTCTTAATGAACGATCTCGTTGCCGATGTCCGGCGACCCTACGGCGGTTATCCGTGGATTATGCTCCTGCTCATTGGGCCGGGTTGGCTGATTGGGACCTGGATCGCTGCCCGGTTTGC
>JBOHVS010000270.1:0-14319 GCA_050735975.1 Binatia bacterium | reverse complement strand
GAGGGCCATTACGGTTTTTTATTTTGGGGGACGAGAATCCAATTTTAACCTGTCTTTCGTTAGCCAACGATCCTCTGATTTACTGAACCTATGGGCGTTGTGGCGATCATCCCCGCGCGCTTTGGTTCGACCCGTCTTCCGGGAAAGCCGTTAGCCCAAATCGGCGGTAAGCCGATGATCCAGCACGTTTACGAAAGCACTTCGAAGGCCGCGGGACTGGATCGAGTATTGGTCGCCACGGATGATCGCCGGGTCGAGGAAACGGTCCGAAGCTTCGGCGGGGAAGTCGTCATGACTGCGAATGATCACCCCAGCGGCACGGACCGCTTGGCGGAGGTGGCAAAGAAGATCAAATCGGAATGGGTAGTGAATGTGCAAGGCGATTTACCATTTATCCAGCCAGAGACGATTACTCGAGCGGTTCGGCCGATGCGGCGTAACCGCTCGATTCCGATGGGGACCGTGTGCACGCCGATTTACGATAAAGAGGAATGGCATAATCCGAACGTTGTGAAAGTCGTAACCGATTCGAACGGATTCGCGATCTACTTTTCGCGCGCCCCTATTCCGTTCCAGTGGAACGATATCTCGCAAGCGCGGGCTCGAACAGGCAATTCGAAGGTGAAAATTTGGGGCTCTCGACATATCGGCCTGTACGTATTCCGGCGAGATTTTCTCCTGAAATTTGCACGGTTGCGGCGCACCCTGCTCGAACAGACTGAGAGTTTGGAGCAGCTTCGGGCGTTGGTGCATGGCTATCGTATACTCGTAGTCAACGTAGAAGAACGGTCGGTGGAGGTCGATACTCCGGCTGATTTAATCAAAGCGGAGGATTACTTGCGCAGAGAAAGTGTTGAGGTTTGAGCTTTGCGGGCCGACTCAAAGCTCACAACTCACTGAAAGGGAAACATGGCGGGCGTCAAGACTAAATTTATCTTCGTGACCGGTGGCGTGGTGTCGTCGTTGGGAAAGGGTTTGGCCTCAGCGGCTATCGGGGCGTTGATGGAGAGCCGGGGATTGAAGGTGACCCTGCTCAAGATGGACCCTTACATCAACGTGGATCCCGGCACCATGAGCCCGTTCCAGCATGGCGAAGTCTATGTGACCGATGATGGCGCTGAGACGGATTTGGACCTAGGGCATTATGAACGTTACGTCTCGACCTCTATGGGTCGAAAGAACAACTGCACCACGGGCCAGATTTACGAAACAGTCATCGCCATGGAGCGCCGGGGAGACTATCTGGGCGGAACGGTGCAAGTCATCCCGCATATCACGGACGAAATTAAACGGCGCATCACCGCCGCGGCCGAAGGGTACGATATTGCTATTGGCGAGGTTGGAGGAACCGTCGGCGACATTGAAGGATTGCCGTTTCTCGAAGCGATCCGGCAGTTTGCCTGGGACTGGGGCAGGGAGAACGTGCTCTATGTTCATCTTACGCTCGTGCCCTACATCACCGGCGGAGGCGAGCTCAAGACCAAGCCGACCCAGCATAGCGTCAAGGAGCTCACTGGATTGGGAATCCAGCCCGATATTCTTTTATGCCGGACGGATCGCTTTCTCGACCGGAAAATCAAGGCCAAGATAGCCCACTTCTGCAACGTCAAAGAAGAATCGGTTATTACGGCCAAAGACGTCGAGTGGATTTATGAGGTGCCGCTGGTGTTCCATGACGAAGGGCTCGACGCGCAGATCGTCGAAAAGCTGCATATGTGGACCGGCGCTCCGAATCTCCAGAAGTGGCGAAAAATCGTTCAGGTGCTGACGAATCCGAAATCATCGGTTCGGATCGCCGTGGTCGGCAAGTACATGAGCCTCAAGGAATCTTACAAAAGCTTGTTCGAGGCGCTGGTCCACGGCGGCATCGCCAACGAGGCGAAGGTCGAGTTGGATTGTATCGAAGCGGAAAAAATCGAAGAAGTCGGAGCCGATGAACTTCTTAGTCAGGCTGACGGCATTCTCGTTCCGGGAGGCTTCGGGGACCGCGGCAGCGAAGGCAAGATCGAGGCAATCCGCTATGCGCGCGAGAACCAGATCCCGTTCTTTGGCATTTGTCTCGGGCTGCAGATGGCTGTGGTGGAGTTTGCGCGCAACGTCTGCGGCCTGACTGGAGCCAATTCGAGCGAATTCGATCCACGGAGTCCTCACCCGGTTATTAACTTGATGGAGGCGCAGAAGAGCCTGGACAGCAAAGGCGGGACGATGCGGCTGGGCGCGTATCCCTGTGCGCTGCAAGAGGAGAGTCTCGCCTTAAAGCTATACGGACGAAAGCGAATCTCTGAGCGCCACCGGCATCGCTACGAATTTAACAACAGGTACAACGAGCCGCTGAGAAGCAAGGGAATGATCTTGAGCGGCATGTCGCCGGATGGTCAACTGGTCGAGATCGTCGAATTGAAAGATCACCCTTGGTTCCTGGGCTGTCAATTCCACCCCGAGTTCAAATCTCGTCCGATGGATGCCCATCCGCTCTTCAAAGGATTCATAAGAGCAGCTTTGCAAAAACGGCAGATTGTCAGTGAAATCCCCCGGATCAAACTCGCGCGTACCTGATCCTTTCCTTATTGACGCTTTCGCAACGCGATGGCTACCAAGAACGTCAAAGTAGGAACTATTGAGATCGGCGCCGGATCTCCTGTTGGCGTGATTGCCGGGCCGTGCGTCATCGAAAGCAAAGACTCGGCCCTGAGGCACGCTGCCTTGCTCAAGCAGGCCGCCGACCGCGTGGGAGTCCCTTTTATCTTCAAATCCTCCTTCGACAAGGCCAATCGCTCATCGCTCGATTCCTTCCGTGGACCGGGATTAGACCAAGGGCTTGAGATCCTTGCCGAGGTCAAACGAAAGGTCGGCGTGCCGATTCTGACCGATGTGCACGAGAAAGAGCAAGTCGCCAGCGTCAAAGAAGTCGCAGATGTCTTGCAGATCCCGGCGTTTCTCTGTCGCCAGACGGATTTTGTGATTGCTGTTGCTCGCTCGGGCAAAGTCGTTAATGTAAAAAAGGGGCAGTTCCTCGCGCCCTGGGATATCGGCAACGTCGTTCAAAAGATCGTCTCAGCCGGCAACGAGCAGGTTTTGTTGACCGAGCGCGGCGTCTCTTTCGGCTATAATAATCTCGTCTCCGATATGCGTTCTCTCGTGGTCATGCGCGAACTGGGTTATCCGGTGGTTTTCGATGCCACTCACAGTCTCCAGCTGCCCGGCGGTCTTGGTAAGGCATCCGGAGGCGAACGAAAATATATTGGACCCCTGGCACAGGCGGGCGTGGCTGTGGGGATCGACGCCTTATTCATGGAAGTCCACGAAGACCCGGATCACGCGCTAAGCGATGGGCCAAACTCACTCCCTCTGGCCGAGTTCGAGGAACTGCTCCGAACCATCAAAGAGATTGACGGACTGATAAAGAAAGCCTCAACCTGATGAACCCATCCGAGATTTTGAAGCGGGCGAGGGAAGTTCTAAAAATCGAGGCCAACGGGATTCTTGCGCTCACGGACCATTTGGACGAGAACTTCGTGAAAGCCGTACAGCTGCTGCACGAATGTCGGGGTAAGGTTGTCGTGACCGGGCTTGGCAAGTCCGGAATAATTTGCCGTAAAATCGCGGCTACCTTCTCCAGCACCGGCACGCCGTCATTCTTTCTTCATGCGGGGGACGGAGCGCATGGCGATCTCGGCATGATCATGAAGGATGATATCGTACTGGCGGTTTCGAACAGCGGTGAGACAGAAGAAGTCCTGAAGCTCCTGCCCATCATTAAGCGGTTTGGTATGAAGTTAATCGTATTGACGGGTAATCCAGATTCAGCTCTGTCGCGGGCGGGGGATGTGGTCGTCAACGTCGCCGTAAAGGAGGAGGCCTGTCCACTAGGGCTTGCGCCCACCACCAGCACGACTGCAGCGCTCGTGATGGGGGACGCCCTTGCGCTGGTCCTGCTCGAGAAGAAGGGATTCCAAGCGGAGGATTTTGCCCTCCGTCACCCCGGAGGAACCCTTGGCCGCAAGCTTCTACTGCGGGTCGAGGACTTAATGCATCGGGGCTCCGATCTACCGCTTGTTCGTAAAGAGACTCCCATGAATGAAGCGATCTTTGTGATTTCTTCCAAGCGACTGGGAGTCACTGGAGTTACGGATGACGAGGGAAAACTTGTCGGGGTGGTAACGGATGGCGACCTGCGCCGGGGAATTCAAACGCACGGTGACGGTTTTCTTAAACTCAGAGCGGACGAGGTTATGAATTGTCAGCCCCGCTCGATTGAGAAAGAGGCTCTCGCCTCGCATGCCCTATCCACCATGGAAGCGAATGTACCACGCCCGATTACCTCGCTCTTCGTCGTCGAAAAACCCGGTGCCGCGATTCCGGTCGGGATCGTGCATATCCATGATCTTCTCAAAGCCGGGCTGGTGTAAACTCGCCAGTGAAGCGCATTCCTGCCGCTGTTCGAAAAAAAGCTAAGAAAATCAGACTCGTCCTCCTCGATGTCGATGGGGTGCTGACCGATGGGGCAATCATCATCGACGACCAAGGCGTCGAGAGCAAACGCTTTCACGTCCGTGACGGGCAGGGAATAACACTGCTACGGCATTGTGGTATCGAGGTTGGCTTCATAACGGGTCGCTCATCCAACGTTGTGCATCTCCGTGCGAAGGAGCTGGGGGTGCGACTTGTCTATCAGGGGATTCAGAACAAGGGACAGGCCTATCAAGAGATCAAAAAGAAAACCGGACTCAAGGATGAGCAGATTGCTTATGTCGGGGATGACCTTGTCGATCTGCCTATCCTACGGCAAAGCGGTCTCGCCGTGGCCGTCAAGGATTGTTGGCCCGGGCTACGAGGTAAGGTTGACTACGTTACTCGACAAGCAGGAGGGAGGGGCGCGGTCAGAGAGGTTTCCGAGCTGCTACTGGAAGCCCAAGGGCAATGGGTAAAACTTACTAAAAGTTACCGTCTATCGTAATATAGGCGCGGAAAAGCAAATTTCGTGCCTATTGCTTTACAGCATTTCCAAAGAATGGTATTTTGAATCTGATCTCAACTGTTAAAATGCGCAAGAGTAGACGTCTTATATTGCTTCTGGGGATCTTCTTCTCCTTAGGAGCCGTGACTTATAAAATAGTCGATACCGTAGTCATGAACACGGCTCGAGAGATTAGGCGAAATCCCCTCGCGGCTTTGGACTATCTTCCTGAATCCGCTTTAAGAATCAAGGACTTTCACCGTGCTAAGGTGGAGAACGGGCGAAAGATTTGGGAGCTATTCGGCGATGAAGCGCATTATTCGAAGGAACAGAAGGAAGCGGTTATCAAGAAGCCGCGATTTTACTATTATGACAAGAAAGGGCAAATCGCTGAAACTCTCGGCGACGAGGCCCGTCTTTTCTTATCGGACAAAGAGCTGGAGCAGCTGCAGCTTAAAGGGAACGTGCGAGTTAATTACCAGGACTTCGTATTGACTTCGGAGGAGGCCCTCTATTTTCCGGCCAAAGAGCAGATCGTCTTTCCCGGAAAAGTAATCATGGTCGGCGACGGGTTTGAGCTCGAGGGGGCACGTATGGAGGTGGAGCTGGAAGATCAAACGGTCCGCTTGGAACGCAATGTCAAGACCAAGCTGGAGCCCGACAGGCTGGCTAAAAGGAAAAACCGACCGGCGAGTAGCTAATTGGCGGTGGCGATGCGACCTGCAATAGCGAACAGCCTGACGCTTATATTGCTGCTTGTTTTCAGCGTTGATGCTTCGTTGAGCGCAGCAGCGAAGGACGAACCTAAGAAAAAAAGCGGAACGCAAGGTTTTGAGTTTAATAAGAAAGATCCCATTTACATTACCGCCGACTGGATGGAAGTCGATCAGAAGAAGAACACGATCACGTACAAGGGGCGAGTCGTTACGGTTCAGGCGGAGATGACAATGAGAAGCAACACCCTGACCGCCTATTATGATCCCGAAATGAAGCAGATGAAACAAATCGTAGCCGAGGGGAAGGTCCAGGCGACACAGGGCAATCGGGTCGCGACGGGGGAGAAAGCCGTTTTTGATGACAAGGCGAAGACTGTTACCTTGACCGGAGACCCGGTCATGCGGCAAGGCAACAGCCAGATTAGCGGTACGAGAATCATTTATTACATCGAACAAGATCGAGCCGTGGCGGAAGGGAAGGACCAAATCAGAGTCCGAGCGACTATTTTCCCCGAAGACCTACAGAAGCAGGAAAAGGGAGAATCGGCTTCGAGCAACGAGAAATGAGTGCCCTCAAAGCGGAGGCGGTGGCAAAGGCCTACAATGGTCGTCGCGTTGTCAATGGAGTCAATCTTGAAATCAGAGACGGAGAAGTTGTGGGCTTGTTGGGCCCCAATGGGGCGGGAAAGACCACGACGTTCCACATGATCGTGGGGTTGGTTCAACCGGACGAGGGAAAAGTGCTTCTGAACGACGAAGATCTAACAACCGAGCCGATCTATCAACGAGCGCGTGCCGGGATCAGCTATCTGCCCCAAGAATCTTCTGTCTTCCGGCGGTTGACAGTAGAGGAGAATCTGCTCGCGATCCTTCAGACACTCGACCTCAGTCCGGACGAGCAAGAGGAACGATCTCAGGCCCTTATGAAGATGCTCGGAATTTCACATCTTGCCAGGAATAAGGCGTTTACACTCTCCGGCGGCGAAAGACGAAGAGTCGAGATTGCCCGAGCGTTGGTTCTTTCTCCCTACTTCGTTCTCTTGGACGAGCCCTTTACCGGCGTCGATCCGATTGCGGTCGCGGAGATCCAGAAGATCATCCATACATTGACTAAGAGCGGCATTGGCATTCTCATCACCGATCACAACGTGCGTGAGACTCTTGGAATTTGCGACCGGGCCTATATTCTAAATGAAGGAGTTATTTTGGAGGAAGGAACACCGGAAAGAATCGCTGCAAGCGCGAAGGCGCGGCAATTCTATCTGGGAGAAGGATTTAAGTTTTAGTTATGGCTCTTGAAATTCGACAGGTTCAAAAACTCGCGCAGCAGCTGGTGATGACGCCTCAGTTGCAGCAGGCAATCAAACTGCTGCAACTTTCCCGGGTAGAATTGCAAGAGATGATTTCCAAGGAGTTGCAGGAAAATCCTGTCCTGGAGGAAGGAGCCGCGGAGGAAACCGATACTGCGGAACAGCCCAAGTCCGAAGCACAGCCCGAAGTTCCGGATAATCTCGGGGAAACAATCATCAACCGGGAACTATCCGCAGTCGATAAGATCGGCACGTTGGATTGGCAGGAATATCTCGACACCCACTCGAACGCGATCCACGGCTCGCTGACCGCGGAGGCGACGTCGGAGGATGGGGACGCGCCTCCTTCCTGGGAAAATAGCTTAACCAAGAAGACGTCGCTCGAGGACCATTTGATCTGGCAGCTCCGCCTCTCAAGAATCTCTCCTGAAGAAGAGGGGGTCGGTCTATACATCATCGGCAATCTCGATGAAAACGGCTATTTGGCGCTGCCCCTGGAAGAAGTATGCAGGATTACCGGATGCAGTTATGAGAATGGGGAGGCAGTTCTCAAGCGGATTCAATTCTTCGATCCCGTGGGCGTGGCGGCCCGGGATCTGCGGGAATGTCTGCTCGCGCAGCTGGAAAATCTGAGCCTAAAAGACAGTTTGGCGGCCCGCATCGTCGCCGATTATCTGGGCCACTTGGAATCCAAGCGGTATGAGAAGCTGGCGCGCGAGTTAGGCACGACGGTGGACGAAATCGCGGACGCGGCGCACCTGATCGCGTCTCTGGAGCCGAAACCGTCCCGCGGTTTCGAGCAGGACGAAATCCGCACGGTATTGCCGGACGTATTCGTCGAAAAGATCGGCAACGAATACGTCATTTACCTAAACGATGACGGCGTGCCGCGCCTGCGGGTGAGCTCGCTTTATCGGCGTATGGCGGGACAGAACGGCGCGGAGGAAGAACAGGCGCGGCAATACTTACAGGAAAAAGTTCGCGCCGCTACTTGGCTCATCAAAAGTATCCAGCAGCGGCAACAAACCCTCTATCGAGTCACGCAAAGCATCTTCAAGTTCCAGCAAGCGTTTCTCGATCACGGAGTCAGTCATCTTAAACCGATGGTGTTGAGAGACGTCGCGGAAGACATCCACATGCATGAGTCTACGGTAAGCCGCGCCACCGCAAATAAATACGTTCACACCCCGCAGGGTCTCTTTGATCTCAAATTTTTCTTCCAGAGCGGGCTCCGAGCCGGGAACGGGGAGGACGTCGCCAGCGAGAGCGTAAAGGACAAAATTCGCGGCATCATTGCGGCGGAAGACCCGAGAAAACCGTTTAGCGATCAGCACATTGCCGCTCTTTTATTCCAGGACACGATCGATATCGCGCGCCGTACGGTCGCCAAATACCGCGAGGCCATGGGTATTCTGCCGTCATCGAAGCGCCGTCAGCCTTATTTCCGAAAATAGCCACTGGAAGGTTCTGCGACCCGATGACCGAAGTGAAAGTCTCCGTAGCCTTCCGTCACATAGAGCCCACGGACGCCCTCAAGCGTTACGCCGAAGATAAGGTTCACAAGATTGGAAAGTATTTCTCGCGGCCTTTAGGCGCCCACGTTGTTCTCTCCATTGATGCAAAGCAGCGACAGGTCGTGGAGGTCGAGCTGCAGACCCACGGCTTTAACGTTCACGGCAAGGAAGAAACCGACGATCTCTATTCCGCGATCGACTTGGTGATGGACAAGCTCGAGCGGCAAGTGCAAAAGCATAAGGAGAAAGTGAAACTCGAAAGAAGAAGGAAACCGCGACATTGAAGATCACGGATTTCTTGACTCTCGAAGGGGTAGTGACCAGTCTTCAGAGCAAGGAAAAAAATGCCGCTTTAAAAGAGATGGCGGATCGACTGGCCGCCTGCGAACCTTCCCTCAATGCGCAAAAGGTGTTTCAGGTCCTGTTGGACAGAGAAAAGATAAGCACAACCGCGATCGGCGAGGGAGTCGCTATTCCCCACGGCAAGCTTCCTGGCGTTCAACGCGTGATTGGGATTTTCGCGCGCAGCCCCGAAGGGGTCGATTTTACCTCCTTGGACGGCGGACCCACCCACCTGTTTTTCGTGCTCATGGCTCCTGAAGACGCCGCCGCCGACCATCTAAAGGCGTTGGCGAGAATCTCGCGTTTGCTCAAGGATCCCGCCTTTCGGAGCCAGCTGATGGCGGGAGAAACCAGCCAGGAAATCTTCAGCATGATAGCCGCGGAAGACCAGAAGTTCTAAACGTCAATATGGCCGAAGGTCTGGACATCATCATCATCACAGGCCTTGCAGGTTCAGGGAAGAGCGTTGCCATTCGCGCCCTCGAAGACAACGGATTTTTCTGCATCGATAATCTGCCGCCGCTGCTGATCCCAAAATTCATCGATCTCTGCCAAGGATACCACGAACAAATTAAACGAATCGCGTTGGGCGTCGATTTGAGAGGCGGCCAGTTCTTGCGATCGTGGCCGGAGGTCCTTGCCGAAATACGCGCGGCAGGTTACCACGTGCAGATTCTTTTTTTCGACGCCTCGGATGAAGTATTGTTGCGCCGTTTTAGCGAGACGCGCCGTCCGCATCCGCTTGCCGGCCAAGAGACGGTTCAGGAAGGGATTATTCGGGAGCGGAAGGCCCTGGAGGGCATGAGGGAACTGGCTGACAAAGTCATTGATACGACTGAATTAAATGTCCACGAGTTGAAGCGGGAAATGGAGCAAAGTTTTGCCCAAAGTCCGAGCGCGCGCCGTATGAGAGTGTTCCTGACCTCTTTCGGTTACAAGTACGGTATTCCGCACGATGCCGATATCATCATCGACTGTCGGTTTCTGCCGAATCCGCACTTTGTCTATGAACTGCGGGGGAAAAGCGGGCTGGATGCGGAGGTAGGGGATTACGTTCTCAAAGACGAAGAAACGCGTGTCTTTCTTGACCGTCTTTACGCGCTTTTGGAATTCACTTTGCCGCTCTACGAGCGTGAAGGCAAAAGCAGTATCACACTTGCGCTCGGATGCACCGGCGGGCGCCATCGATCGGTCGTCCTACTCGAAGAACTGCGCAAGAGATTGGAAGATGGCAACCTGCGGGTTCAGGCCAAGCATCGGGATGTCGACAAGTAGCCCAATGGCGAGGGTCGTCAAAAAAGTCGAAATAAAAAATAAACTCGGCCTTCACGCCCGGGCAGCCGCTTTGTTGGTTCAAACCGTGAACAAGTTCTCCGCGGAAGTTACTTTCTCGAAAGATGACCAGACGGCGGACGGGCGGAGCATCATGGGGGTTCTCACGTTAGCCGCGCCTCAAGGCAGCAAGATCCAAATAGAGGCAACCGGTGAAGATGCGGAACAGGCGGTTCGGGCGATCGAGAAGCTGATCGACAAGCGGTTCAACGAGGCGGAGTAAGGTTGATTCCCCCCCTCTGATCCGCTATACAAAATGGATTAATTTGGACGGCCGGAACTCCCGGAGGTAGCCCAATGGCAGGAAAAGATTTTTTGTTTACTTCGGAGTCGGTTTCGGAAGGTCATCCGGACAAGCTTTGCGATCAAATCTCGGATGCGATTTTAGATGCCCATCTAGCCGGCGATGCCGACAGCCGGGTTGCCTGCGAGAGTTTGGCAAAGACCGGGATGATCGTCATCGCCGGCGAAATCACCAGCAAAGCTAAAATCAGCTACACGGACATCGCGCGGGAAGTCGTGCGCGATATCGGCTACACCGACTCTTCCATGGGCTTCGACGGCAACACCTGCGCCATCCTCACGGCGGTTGAGCAGCAATCTCCGGATATCGCTCAGGGGGTCACGGAAGGCGAAGGACTGCATAAAGAGCAGGGCGCGGGCGATCAGGGGATGATGTTCGGATACGCCTGCGACGAAACGCCGGAGTTCATGCCCTTGCCGATTCAGATGGCCCACAGTCTCGTGAAATACCTGGCGAAAATTCGCAAGGGGGGCGAGGCTTATTTTCTCCGGCCGGACAGCAAGTCTCAGGTAACGGTGGAATACCGCGATGGCAGGCCGGTCAAGGTTCAGAGCGTTGTCATCTCTACCCAGCATAGCCCGGATGTCGAATACAGCAAACTGAGAGAGACCATCATTGACGGCGTCGTCAAAGCCGTAATCCCCTCCGAATATCTCGACCAAAACACTGTTTACCACGTCAATCCGACGGGCCGGTTCGTTGTCGGCGGCCCGCAAGGAGATTGTGGTCTCACCGGCCGCAAAATCATCGTCGATACGTACGGCGGCATGGGGCGCCACGGCGGCGGCGCTTTCTCCGGCAAAGATCCTTCTAAAGTGGATCGCAGCGCGGCCTACATGGCGCGCTACGTCGCAAAGAACATCGTTGCGGCCGGGTTGGCCACCAAATGCGAGGTTCAACTCGCCTACGTTATCGGCGTAGCGCAACCCGTTTCGGTTCTAGTCGATACATTCGGAACGGGTACTATACCGGAATCGAAGCTTGCGAAGATCGTGGAAGAGTACTTCGATTTGAGACCCAAAGGAATCATTCAGGCTCTCGAGTTGAAACGCCCCATCTTCCGTCCGACGGCGGCTTACGGTCACTTCGGCCGCACGCCCGAGGACGGTCACTTCACATGGGAGAAGACCGACCGCGTGGAAGAGATCAAGAGAGCGGCGGCGAGAGCCTGACCTAGCGGGGCGGTTGTGAGGAGGCCGTTAGTTCATGGCGACAAAGAGATACGACATTAGAGATATCCGTTTAGCGCAAAACGGCCGCAAGCGGATTCTGTGGGCCGGGCAGGACATGCCGGTGTTACAGCGGGTGCGGCAACGTTTTCTTAAGGAGAAGCCGCTCCAGGGATTGCCCTTCTCGGCCTGTTTGCACGTGACCGCGGAGACCGCAAATTTGGTTCAGACATTGAAAGCGGGCGGCGCCGGCGTCGTTCTTTGCGCTTCCAATCCGTTGTCGACCCAGGACGACGTGGCGGCATCGCTGGTTCAGCACGACCGAATTCCCGTTTACGCGATCAAGGGGGAAGACAACAAGACCTATTATCGCCATTTGCGCGCTGCGCTGGATCACAAACCGGTGATTACCATGGACGACGGCGCCGACCTGGTTTCTTTACTGCACACGGACTATTCCGATCTTGCTTCCAATCTGATCGCCAGCATGGAAGAGACCACAACGGGTGTAATTCGGCTCCGCGCGCTGGCCGCCGATGGCGCTCTCAAGATTCCGGTGATCGCTGTTAATGACGCCGCCACGAAGCATTTGTTCGATAACCGCTACGGAACAGGCCAATCGACGATCGATGGCGTTATTCGCGCCACTGACATGCTGATCGCCGGGAAGCGGGTGGTTATCGCGGGTTATGGCTGGTGTGGCAAGGGTGTCGCTTCGCGCGCGCGCGGCATGGGTGCGAAAGTCATCGTGACCGAGGTGGATCCGGTGCGGGCTCTCGAAGCCGCAATGGACGGATTCGAAGTTATGTCCATGAAGGAAGCGGCGCGAATCGGCGATCTTTTTATCACTCTCACCGGCGACATGCATGTCATTGGCGAGGAACACCTGAAAGCCATGAAAGACGGCGCGGTGATTTGTAACTCGGGCCACTTCGATATCGAGATCGACCTCAAAGCGCTGAAGAAACTTTCCACAAAAGTAGAAAAGAACGTGCGCAACTTCGTGGACGCCTATACCCTTCCCGGGGGAAGAAAAATCTACCTGATCGGTGAAGGGCGGCTGGTTAACCTCGCCGCCGCCGAAGGTCACCCGGCATCGGTCATGGACATGAGCTTTGCCACTCAGGCTCTGGCTTCCGAATGGGCGGTGAAGAATCGCGCGAAGCTGAAGCCGCAAGTTTACGAAGTGGCGAATACGGTTGAAGATTGGGTCGCCCGGCTCAAGCTTGCCTCAATGGGCATCCGCATCGATCAGCTGACCGTAGAGCAAAAGAAATACCTCACCTCCTGGGCTCACGGCACGTAAGCGTTCTCCTTGACGTACCCCCCGCGGCGGGACTAAAAATGGTGTGTAACCCATTCTAACGCCCTGCTCCAGGAGATCGATATGGCCGGTGAGACCGCTGTTCAGAGATTCATCGAGTCTGCGCGCCGACTTCACGCCGAAGAGACGGATCCAGCCAAACGCTGGGAGAAAATGACTCCCTTATTGCAGGAGTTGCTGGCTGATCCAGCGGTTAAGGAGCAATCGAGAAGCTGGCCTGATTGTTCCCAGGGTAGCGAGCGCGCCGAGAACCTACTCTTCTACGAAGATCCGGATTACAAATTCGTGATCAATGGGTTGATAAAAGCGCCCAAGACCCGTACGCAGATCCACGACCATGCGCACAATTGGACGCTCTACGGGGTTCTCGAAGGTCACGAAAATATTGAACGCTACGAACGCCTCGACGACGGTTCCAAACCGGATTACGCTCAGATTCGCCAGTCGGTTAACGTTATAGTCGGTGCCGGTAAAATCGATCTGGTCCCGCCTTATCAGATCCATGCCGAGGAAAGCGGTGAAGAGCGCACGGTCGCCATCATTGTCCGAGCCGAAAGAGCTGGCAGTTTTCTCCAGGGCCGTTACGATCCCAAGACCAACAAATACTGGCGAGGCTACGGGCCCAAGCAGATTCCCTACGAGCTGAAATAGCTCTCGCCTCAGGACTATCAGCTCACTTACTCACTCCCGGCATTAGAGGCTGTGTCGCAACCACGAACGGGGTGAGTGTACGACAGTTCAAGTATTTAGCCGTTCGTCCTGAGCCTGGTCGAAGGGCGACGGCTAGTTGAGGAGAGACACTTGGCGGAAAACTCCAGCCGCGGCAAACCCCAGATTGCGGTTTTCTCCGGGCCAACGGCAACGATCCAAAACACCGAGCCGCTCGTCACCAGCAATAAGGCGCGCGAAAAATACGGCTTGCCGTTGCGCAACCACGCAGACGGCTCGCCGATGCGGTTCGACGTGCTGCGTCTCCAGCGCCTGGCGGCCCCCGTTACTTTATATATCGAGCAATTCAGCGCCCATCCCCTTGAGCGGGATGCCGCGGAACTCTATGGGCCGCCGGATGGCTATCTCGACTCCGCCGGGGTCTTTCACAAAGAGCGCACAGGCCCAGCCGATAAACCCGTCTACGAAGTAACTCTAAAACCCGAAGACGGCCTTTACCCGCTGCCGTATATGGCACGTCAAACGGGCGGCGAGCCGTGGGAGATGGACGGCACGGAGAAGAATGCGCCGGCGGAACTCTGCCGCGTGCCCTTCTTTCCCGACGGCTCGCGACTGTTCGAAGAAATCGACCGCTCGGGGATTTCCGACGAAGGCGTGGGCTGCCTGCTCTCCGGCAAGGCGG
>JBOHVS010000269.1:0-2522 GCA_050735975.1 Binatia bacterium | reverse complement strand
CCGGCGCCTCGCCCAGCCAGAACGGGATGCTCGGCGGAAGTCCCTGCGCATCCTCGACCCAGACTTTGCCGGAGGCTACCCGCCGAATACGCCATGACCGATTGCCGAGGAGGAAGATATCTCCGGCAAGACTCTCGATGGCGAAGTCCTCGTTTACTTTGCCGACAAAGGTCTCGGCGGGGAATTCGATGACATCGTAATCGGCGGTATCTGGAATTGCTCCACCGTTGGTGATCGCGGTCAGGCGGGCCCCGCGCCGGGGTCTCAGAATGCCGTTGATCCGATCGCGATGAATATGGGCATTGCGACGACCCATACGAGTGGAGACGCCTTCGGACAGCATCTGCAGAACCTGCTCGAACTCTTCGTCCGTAAGGTTGCGATAAGGGTAAGCCTTGCGAACTAGCCGCCGCAAAAACTCTTCAGAGATGCCGGGGTCGCTGTCCTGCGCCCGTTTCTTGTGCTTAACCTCACGGCCAGTAGACGCGCTGGCAACCTCGGCAACAATTTGCTGCGCCAGCACATCCAACGGCTTTTCCCGAATTGTGAGCCGGTCCAGATCCCCTTGCCGCACGGCGCGAATCGCCGCCGCGGCTTGCACTAGATCGTCTCGAGTCAGCGGGTAGAAAATCCCTTTTGGAGTTGCCCCGAGCCAGTGGCCCGAGCGCCCCACGCGCTGAAGCAAGATACCGAGCGTTCGCGGCGAGCCGATGTGGCAGACTACGTCGACATGGCCGATATCGATGCCGAGCTCGAGCGAAGCGGTCGCCACGACCGCCGGCAATAATCCGGCTTTCAGCTTCTCCTCGACTTCCAACCGGCTCTTGCGCGACAAGCTGCCGTGGTGCGCGCCTACCTTATCTTCGCCCAACCGTTCGCTCAACTGGTGCGCTACCCGCTCCACCAAACGCCGGGTATTGACAAAAACCAAAGTGCTCCGGTGCGCTTTTACCTGCGCGACAATTTTTTCATAAACTTCGGCCCAGATATCGTGTGTGGCAATAGCTCCGAGCTCCTGATCCGGCAACTCGATTTGCAGTTCCAGCTCGCGTTTATGGCCGACATCGACGATGTCGCAATTCGCCCCTCCGCCGGCCGATACCTGCTCGCTTCCTACCAGGAGTCGAGCCACCTCTTCGATCGGCTTCTGGGTCGCGCTGAGCCCGATCCGTTGCAAAGGCTTTTCCGCAAGCGCATCCAGGCGCTCAAGGGACAAAGCCAGATGAGCCCCGCGCTTGTCCTGGGCAACGGCATGAATCTCATCGACAATAACCGTCTCCGCCGCCCTCAAAAAGCGCCGGCTGCGCTCGGCCGTGAGAAGGATATAGAGGGATTCCGGCGTAGTGATAAGAATGTGGGGCGGCGTGCGCGTCATGGACTGGCGCTCGCTCGCCGGCGTGTCGCCCGAGCGGACCGCCACTCTGATTCCGGGCAGAAGAATGCCTTCGTTGTCCGCCAGGCGGTAAATCTCAGACAACGGGGTTTGGAGATTTTTCGCGATGTCGTTGCCAAGCGCCTTCAGCGGGGAGACGTAGACGACACTCGTCGCGTCGTCGAGCCGCCCTGCGACCGCTCGTTGAATGAGCCGGTCGATAGACCAGAGAAAAGCCGCAAGGGTCTTGCCTGAACCGGTCGGCGCGGCGATCAAGGTCGGACGGCCCTGCGCGATCGACTTCCAACCCTGTTCCTGAGCCGGCGTAGGACTCGAAAATCGCTCCGCGAACCACCGCTTCACTATGGAATGAAATGGGAGGGTCATCTGCTTTGGCATGTTATGGGGTTCTCCCCTCTCCCCTTGCGGGAGAGGGCAAGGGTGAGGGGTATCCTGAGTCGGCGGTCACCCTCACCTCGATCCTCTCCCATCAAGGGAGAGGAAGTAAGATGTCGAAAGAGTGAACGCTTAAACAGGTGTAGCGAGACCGTCGATTATCTTGCTGAACGAAATACATTCGCTCGCTGGCACGGGGATAGCCCCCAAGGCCGCCGAGGTAGCCGCAAGCAGCAGTTTACCGGATCAAGTCGCCGATCCGCTCCCAACGTACCCAGCGATCGTTCCCGTCCCAGGACCAGTAAATCAAAAATGCCTTACCCCGTACGTCGTCCAGATTCACGAAACCCCAAAACCGGCTATCGTGACTCCTGTCACGGTTGTCGCCCATTACGAAAACATCATTCTCGGGCACGGTCTTCGGGCCGTAATCGTCCTGATTGGCCAGGGCGCCGATACCCGGTATCTCGCTGCCTTCGAAATGGGCGTGTGGATCCTCAATGGGTTGGCCATTGACAAACACTTTTTTTTCCCGGATTTCGATGGTTTCTCCGCCTACCGCTATCACGCGCTTGATGAAATCCTTGGACCTGTCCTCGGGGAATATGAATACAATAACGTCACCCCGTTTCGGCATCCCGAAATCGACCGCGTAATCCTCCACGAACGGAATGCGGATGCCATAAGCCAACTTGTTCACCAAAATGTGATCGCCGATGAGCAAGGTCGGAATCATCGAGCCGGACGGGATCTT
>JBOHVS010000268.1:0-3605 GCA_050735975.1 Binatia bacterium | reverse complement strand
ATGGGAAGATCTTTAACGCGGACGCCTACGGCATCGTAAATCGCGTTGGCGATGGCCGGCGCGACGGGAATCAACGCGCTCTCGCCGATGCCCTTCGCGCCGAACGGTCCGTCTTTGTGCGGGACTTCGATGCAGATCGGATCGATCACAGAGGGCATATCTCCCAATGCGGGCAGAACATAATCGACCAAGTTGGGATTGATAAGCTGTCCGGCGTCGTACGCGATCTCTTCAAACATCGCCTGGCCGATGCCCGTGATCGCGGCGCCCGCAAGTTGCTGGCGACAGCCCAGAGGGTTAAGCGCTTTTCCAACGTCGACGGCGGTCGCGTACTTAAGCAATTTGAACTTGCCGGTTTCGGTGTCCACTTCAACCTCCGCGGCTCCCGCGGCAAGAAACCAAAAAGCCGAGGTGCTCTTTTCCCCGTATTCGTCTTTCACCGACGTCCTCACTTGTCCATCACCGACAAGCGTCCCTCCCCGCATGCCGAAGCGCTTGAACATCACTTCGGCATAGTCCAGCGCGGTTTCCGGTAATCTGATTTTACCGCCGGCAAAACTGATTTGATCTTCTGGAACACCGTATTCCTTCACCATCGTTTGCTTCAACTGCCGCATGATATCCCGGGCTGCCAGTTGCACGGCTTTCCCCATGTGGAAAGTCGAACGGCTGGACGAAGTTGTCAGATCGTAAGGCACAACGTCGGTGTCAACGCCAAGCACCTGGATCTTCTCCATGGGAATGCCGAGCTCTTTGCCGGCGATCTGCGCCAAAACGGTCTCCGAACCCTGCCCCATTTCGACCGTGCCGGCATAAATTGACAGGCTGCTATCCTCGTTGAGTTTGACTACCGCGCAGGAAATCGAGGGTGTGATCGTCGCCTTGATCATACAGGCAAGGCCTTTTCCCCGTTTAATGTTCCCCCCATCTCCCTCTCTGTCTCTATCTCCCTCCCTTTCTCTATCTCCCAATTTTAGATTTTCGATTTTGGATTTTAGATTCTGACTCCTGGCTCCTGGTCTCTCTGTCTCAATCTCTGTCTGTGTTCTCTTATCTCTATCTCTGTCTCTGTCTCCGTCTCTATCCGTTCGTTCCCATCCGATGGATCTCGCTACCTCTTCGACGCATTCTGTCAGCCCGACGCTTCGCAAGGTCTCGCCGGTAACGAATTCATCGCCTTCGTGGTAGCCATTCCTGCGGCGAATCTCCAGAGGATCTATCTTAAGCTGCGCGGCAATGATGTCCATTTGAGACTCCACCGCCCAGGCCGATTGCGATACGCCGAAGCCGCGAAACGCGCCCGCCGGCGGCTTGTTGGTGTAAACCGAGTACGAATTTATTTTCAGATTGGGAATCCTGTACGGCCCTGCCGCGGTGTAGCCCGACTTCTTTGCGACGCGCGGGCCGATCTCCGCATACGCTCCGGTATCGAGATGGATCTCGCATTCTCTTGCCACGAGGGTCCCGTCGTTTTTAACGCCGGTCTTCATCCGAATCACCGCCGCATGCTTGGTGATCGTGTAGAAAACCTCCTCGCGGGACAGCACCACCCGGACAGGCCGTTGCGCTTTCAGTGCCAGAGCAACTGTGATCGGCTCGACCTTGGGATAGACCTTGCCCCCGTAACCGCCGCCGACATACGGAACAATGATGCGCACTTTGGAAACGGGAACCTTGAAGATGCTGGAGAGCTGTGTCCTGACGACGAATGGATTTTGGGTCGTCGCCCAAACCGTAATCCTCCCGCCCGGCTCGACCGACGCGATGCAGGCGTGGGTCTCGAGAAAGCTATGCTGGGTGGCGGGCAAAGTAAACGTGTCTTCAAAGACATGATCGCATTCCGCAAAGCCCTGCGCTACATCGCCGCGATCGAGCTTGAAATGCGTGCATACATTTGTACCCTCGACCGGACGGATCTCAAGGAGATCGGCAAAGCCCGATTCGGGCACGCGGACCGTTTCGTGAACCAGGATCGCGCCGGGCTGCAGCGCGTCATGGACATTCAAGACCGCCGGCAGCTCTTCATAGTCCACGTCGATTGACCCGAGCGCCTCTTCGGCTGCGTCAACGCTCAAGGCAGCCACGGCCGCCACGGGGTCTCCGACGTGGCGCACTTTCTCTACGGCGACGATCGTTTGATCCTTGAAGACCGGGCCATAGTAGGGTTCGATGCCTTCATCGTGAAGAATGTCGTCGCGCGTGATGATCGCAATGACGCCGGGAATTTTGAGCGCCTTGGAGGCGTCGATCCGTTTGATGCGCGCGTGCGGCACTGGGCTGCGCAAAATCTTGCCGTGACACATACCAGGAACGGCTATGTCCGCAAGGTACTCGGCTCTCCCCGTGACCTTGGTCCGGTAGTCCAGGCGCCGAACCGATTTTCCAATCTCCGCCGCTTCCATTGTCCTTCAGGCCGTCTTCGTGGCAACGTTGAGAACCGCCTGCATGATTTCCTGATAGCAACCGCACCGGCAAAAGTTTCCGCCCAGATAATCCCTGATCTGTTGCTCGGACGGCTGCGGGCACTCATCAAGCAGCGCTTTGGCCGTTAAAATGAATCCGGAGGTGCAATAACCGCATTGCAGCGCGCCGAACTGCATGAACGCTTCCTGCAACGGGTGAAACGAATCTTTGGCAGCGAGTCCCTCGACCGTCAGAATTTCACAACCGTCAGCGTCGATGGCCAAAACCGAGCACGCGCTTACCGGCTTGCCATCGAGCAGCAAAGTGCAAGCCCCGCAGACTTGAATATCACAACCCAGCTTGGCCCCAGTGAGTCCGAGTTGCTCACGCACCGTATCGAGCAAGGTCGCGCGCGGCTCTACCTCGATAGTGTGTTCAAGCCCGTTGACCCGAAGAGAAATCGTTTTCCTCATGATACCTCGCTCAATTCGCCAGCGCCCGTTCATAGGCCTTGATCCCGGCGCGCTTTACCAATGCACGCACCACGGCCCGCTTGTACTCCTCCGAGCCGCGCAAATCGCTGGCCGGGCTGCATTCCTCCGCCGCGACCGCTCCGACCTCTTCGGCCAGCGCCGGCGTGAGCTTGCCGTCAATCACGAGCGCTTCGGCTTTTCGCGCCCGCACGGGTGTCGGCCCGACGCAACCAAGAACAATGCGCGCCGCGCGGCAAGTCTCTTTCTCCGGCCCCAGAGTGACCCTGACGGCGACGCCCACCGACGGCTTATCAACGACCGAGCTGCTGGAGAAGCGAATATATTCAACGCCCGACCAAGCGGGAAGTGGAGGAATCACCACATGGGTCAAGATTTCGTCCTCCGCGAGGCTCGTCTGATAAAAGTCAACGAACAGTTCTTCCACCGGAATCGTTCGGTTTTCATTTGGCCCGACGATTCTGGCCTTTCCGTCCAACGCGATAAAAATCTGCGAAAGATCCGTAAGCGGTTCCCCCGAAGCCAGGTTGCCGCCCACAGTCCCCATGTTGCGCACACGGATGTTGGCGACTGCTCGCTCCGCTTCGCACAGCACCGGAAATGTCTGTTTCACTAAAGAGGATGTTTCGATCTCGCGGTGGGTGACCAGCGCGCCGATCGTGAGTCCGTCCTTGGGCTCGAATTTAATGCCGCGCAGCTCGCCGATTTTTT
>JBOHVS010000267.1:0-9040 GCA_050735975.1 Binatia bacterium | reverse complement strand
TCGATAAACTGGGCGGGGTTGTTTTGACCCATGCCCATATCGACCATTCCGGCTATTTACCGCGCCTCGTGGGTAGAGGATTTCGTGGCCCGGTCTATGCGACCCCGGCGACCTGCGATTTGCTCCGAATAATGCTGCTGGATTCAGCGCATCTCCAGGAAGAAGAAGCGCGCTACGCGAACAAACACGGTTACTCGAAGCACCAACCCGCCTTACCCCTTTATACAGTCCAAGACGCGGAGCGGGCGCTGCAGTTGCTGAGACCGACGAGAACCGGCGACGAGGTCCAGCTGGGGGGCGGTATGTGGCTGCGTTTTACTCGCGTCGGTCACATTCTGGGCGCAGCCGCGGCGCGCATCAGTTACGGCGTTGGGAGCAAAAAACAGTATCTGGTCGATTCCGGAGACCTCGGCCGCTATAGCCGGCCGATTCTGAAAGATCCCGACCCGATAAGGAATACCAATTGGCTCATGGTGGAATCGACGTACGGCGATCGAATTCATCCGGCGAATCCCGAAGCCGAGCTGGCGAAGTCGATCAATGCAGTCGCAGATGAGGCGGGTTGCCTGATCATCCCGTCTTTTGCGGTCGGCAGAATGCAGGAACTGATTTATTCCATTCGTAAGCTCGAAGACGAAGAAAAGATTCCCGCGCTGCCCGTCCATGTGGATAGTCCTATGGCCATCAACGCCAATGAAATCTATTGCGATCACCCGGATGAACACGACCTCGATATGAAACTGTTAACGGACAAAGAGGCCTGCCCTCTGTGTAGCCGTCGCTTCTTTGTTCATCGCGCCCAAGAGGAGTCCAAAGCGATCAACCATTTGAGGGGTCCCTTTATTTTACTGACCTCGAGCGGGATGGCGACGGGCGGTAGAATCCTTCATCACTTGCGCCAGCGATTACCCGACCCGAAAACAACGGTGCTTTTTGTCGGTTATCAAGCGGAAGGGACGCGCGGGCGCTCCCTGCAGGGCGGAGCCAAAGAGATCAAGATGTTCGGCCAGGCGATTGCGGTGCGGGCCAAGATCAAAACGATCGATGGTTTTTCCGCTCATGCCGACCAGTCGGAGATTTTGCGTTGGTTGAAAGGATTCGAGGAGCCTCCAAAAAAGACCTACATCATTCATGGAGGAGCGGCGGCAGCGGCGGTGTTGGCTGACATACTCCGGCAAAAATTCAGGTGGCGGGTTGAAATACCGAAGTATGGCGACAAAGTCGTGCTGTCATAGCAGGCTGCTCAAAAAGATCTCATATGCTTCGTGCTGTCAAGAGTGACAAAGTCTACACCTGCCCGATGGATCCCGAAGTCAGGCAGCCGGAACCAGGCGCTTGCCCGAAGTGTGGTATGGCCCTTGAGCCTCTAGCGGTTACACCTTCCGCGACCAGGGTTGAATATACCTGTCCTATGCATCCGGAGATCGTCCGGGATGAGCCGGGGGCCTGTCCGCTCTGCGGCATGGCACTGGAGCCGAGGACGATTAGCCTCGAGGAAGAGAAAAATCCCGAGCTGGAAAATATGACCCGGCGGTTCTTGGCAGCCGTCGCGCTTTCGGTGCCGGTACTGCTCTTGGCTATGTCGGACATGTTACCAGGGCGGCCGCTGCATGGAATTCTTTCACCGCGGGCCTTAACTTGGATTCAATTTATTCTGTCGACCCCGGTCGTCCTCTGGTGCGGTTGGCCGTTTTTTCAGCGCGCATGGTCCTCGATTGTCAATCGCAGTCTGAACATGTTCACGTTGATCGGAATCGGGGTTGGGACTGCCTATGGTTACAGTGTTATAGCCACGTTGTTCCCGGACATCTTTCCCGGTTCATTTCGGGACCATAGCGGCGAGGTCGGGGTTTATTTTGAGGCGGCCGCCGTTATCACCACACTGGTTCTCTTAGGCCAGGTGCTGGAGTTGCGGGCCCGCAGCCGGACGAGCAGCGCAATCAAAGCCTTGCTGGGGCTTGCCCCCAAAACGGCGCGTCTCATTCAAGCCGATGGTACTGAGCAAGACGTTCCAGTGGAACGGTTGAAAGTGGGCGATTCGCTGCGCGTCCGGCCCGGGGAGAAGGTGCCCGTCGATGGCGTCGTTATCGAGGGGGAAAGCTCGGTTGACGAGTCGATGGTGACGGGCGAGCCGGTGCCGGTAGAGAAAAGTAAAGACAGCCGCGTCACCGGCGGTACAGTAAATGGAACGGGCGGTTTCGTGATGCGGGTCGAACGGGTGGGGAGCGAGACCTTGCTGGCGCAGATCGTACGCATGGTCAGCGAGGCGCAGAGGAGCCGCGCTCCGATTCAAAGACTCGCGGATGTCGTTTCCGGATATTTTGTCCCGATTGTGGTCGCGGTTGCGGTCGTGACCTTTATCATCTGGTCCATCGTTGGCCCCCAGCCGCGGCTGGCTTACGCGCTGGTCAACGCGGTTGCCGTGCTGATCATTGCCTGTCCCTGTGCGCTTGGCCTTGCGACGCCGATGTCTATCATGGTCGGAACCGGCCGCGGCGCGACGGCGGGTGTGCTGATCAAGAACGCAGAAGCGCTGGAGATCCTGGAGAAGGTCGATACGTTGGTCGTCGATAAGACCGGGACTCTGACCGAGGGCAAGCCCCGTCTCGCATCCGTCGTAGTCCCGGACGGCGGCAGTGAGTCCGAGATCCTTCGACTGGCGGCGAGCCTCGAGAAGGCGAGTGAGCATCCGCTGGCCGGCGCGATCGTGGCTGGATCGCAGCAAAGAGAGTTAAGATTGTCCGAACCTCAGGGTTTCCAATCGTTTACCGGCAAGGGCATTGTCGGGTTCGTGGAAGGCAAGACGGTAGCGCTCGGGAATATGAAGCTATTCGAGCAGTTGGGAATAGAGCCAGGGGTATTGACTGAGCGGGCGGATCGGTTACGAGCCGAAGGTCAGACGGTAATGTTCGTTGCCGTTGAGAAACAACCGGCAGGTCTGATCGTTGTGTCCGACCCCATTAAGGAATCGACCGCTGATGCCATTCGGCTGCTGCATGGCGATGGCATCCGTATCGTCATGCTGACCGGCGACGGCCGGGCAACAGCCGAGGCAGTGGCACGCAAGCTGGGAATCGACGAAGTGCACGCCGAAGTTTTGCCGGACGAGAAGAGCGCCGTCGTCAAACGACTTCAATCCAAAGGGCGTATAGTCGCTATGGCGGGCGACGGCATCAACGACGCGCCGGCGCTCGCGCAGTCGCACGTGGGGATTGCGATGGGGACTGGGACCGATGTGGCTATCGAAAGCGCGGGTGTGACTCTCGTGAAAGGCGATCTCCGCCGGATCGTGAACGCCAGGCGGCTGAGTCAAGCCACCATGCGCAACATCAGGCAGAATCTCTTCTTTGCATTTATCTACAATATCCTCGGTGTCCCCATTGCGGCGGGGATTCTCTATCCGTTTTTCGGCCTCCTGCTTAGCCCGATGATCGCGAGCGCAGCGATGACGTTTAGCTCGGTTTCGGTCATAACGAATGCTTTACGCCTGAATAAAGTTAGGCTGTAAGCAGGCCGCTAAAAACCCTCATTTGCTTCCTGTCTGCGTGCGACGCACAGGCAGGCGTTGCGCTTGCCCGACTCGCTCCAACGTACTCCGAGGTTTAGCTCAACCTTAGTCTCAGCCTTAGCCTTCCGAAGCTGCAAAGCGCAGAGTTCAGGAGTCAGAAATTAGAAAATAATTCGCCATCCGCAATCCGAAATTCGCACTTCCGGTGGCTCCCTGCTCCTTGCTTTGTGCGCCCTGCGTTTCCTCGCAATCTTCCCCCGGCGTCTTGCTCATATTGAAGTGCCTCATCTCCCCGTGTTAAGACTCGCGGTACAAAGCCCTAACCTGCATTATTCATGGATTGCAAAATGCAAAGTGTAAATTGCAAATTGAAAAATGTCCGACAGGGAACTGTCCCTCGTTTTCGACCTGTTAAGGTTTTATTCATTTTGACTTTTGCACTTTACAATTTGAAATTTGCAATGAAAGAGAACACGACAGTTCGTTGATAGTGTGCCTTCTAGGCAAGATCGAAGAGCAGGATCTCTGCCCCTTCAATCGCGGCGACTTCCAGAATCTGTTCTTCGCTGACAGCCGCGCCATCGCCCGCGTTAAGCATCATACCATTAAGACTGACGGCTCCGCGCGCCACCTGCAGCCAACCGTGGCGCCCGCCCTTTAGTGGATAATTTATCTGCTCGCCTTTAGACAGAAGCGCAAGTGACAGCTCTGCGCGTTGATGGACCTTGACAGCTCCGTCACGAGCGTCCGGCGCGGCGACGAGAATCCAGCTCCCGCTCTTCCCGGTCAAGTCATACGAGCGCTGTTCATAGCCCGGTTTCAGGCCAGGCTGGTTTGGAATAATCCAGATCTGCAGGAAATGCACCGGCTCAGTCTTAGACGCGTTGTACTCGCTGTGGCCGATTCCCGTTCCGGCGCTCATCCGCTGAACGTCACCGACCCGGATAACAGAACTCGTGCCTGTGCTGTCTTTATGCGCCAGGGCTCCTTCCAGCACGTAGGTGATGATTTCCATGTCGCGATGCGAGTGGGTTGGGAACCCTCCGCCGGGATCTACCCGGTCTTCATTGATCACTCTGAGATCGCTGAAGCCCATATGTTGCGGATCATAGTAGTCGCCGAACGAGAAGGTGTGACGGCTGTCGAGCCAGCTAAATTTCGAAAATCCCCGCTGATTGCCTGGGCGCACGGTTATCATTGTGTCCTCCGTTTCTAGACTTAGACTAGTACTACTGTGTTAGAAGTCCGTTCATGGTTCGACGGGATCACCACGAACGGACGACAACACGTCGAAATTCGGTTCCTTAGCCGTTCGTCCTGAGCTCGTCGAAGGGCGGACGGCGGGTTATGACACACTAGTACTCGTGTCCTGACCGAGAAGTTCGGAAAAGGAATTCGGCGCCCTTCCCACCGTCAGACGGCGCTCTTCGAATCCCCTCTGCGTTGCAGCGAACTGCGATCCCATTGTGCCAAATTGGCTGCGGCTTCAGATGCGGTCTGCGAGCGCTTCCACCTTACTTGTGACGCCGGTTCCAGGAGTGACATAATTCAGGCTACCAGATGCCGTGCCAATTAAAATGGCCCGATAAATATTAAACTTCTAGCGGGCACCGGGATTGGTTAACTGGATGCGTGGTAAAATAACGCAAACCCTGAGAGGATAATGATGGAAGCGCGGATCGGCCAATCCTTGGCGACAAATAGAACCGCATACACATGGACCACACTGGCGACACGCGCATAAGCAGACTGGATCCGCCGGCGAATAGCCGCCCCGATCACACGTTGGGCGAGCCGGGCGCCGCCATCACTCTGGTGGAATACGGCAGCTTCGACTGTCCGAGCTGCCGCGCCGCGCACGAAGTCATCGCCGATTTGCGCGACCGCTTCGGCGATCGGATGCGCTATGTCTTCCGCCATCGGCCTCTCGCCGGCAATGAGGATGCGCAGCGCGCCGCCGAACTGGCGCAGTATGCGCACGAGACGACCGGCCAGTACTGGCAGGCGCACGACGCGCTGATGAAGCGCGGCGCGATGCTGAAGCCGGGGGATCTCGACGCGGTGGCGGCAGAGCTCGGCTTGCCGTCGCGCGATGGGGCGCACAAAGAGGCGTGGCGCCGCGCCCAGGCGAAAGTGCAGGAAGACATCGAGAGCGCACGGCGCAGCGGCGCCTCGGTTTCGCCCACTTTCTTCATCAACAATCGCCGCTACGAGGGGCCGTGGGACGAGAGCACGCTCGCCGAAGCGATGCTCGGGTCGCTCGGCCACCGCGTGCAGACGGCGGCCCTGGATTTCGCGCGCTGGGCGCCGTCCACCGGCTTGCTGCTGCTGACGATGACCATTCTGGCGCTCGTGTTGAGCAATTCGCCCGCCGGCCCGGCGTTCGAAACACTTTGGGAAATGCCGGTTGGATGGACTGCCGGAGACGCAGCATTCCATCTGCCCCTGCGAGAATGGATCAACGACGGCCTGCTGACGATCTTTTTCCTGGTCGTCGGCCTGGAAATCAAACGCGAATTCACAGTTGGGCACCTGTCCACGCGGCGCGTGGCTGCGCTGCCTTTCGCGGCGGCCGCCGGCGGCATGCTCCTCCCCGCATCTTTATACCTGCTCGTCGTGCCGCCTGGGCCGCTCGCCGCAGGATGGGCCATTCCAACGACCACCGACACCGCCTTCGCCGTCGCCCTGATTGCGTTGCTCGGCGGCCGGGTGCCGGTGGAGCTGCGGATCTTCCTGACCGCAGCCGTCATCATCGATGATCTCGTCGCAATCGCCGTTATCGCGGTCTTTTATTCCAGCGGCATCGAGCTGCAATATGTGGCCGCCTCGGTCGCCGTGACGGGAGTGATGGCGATGCTCAATCGCGGCGGCATCTATACGGCGTTACCCTATGCGCTGCTCGGAATCATTCTATGGGGCTGCCTTCATGGCGCCGGCCTCCATGCAACTCTCGCCGGGGTGATCGTCGCGGCGGTGACCCCGACACGACCGCCGGCGAACCTGCAGGCGTTGATGGCCCAGGCGGAAACCGTGATCAGCCACGAGTTGCGCAGAGCGGGCGAGAGGGTCCTGCGGCACGGACCCTCCGATCCCGCCTTGCGCGCGCTGGATGCAATTCACGACCGAATCGAATCCCCGGCCTCCAAGCTGCTTCGATCCGTCGAGCCGTGGTCAAGTTATTTGGTGCTGCCCGTGTTTGCCCTCGCCAATGCCGGCCTCGCCTGGTCCGCCACGGTGCTGGAAGGACACGAGAGGCTCATCTTCGCCATCGTGCTCGGACTGGTTGTGGGCAAGCCGATCGGCATGGTGCTCGTCGCTGCGCTCGCCGTACGGTTGGGCCTCGCCGTAAAGCCTGAGGAATATTCATGGCGCCAGATGATCGGCGCCGGAGCGCTCGCCGGCATCGGTTTCACCATGTCCCTTTACATTGCCCAGAAGGCATTCCCCGATGAGTCAGATTTCGCCGCCGCAAAGGTCGGGATTTTTCTTGCATCCTTGATCGCGGGTGGACTTGGGACCGCGCTGCTTTGGTTGGCCGCAGGTTCTGGCTCGGGCGAGGGTAATCGGGCGACGTAAACGAGCAAAGCGCTCTGACGGTCGAGGTCATTCACTGTGGCCGACTCCCGCCAAGACGCCAAGAACGCCAAGTTCGGAATCGTTTTTCTTTGCGGCCTTTGCGCCTTTGCGCGAGAAACCCGATTTTTGGTTCCGGCTGTGCCGCGCGGCGGGGTCCTTCGAAAGTTTGCAAGGCTACGAAACCCATTGTGATAGTAGCACGGCGCCCGGCGCCAAGATGCAATACTCATGAGCAATATCTTCACCATCCTGGCGGCTTTGCTGGCTCTCTATGCGCTTGTGATGAGTGTGTTCCTGGTGACGGAGAACCGAAGGCCTCAGTCGACCTTGGCGTGGATGCTCGTTCTCTTCTTCGCCCCTGGAATCGGACTGCTGGTCTATATTCTCTTCGGCAGAGACCGCAAGGCTTTCAGCAAACGGAGCAAGCTCCTGATGCAAGATCTCGAGGCGAACGCTCTTCCGTTGTTGTCGCCTATTCTGTCCCGTCAGGATGCGGAGCTGGCACGGCTGGAAAGCGAAAGCGTTGGCCGCAAAAAGCTGGCGATGCTGGTGCGACGGAACTCTCTTTCCGCGCTGACAACGCGCAACCGTGTGGAGATACAACAGGACGCAGCCGAGTTTTACCCCAGCCTCATTGAGGACATGAAGGCGGCGCGGCACTTCATCCATCTTCAATACTTCATCTGGCGCGCGGATTCATGCACCGAGAGCTTGAAGGAAATTCTGACTGAGAAGGCGAGAGCAGGCGTCGAAGTGCGGCTGCTTTATGATCCGATTGGCTCCTCCCAACTGAGCCACGCTTACCTTCGGGAGATGAAGGCGTCCGGCGTCAGGATCGCGCCCACAGCGCCCCTGTATCGTCTGCATACGATCAGCTATCGCAATCATCGGAAGATCACTGTGATCGACGGGGCGATCGGCTATACCGGCGGCATGAATATCGGGCAGGAGCACATCGACGGCGGAGAAGGATTTGACTCCTGGCGTGACACCCAGGTGCGGCTTGCGGGAGAGAGCGCGGCGGTTCTACAGGCGGTGTTCATGGTGGACTGGTATAACGCCGTGGGTGAGAACCTGTTCTCCGCCCAATACTTTCCTACGAAGGAGTCTGCCGAGGGGGATGTCCCGGTGCAGATCCTGACGTCGGGACCCGATTCGCAGTGGGCGGCGATCAGACAGCTCTACTCCTTCATGATCGTCTCGGCGCAGCGACACGTCTATCTCCAATCGCCCTTCTTCATCCCCGACGCGACCATCGCCGAAGCTCTGCGGGCGGCGGCGCTGTCGGGAGTCGACGTCAAGCTGATGCTGAGCGCCCGACCCTCGGGCAACAAGCTCCCCGATTGGGCAGGGAACACCTATATCGAGGACATCGTGACCGCCGGCGTGCGCGTGTTCCTCTATGAAAAAGGCTACCTGCACGCCAAGACGATCAGCATCGACTCCGAGATCTGCTCGATCGGCTCGGCCAACATCGACATCCGCAGCTTCAGCATCAATTACGAACTGAATGCGGTGTTCTATAGCGAGCAGATTGCCAAGGAGCTGGAAGGCGACTTTGAGCGGGACCTTGCTCACTGCAGCGAATTCGACCCGAAGGCATATCAGAAGCGCGGCACCGCGATCCGCTTCCGGGACTCGGTTGCAAGGCTCCTTTCGCCGTTGCTGTGAGTACAGGAGCAAGTGGCAGCGCGGTGAATAGCAGCGAAATGAATGGTTGGTCGCCGCGGTAAGTTATAACGAGCGACGCAAGTACCGCCATGCGATTGTCGTGTAAAAGTCATTCAAGCCAGCGAAAAGCGCGGCGCAACTCAGCAGTACCGTTATTCTGGTGCCATTCACCAACAGAATTGACCCTAGAACTCAAAGCTCAAATTGACTGTCTTGGCTCACTACGCCACCTCATTTCACCCAACAAAATCCACTACGCTCATATAGGCACCTGGGCTAGAGCTT
>JBOHVS010000266.1:0-3464 GCA_050735975.1 Binatia bacterium | reverse complement strand
ACAAGCAGCGCCCGGATGGACTTTACGTGCCCGGCTCCGCCGCCGCGCTAATGAGTACTAACCAAAGACGGATCGTCGACTTTACCTTAAAGAGCCGGTTACCGTCTATGTACCACAACAGAGCACCTGTAGACGCCGGTGGCCTCATGTCCTACGCGGCGGACCTCGCGGAAAGCTACAGACGCGTGGCTTATTACGTCGACAGAATCCTGAAGGGTGTCGAACCCGCTGACCTCCCGGTGGAACAACCGACGAAGTTTGAGCTGGTGATCAATTTGAGAACCGCGAAGCAGATCGGTGTGACGATTCCACCCAACGTACTGGCAAGGGCGGACCGGGTGATCAAATGATAGAGGTCAGAGATCAGAGGTCAGCGGTCAGAAATCAGAGAGAAGAAATTAACCGCCGAGACGCGGGGTGCTCGGAGTGTCGCTTTCTTTGCGCCCTCTGGGCCTCTGTGGTGAAACCGATCTCTGATCTCCGACTTCTGATCTCTGGTTTATGCTTTTTGCCCTTTGCGCTTAGCTTAGTGGGCGCTTTGCTCTTTGCACTTTGTGTTGCCGCCGAGGCGCAGCAGGCAAAAAGAATCCCGCGGGTAGGTCTTCTAGATCCGGGGTCGCCTCGCGCAACGGCATTGTTAGAACCTTTTCGGCAAGGGCTTAGGGAGCTTGGATATGTGGAGAGGAAAAACATTGTCGTTGAGTATCGGTACGCTGACGGGAAACTCGATCGTCTGCCCGGTTTGGCGGCAGAGCTCGTTAGCATCAAAGTTGATGCCATCGTGCCGCAAAGTCCGAGGGCAGTCCGTGCTGCGTACCAAGCAACCAGGATGATCCCTATCATTATGGCAGGGGGTGGCGACCCGGTTGAGCAAGGGTTCGCTAAAAGTCTGGCACGACCTGGCGGTAATCTCACCGGACTGTCGAGCATGAGTGTTGAGTTAGCCGGAAAAAGGCTTGAACTTCTCAAGGAGGCGATTCCGCGAATCTCCCGCATTGCTGTCCTTGGGAGTGCGGCCAGTAGCCTGGTAGTGGCACGACAGCTGAAAGACCTCGAGTCCGCGGCTCCGCCTTTGGGTATTGAGATTCGATTTGTGGAGGTACCACGTCCCGATGATTTCGATAATGCCTTCTCGGCGATAAGCAAAGAGCGGCCCGATGCTCTCTTCGTGATGAGAACGCCTTTCCTGAGGACTTATTTGAAGCGGGTCACCGACTTCACGGAGAAGAACCGCCTTCCGACCATGTTTGACGATAGCGGTTACGTAGAGCGCGGCGGTCTTATGTCTTACGGAGCGAGCGTTGCTGACTTGGCTCGCCGTGCAGCCGTCTACGTGGACAAGATCCTGAAAGGCGCTACGCCGGCCGATCTTCCGGTGGAGCAGCCGACCAAATTCGAGTTGGTGATCAATCTTAAAGCCGCGAAGTTGGTTGGCCTGACGATTCCGCCCAACGTGCTGGCACGGGCGGACAGAGTCATTAAGTGAGGCAAAAGTGAAAAATGAGCAAAGGGGAAGAGCTAAAAAGGTTCTCTGGGCAGAATCACAACGGTCCTTTTGAAACGATACTGGCGGAAGTGGGAATCGAAGGCGAAAGCGTGGTCAAGTCTGTGATGATCAATCAAAGCGAAGCTGGTGCAATCGACAAAGCTAAAATCTTTGTCACTGTACCGCACAAAGATCGCTTTGGCGTTTTGTTCCATTGCCTCGCTGACACGATGGACCTTGATTCCGGTCTCATCGAGACGTTCCATGAATTCGACAGCCGCTGGGTGGCTGACTCTGAGGCGAATCAGGGTACAGGTCTCCGAGAGTACGAAATTAGATGTTAGAAACTGAGCCTTTGATTGGAGTAGCTCGGTATATGTCGATTTTGCGGGGGCATGATAACGATCATCTTCGTCGGACAGCGCCAGGAACGCGCCCGTATCCAGGAAGACCCTCAAGACCTGATGCCCGGCGGATAAAGGTAGTCGTCATGATTCTTAGAGAGATCCCGGAGTCCGCTTTTGAACAATCCGACGATCCGATAGGCGGAATGAAAGGTTACTTCTCCCCGCTTCGGGGCTGGCCGGCGGTTGCGAGCCGTTTTCGCAACCCGTTTAGACGACTTCTCGCTCTCGACCACAGTCAGCTCAACTCTTTGCCTATTCTTAAGCCGAACTTTACTGAGCGGCTTAAAAACCCCGTCTTCGTAGAGCGCTTTAATGGATTTTGACATGAATAACCTGAGCCGATTGGAGAACCTAATTAAGTCGAAGTCTATAGAGAGCTCGTGGCCCTGTCAAATTCGCCCAGACGGCGGCACCCTGGTCAGCGATCTACCTAAGACGGCCTCACAATACCGCTCAACGTGCTCGCGCGGGCGGACAGAGTCATAAAATAGCATGGAGCAAGGAGCAAGGAGCATGGAGCAAGGAGCAAGGGGCAAAGAGCAAAAAAACACAGGGGCAAACCCTATGAGAAGAAAAAGTATTGGCTTTACGCTTAGCGCTATGCTCTATGCGCTTAGCTTAGTGGGCGCCATGCTCTTTGCGCTTTGCTGGTCCGCCGAGGCGCAGCAGCCGGGGAAAGTCCCCCGGATAGGGCTTCTTATGTCCTCGTCCACCGCCGAGACCGCGCCTTTCATTGACGCCTTGCGCCAAGGTTTGAGAGAGCTGGGGTACGTCGAGGGGAAAAACATAGTCCTTGAAATTCGCGGGGGTGGGGCGAAACCCGATCGACTTTCCGACTTGGCCGCTGACCTGGTCCGGCTCAAGGTCGGCATCATCGTAACGGGTGGTTCGACAGCAACCCGGGCTGCCAAGGAGGTGACCAGTACGATCCCGATTGTCATGAGAACGGGAGGCGATCCAGTAAAAAGTGGGATTGTTTCCAGCCTGGCGCATCCGGGTGGAAATATCACGGGAGTAGCCTCCATTAACCTTGGGCTCATCGGGAAACGTTTGGAGCTACTCCTGGAGGTAGTTCCTGGGGTTACGCATATCACTGTCCTCGCGGCACAATCCGATCGAGTCGGTTTTATGGCCACAGACGAGTATAAAGAGATGGAGGCAGCGGCGCGGGCTCTCGGGGTGAAGCTGCAGATCCTATGGGCACGAGACGCCAGCGCTATTGATAATGCTTTCTTGGCGATGAGCAAGGGGCGCGCCGAAGCTCTAATTGTGATACCGAACCCGCGCTATTTTCAGAACCGAAAACGTATCATCAAGCATGCGGCGAAGAATCGCCTGCCGTCGATCTACCCTCACAGTATATACGCCGAGAATGGAGGCCTTATCTCATACGGCGTAGACTTTGTCGACGAAAACCGCCGTTTGGCCATCTATGTGGACAAGATCCTTAAGGGAAGCAAGCCCGCAGACCTGCCTATCCAGCAGCCGACGAAGTTCGAGTTCATCATAAATCTGAAAACCGCCAAGCAGATCGGCCTCGCGATCCCGCCGAACGTGCTCGCACGAGCAGA
>JBOHVS010000265.1:0-3786 GCA_050735975.1 Binatia bacterium | reverse complement strand
CTACCTGGTAGACCGCCGCCCGATCCTCTCCAAAGGTGGTCATTCCAGCGGTCGGGGCCTGAGAGCAACCTCCACGTCCCTGTGACCGCGGCCTTCAATGGCTCGCCCCCTCGGCCGAGTAAAGCCGGGACGATACGAAAGCCGGCCCGGCTTTACTCTGCTGAAACAGTATGAATCCGGGCTAGGACGAGGATGAACCGTTGGGTTGTGGAAAGAACTCTCTGAGTTTTTCCTGAAGCTCTTGGAAGGTAAAAGGCTTGACGATGTAGCTAGTGCAGCCGGCATCCATGCAACTTTTCAGGTCGGAGTCTCGAAACAGAGCGGTTGCCGCCAAAATTGGAATATCTTTCGTTTCCGGATTTGCGCGCAGCGCCCGCGCCGCTTCCCAGCCATCCATGCCGGGTAACATGATGTCCATGAGGATCAGCTCAGGTTTTTCAACGATTGCTTTCTCCAGCCCCTCTTTCCCATGCCGCGCTGAAATCGGTTTAAAACCCATAAGCTCAACCTGCCACTCCAGCAGCTCGCGCATGTCGGCGTGATCTTCGACTATGAGAACCTTTTTCATCTGGCCCGATCCTTATGAATAGACCCAGTGGGACCGCCGTCAGTCTATAACACGCACAAACTATGCCGCAGCACTTGCGCAGCTGTCAAGTAATTTACGCGAACAGGAGGGCCGCCCGGCTGGCAAATTTTTGCCAAGGGATCATGGAAGCGGCGCTGATCCGTTATCGTCCGAATCGGCTTGCCCGCGCTATTTTGTCCAATCCCGCCCTTTTTCAGGCGAGGACTCGTCAGCTATCGCGGATGTTTTTCAGGTTTCCTACCACAACTTTGATGAGTTTTTCAGGATGGAGATACTGTCTGGCAACCCGTAGCACATCCTCGCGAGTGACTTTATTGATGAGATCCGGGTAGCGCTCCCGGTAGTCCATACCGAGGCCGAAGAATTCCACTAGAGCGAGAAAATTCGCCACCTTGCGATTGGTATCGAAACGCAGAGGAAAACTGCCGGTTAAGTAGTCCTTCGCATTCCTTAACTCTTCTTCCCTCACCGGCTCTTCACGGATCCGGCGCATCTCTTCGATCGCGACGCGGATCGCCTCCTGAGCCGAATCGTTCTTGGTTTGCATCACAAGCTCAAAACTCCCGCGCCCCTTCTCCGCGTTGAAGTAGCTGTAGACCGAGTAAGCCAGTCCACGTTCGTTGCGGACAGAGTCCATCACCCGTGAAGAAAAACCGCCTCCGCCCAAAATGTAGTTCATCACCTGGATCGCGTAATAGTCAGGGTTCCCTCGCCCCGCGCCTGCATGACCCAGAATGATGTTCGCTTGCGTGAGATCTCTGTTCACGCGAATTGTTTCCGCTGAACCGATGTTCGTTGGGATGAGTGGCGCGGCCGGAGGCTCGCCCTTGACCCAACCTCGGAGCGCTTGCTCGATCGCTTGCGTTATTTCCTGATGCGAGATATCGCCGACGACGGCCATGATCGTTCGGTTGGGTCGATAGTGTCGCGCGTAAAATTCCGTCAAACTCGCCCGGGGTATCATCTTCACCGAAGCTTCAGTTCCCTCTACGGGTCGTCCGAAAGGGCTCTCCGGATAGAGCGCCCGTTGAAATCTCTTGTAAGCGATATCTCCGGGATCTTCTTTTCTTGCTTGGATTGACGCGATGATCGATTGCTTCCGCCTGTCGATTTCATCTTGCGGGAAGTTCGCCGCAGTCAAAATTTCGGCCAGCAGCTCGAGCCCCGTCGCGAGATCCTTTTTCAGGATCGTCATGCTGATCGTCGCAAGATCCTCGCCGCAATCAGTGGAAAGACCGGCGCCGATAAAGTCCAAAGTCTCGCTGATTTGGAGGGCGGTCCGGCGATCGGTGCCATAGGTCAAGAGCCTGGCGGTTAGATTTGCGAGCCCCGGATGGTCCGGTGTGTCGTACCGGGAGCCGGCGTGAATCAACAATTCGATCGACACCATCGGGAGCGCCTTCTGCTCGGACGACAAAAGAACGATGCCGTTGTTGAGCACCGATCTCTGGGGAACGGCCCCCGCCTGCGCAGACGCGGCAAGAGCGAAATGCAGCAATGCGCTAAGGAGTATCAGCAGCGATTTTCCCATCCGGTCCTTTTTCTTTAGCTGGGATCAGAACGCCCACGGTTCGACGGTCGCGGTCCAAGTAAGTCTTCGCGACGCGCTGAACGTCTTCCCGAGTTACCTTTCTGATACCATCCAGATAACTGTCCATCAGCCGCCAATTGCCGGCCGCCTCGTAGTAGCCGATCTTCATCGCTTGACCGAAAATCGAGTCTCGGCCGAAGATGAAAGCCGCCTCGATCTGATTCTTTGCCTTCTGTAACTCCCTTTCGCTTACCTGCTCCGCTTTGATTTTGTCGAGCACATTGTCGATCTCGCGCTCCACCTCGGCGGGTTCCTTGCCGGGCATAACCTGCGCGGTAACCGAGAACACCGTCGGATCGATCGCAACGCCGCTGTAGTCCGCATCGACGCTGCGCGCCAGTCGCTTTTGATAAACCAGCTCATGATAGAGCCGCGAGCTGCGCCCTCCCGCCAAGATTACGGATAACAGGCTGAGCGCGTAGGTATCGGGATGGTGCAGGTTCGGCGCGTGATAGTACATCAGGATGAACGGCAACTCCGCTTCTTTCTTGAGTATGACTCGACGCTCACCCGCCTGCGGCGGCTCGACCGCGTCCATCTTCGGCGGCTCTGGCCCGCGAGGGACTTTGCCGAAAGCGGCGCGGATCTTCGGCAACATCTCGTCCGTCGAAAAATCTCCGGTCATCACGATAAAGGCATTATTGGGCGCGTAGTAACACTTGTAGTATTCTCTCAGATCTTCCAACGTCAGATCCTTGATGTCCTGCATCCAACCAATGACCGGCCGGCGATACGGATGAATCATGTAAGCCACCGCGCCGGTCGCTTCGGCAAGCGCGGAGACCGGCTGATCCTCCGTGCGCAATCGGCGTTCTTCTTGAATGACTCTTTTTTCCGGCTCGAAATATTTCGCGCCAAGCGAAGCGTTCGCCATCCGATCCGCCTCGAGGTCGATCTCGATGCCGATCTTGTCGCGGCTCATGGTCGCAAAGTAAACGGTTACATCTGAAGATGTGAAAGCATTCGACCGGCCGCCGTTTTTGGCGATGATGCGCGCATACTCTTCGGGGCCGATCTTGTGCGTTCCCTTGAACAACATGTGTTCGAGAAAATGAGACAAACCGCTCTTGCCGTCTTTTTCGTTGCGCGCTCCGACCCGATACCAAACTTGGAAGGTTACCGCTGGGCTTTTATGGTCCTCGAGGAGCAGAACTTTCAGACCATTATCGAGCACGAACTCCTGGACATCCGTTGCGGGCGCGGTGTCGGGAAACGAAAGGAGCGCGAAAACGAGGATGGATAGACGGGAGAAACGGCGCAGCATCGAAGTTCTCCTTCAAGGTAAAGGAAGAGGTAGCAAAGCGCAAGTGACAGCGAAGTAGATCATCACCAAAGAATCTACATAGACAGCAAAATTGCTGAGAAACTGTGATTGCAGGCTGCTTAAAAAGATCTCAGAGGCGAGGCGCGCGAGCTTCGGAAGGCTAAGGCTTAGGCTTAGATCGAACTAAACCTTAACCTGAACCTCAACCTGCATAAGGAGCGAGGCGATTGAGACCTGTATGATGGATGTCGGTCCTCACCGCGAGTGCTCTGATACAATGGCTCAAACAAAAGCCATTGTCGAACGGAGGCACTTAGATGAGAGACAAGACGTTTATACCCA
>JBOHVS010000264.1:0-19421 GCA_050735975.1 Binatia bacterium | reverse complement strand
GTGAAATCAAAGGTTGGCCCTTTCCATGTCTGAAGCGCTCCGTAGCGCTGCCGGGCTTCTTCGAGGGATGCAACTTTATCAAGCCCCCACTGCCGGAAAAAGTTTAGCTCAATCTCCAGGAAGCCTTGCAGTAGCTTTGCGGCGGCCGGGTAGAACTTCGCGCTGTCAGCCCGGCGGATGTCCTGCGCGCAGGCGGGAGCCCAAATGAGAAGATGCTCTTTGAGAAAATCCGACTGCAGGCGCAGAAAGCGCGTCTCCTCTTGAGGATCCGTCGCTGCCAGCTGTTTTCCGATGAGCCAGCGCATAACTTCCAACTGGACGGCGAGGAAGTCTTCTGGCTCCGCATATTCCTTCAGTTTTTCAATGCCGATTGCTTTGAGAAACGTGCGGACGCCAGCCAGGGGCCGGTCCAACAGCCGGCCGGTAAGATAGAAGGATTCGTAGGGGTTAACCTGGGCACCGTGAGGCCCGATGAAGAGGCGGGTGTATTCGTCGGAAACTGTTTCGGCCAGGCTCTCGGATGGCATATCCGTCAAGAAGCGTGCAATTTCTTCCCAGCCCTGGCCGAGGAGCGGATGGAGACTCCGGGCGGCCTGGGTCCGCTCTCTGATTCCGTTCGAAAGCTGCTGCAGTAGCTTGGCAGTCGGTTCCCTTCGGAAAAGCGCCACAAGCAGCTCGTAGTAACCCTGGCGGAAGGAAAGAAGCTCGCCATCACGAATCATCAGTTTGTTCCCACGTCTCCTTCTCCGAGGAGCCTCTCCAGCGCGCGATCCACAAAGGCCTTGTACTCCGGATCTTCTTCGAGAGGACGGTCGTCGCGCAATTTTCGCTCTGCTTCCTCTTCATGCACTGCTGCTGCCACGGCTCGCTCTATCGCGGCAAACACGTTGCCGGAATCCGCGCCTGTTGCTTCCGGGCGCACCTCCGCTTTCCATTGCGCGACCCACAGCAGCTGATATCGGCCGCGGCCGGGAAATCGCCCGGCTTCCTCCAGCGCTTGCTTCAGATCGAAACCGAGAGTCGCGCGGAGATCCTCAACCTCGCGCCATTTTTCCAGCGCGACCCAGCGAATGAACGCGGCGCGCACATTGTCCATGAACGCATTGCCCTCCATCCTCTCTCTCCGGCGGCCTCGTCTCTTCTTACGCGTTTCCATTTCCTCGGTGTGCGCGGAATCTCAAATTCCAGATTGTAGATTACAAACCCTTGTCAGCCATTTGAAATTTGAGATCTGAAATTTGAGATCTGCAATCGCGAAGCGCTCAGGGTTTCCAACCTTTTTCAACTTCCAACATAGCAACAACTGTGCGGCAGTCCGGACACATCCTAAGGATGTCCCGGCGACTGCCGCTAAAGGTATCGAACAGAGACTCAAGCGAAAGTAACCGAGCCTCGACGATCTCCAATGCCCTGCGGTTAATATAAGGCTTGCCGCACTTGACACAGGACACCATGTTGTCCTGGACAATTGTTTTGTAATCGAGCGCGTCGCGATCGAAATGAATTTCCCGTTCGAGCGCGATGACGTTTTCAGGGCAGACTTTCTCGCACAGCCCGCAGGCTACACAAGAGATGTGCTTAAACTGCAGCGATTGAGTGTTTTCGTCGAGCCTGAAGGCATGCGTCGGGCAGACATTTACGCAGGAACGGCACATCGTGCAGCCGGCGGCACGCACTTCGGCAAAGGCAAAAGGATAGGTAGGGTCGAGCGGTTTCTGTCCTGGTTCTTGGCCGGTCTGGTCGATGAAAGCGGCAATCGCTTCAGCAATCACTTCTCTGTTGTCCCGGCGTTGCATAGCTCTCCCGTTCCAATGGATCGGCGGCGCACCAAGAGCCTCAACGAAGCTCGACAAGGTTGCAATGGTTTCCGCCTCTCTCCCATTATCGGTTGTGATAAGGCGCAGGCGTTCGGGTCCAATATTGAAGGCGTCCAGGGTCAGGCGGCAGAAGTCCAACTTCTGATAGAGTAGATCCCGCTCTCCGTGCTGGCATTTCTCGCAGCCGAGAAGGCCAACGCCGGCTGCTCCGAGACGGAATGGCGCCAACATATTCGCCTCAGAAACATAGCGCAGACACGGCACCTCGACGGGCAGTACCCCCGCCGGATATGAAAGCGCTCGTCGCCCCGCCTGTTCTAACGCGTGCCGCCCCTGTTCGCCGCAATGGAAGAGAATGGTCAGAGCTTCTCCGCCGTTTTGCCCAGGCGGAGAGGTCAGCAGCGCGGTGATTCTCGCGTACAGCTCTTGAGGCGATGGTTCAGTGAAACGTAGCGCGCTGGTCGGGCACGCCGAGACGCAGGCCCCGCACCCCTCGCAGGCCATATGATCTATTTTCACCCGCAGATGGTTCTGCGGGTCGCGGCTGATGGCATCGTAGGGGCAGGCGGTGATACAGATTCCGCAGGCCTGGTGATTGGCTGTTCCGCCGGCACAGATACCGGCATTATAGGTCACGTGCAGCGGCTTTAGGAATTCACCGGTAAGCTCATGGATGCGCTCAGCCGCGCGCTCAAGATCGGCGTCACTTGGATTATTGAGGAGGTGGAGGCCCGTGCGCGGCTCGAAAAAGGGCTTCTCGTCCGATGAGATAACAACAACCTGATCAGCCTTCATCTCGCGGCGAGGTGTCTCGTTCGATTCGACATCCTCAACGGTCACCTGAAAACTACCAAGGCGGCCTTTGACGTCGACAACCCGCCCCGTAGAGACCTCCCGTGAAGGAGGAACATCAAAAGGAGAAACTCCCGGAGCAACCACCAAGAGCGGCTGCACGCCATCCGTTATTTTCTCAGCGAGGCGGTTCCCAAGGGGGAAATCGCCGGCGATGAGAATACGGTTGCCCACGGTCAGAGAATTGTAGGAAGGTGGCGCGATTGCTGACTCAGCAATCTCCATAGCAGCGCGCAACAAACGGGTTGCTTTTTCATGTGCCTGCTGAGGATCGGAGTGCACAACAAAACAGGATTCCTTGAGATTGACAAAGTGAAGCTGCGGGATCGTCGCTCGCCCTTTAGCGAAGACTTCCTGGAAAAGCCCGGGCGCAGCACAACAACCGATCATGACGCGATCCGGCTGCTCCTGAAGAGCGCGGGCAGCAAATTCACTGATCTCGGTCTGAGGATCGCTGGCAAAGGAAAACACGGAAGGAGCGATGGGAAAAACAAGCCGCTCCGGGTCCAACGGAATTGTAGCGCGACAGTTACAGAGGAAAAGTCCCCAATTCGTCCCCATGGTTGGCTTCTACCGTACGGGACACAACTCAGTCAACGTCCAAAAGCTCGCCGCTTCAGCTTGGCCACTCAATTTCTTCGCGCAACTCGGCGGCAAGGGAGGGATCAAGCTCCTGTAGTTTAGCGCAGCCCGCCTGCGCTTCATCGATATTGCCGAGGGCCCGATGAGCCAGAGCAAGATTAAAATGCGCTCTGGGATTCTCCGGTTCCAAGCGCACTACGCACTGAAAGAGCTCGCAAGCGGAAGTATAGTCTCCGAGTTCATACAGCGCCATGCCGAGATGAAAGTGCGCTTCAGGGTCCTCCGGCAGCAGCAGCATCGCTTGTTCCAAGGCTTTGATCGCCTCCGTGTAGGCGCCACAACGGAGATGGACGTAGCCCAGGGCGCGATATGCTTCGCCGCGATGCGGATCGTAATAGAGAGCGTCTTCAAAGGGTGAAATCGCTTCCGAGAATTTTTCTTGCCCGAGGTACTCTTTTCCCAGCTGCATGTGAGCCTCCGCGAAGCCTGGCTGCACGCGGATGGCGTTGCGGAAAGCCGAGACGGCTTCATCATGCTCTCCCAACCTCGAATGGGTGAAACCCAGATTGGTGTATGCCTGGACAAAGCCCGGATTTAAGCGAATAGCCTCCCTATATGAAGCGGCGGCTGACGAATACTGTCGCTCGCCGACGTAAGCGTTGCCCAGGTTGTAGTACGCCTCCGCCAAATCCGGCTGATGTTTGAGGACTTCCTGAAAGACGCCAATTGCATCGGCAAATCTTCCCTCCTGAAGAAAGCGGAAGCCCTGCGCGAAGGAGGATTCTGGCATAAGCTTGATTCAAAAGAGTTCAAGCCGTTCAAAACGTTTGGACCCCTCGGAGCAAGAGTCGTTTGGATAAAATCTGCCTCACTTTTTTGTCATGCTCAGCCGCTCGATTAGTTCTGTAACCTCTTCCAGGCGAGTGCGAACTTCCGCCTCGGCCTTACGCACCTCTTCAGGGGGGGCCTCTTTATCCACGGCGTCCTCGAAAGCGGTGACTGCAACGCCAAACACCTTCAACAAACGTCGAGTCTCATCGGTCGGCATAGCTCGTTCCTCCCGTCACTTCGCAGTCTAGAGTTTCGAGTTTTGAGTCTTGAGTTGACCCGAAACGCGGGACTCGAGACTCGAAACCGGAGATCCAAGCCCGAGCGCCCGTAACTTATCCTCGGGAACAAACCCGTTCTCATCCCATCCCCGGGCCTGATAATAGCTGTGGATCATTCCTCGCAGTTCAGCGGCGGTTAGTCCTACCCCTTTGGCCACGCCGGTCGGAAGGGGCTCGGTCAAAACTCGCGGAGGAAGCCAGTCATCTTCGGGTTGCCAGCCTTCCCTCAGGTTGAAGAGCTTCTTTAGCGTGTGAACACGCTCGCCGATTCGGCGCAGCTCCGTATCGGGGCAGGGCCAGCCGGTAACTTTCGTGAGTAAGCTCGCTGCTTCAGCATAGAAGTCGGTAAAGCATTTGCGGAGAAACTTGCAGATGATCAGGGAGTCCAGAACGGCGGCGAAATCTTCTGATGCGGCAACCAGGGCGCCACGGCTGGAATCAACGCTCAGCCGATCCACCTCTCCCGAGAAGTCCGCTTCATAAGCGCCCGAGCGATTATGGCAAGCGCCGCGCGGACTTACCGCCAAACCCAGAGCCATCGTCTTCAAGCTGCGCGGCTCGTAACCCGGCAGCTCCAAACCTTTGACATGCATGGCCCAGTGCATGGCGTCCTTACCCAACTGCATTGCCGCTTGCCGTGATCCTTCTGCGAGAAGATCGCCGAGGCCGGCGCGCTCAGCGATGGCAGGGATGGCGCTCATAAGGGCGTCTGCTCGGCCAAAGCGCAGCCCCGCCTCGCGGGCTTCCGGCAAAAGTCCTTTCTCCGCGCATTCCATTGCCCATGCAAGTGTGCCGCCGGTGCTGATGGTATCAAGGCCGTAGAGATCGCAGAGGCGCGCGGCCTGAAGGACGCTCTCCGGGTCTTCGATCCCGCACAGCGGCCCGAGAGCAAATAGAGTCTCATACTCGAGGCGCTGTTCTTCTCCGGCGAGTGATTTGAACAGCCGTTCGCAGCGAATGGTACACGACGCGCAACCATGCCTGCGACTGAAGTTGTTTTCCGTGAGACTTTCTCCGCTCAGAGCTTCGGCATGATCGAACGTCGATTGTTGAAAATTGCGCGTGGGCAAAGTACCCAGGCGGTTGAATACAGCGAGATTCGCCACTGTGCCGATACTTCGATACTTGTCGGTCAGCGTGCCAAGACTACGCTGCCGCAAGACTTCAGCGATAGCCTCTACGCCGGTTGGATCGGCTACCGAGGTCTCTTCATAGCCGCGCACGGCAATGGCTTTGAGATTTTTTGCTCCCATCACCGCGCCGACACCGCCCCGGCCGGCGTGTCGCCCTTCGTTGCTGATCGTGGCGAACCGCACGCGGTTTTCTCCCGCTTGGCCGATGGCGGCCACTCGCGTCCGCGCGTCGCCAAGCTCGCAGCGGATAAGCGCTTCACTTTCATTGGCGCTCTTTCCCTGCAAATGCGCTGCTGTCTTGATATCTACTTTTTCGTTGCTGATAGAGACGTATGCGGGGTAGGAAGATCGTCCGGTGATCACTAGAGCATCCAAGCCGGCGCGCTTGAGCTCCAACGCAAAGAAGCTGGAGGACAGGGAGTCGGCGATAAAGCCCGTAAGCGGCGATTTCGTGACCACGGCGAATTTAGCCGTGGTCGTGAGGCCGGTGCCAACGAGAGGCGCGCTGGCAAAGATCAGCGGATTTGCCGGAGAAAAAGGCTCAACTCCTGGCGGAGCAAGATCATAGAGCAGGCTGGTGCCGAGGCCAATCCCGCCAAGAAACGCGCGCAGGCGCGCCTCTTCGATATCCTGCCAATAGTATTTTCCGGCCGTTAGATCTATGTGAAGGAGACGGCCGTGAAAACCGAACATGAGCCTAACCTCCGGCATCGGCAGAGAGAATAAAGACCCTATCCCCCGAATTCACTTTGGCGCTCCGGTTGCGGACGAAATCGAGGCCGTTGATATTGCAAGCGTAGCCGCTGGCGAGACTAGTTTTGTCAGGAGCTATGACCCGCCCCACCAAAATCGGGTGTTCTTCAGCCAGCGCTATAAAAACATGAGACAAAGTGGCCTCTTGCGGTAACGACAACGGCACTTCTCGCGCCTTTGCCAATAGACGGGCGACGCCAAATAGTTCGACTGATACAGAGACAGACACAGAGCTGGGGGAGACAGCGACAGGGATAGAGATAGAGTGAGAGGTGTCACGGGGAGCGGTCTCTGTCTCATGTCTCTGTCTATTTTTGTCCCAGAGCGCCAGGGCCGCTTCGTAGTCTTCCGGTGTATTCATGTTAAGAAAGCTCAAGCCGTCAGGGTCGAGGCGGCGAATGTCCTGTTCGTGAACTTCTAACGTGCGGACCTTCTTATAGAGCGAGATCGGCCGGAGCTCGCCGCGTTCGAGCTGGTCTTTCAGAAGCGGCGCAACGCTTTTCCGGTAAACCGCATGCAAGGGCTGGAACCGGTCCTGCCAGTAGGGCACGACGACGTCGCGGTTGGAGATCTGCGAAGTCAGGAATGAAATCAGCGGCAGGTTTAAGAATGGCGCGTCGCAAGAGGTGACAAAAGCGATATCGCTGCGTGTTGCCGTCAGGCCGTAATAAATACCGCCTACCGGCCCCTGAAACGTCAACTCGTCGCGCACGAGAGTTGCCGGCAACGGCGGCAGCTCCTGTCCCTGCGCAGCCACAATGACCGCATCCGCAAACAAATGGCGCAGTGCGCGCACGATGTGCGCGATGAGCGGCTCGCCGCCAAACGGGAGCAGCGCTTTTGGCCGTCCCATACGCGAGCTTTTGCCGCCGGTCAGGATGATCGCGGTGGCATCCACGGGGGCATGTTAGGCTCAAAGAATCGATGTAGTCAACATGTGGACTGAAACAGGTTAAGGCTGGGGCAGCAAGACAGGTTGAGGTTAAGGCTAAGGTTCATCCCTTCCTCAACCTAAACCTTAACCTGCGGAGCAACGTTCCATGTTCGAAGTTCAGAACTCAACCTGAACGTGAAACTGCTTTGACGTGTTTGACACTGACAGTCGGGCCCGCTACTGTTCGGTCAAACAGGTTAAGGTTTAGGTTCAGGTTAAGCTCAACATTAGCCTCAGCCTTCCGAACTCTCTATCTTGTGTTTCGTTCCATCCTGCTCGCGCTCTCTGTTCTGACTTCGGCTTGGCTTCAACGAGAGCCGGCGCCGGGCTTTGCGGCAGGCTCACCGGAGACGAGCCGCGCGATTGTGCTGAGAAATATTCCGTATCCCGGCGCGGTTACGACGGAACGGCGGCGAAGCTTGGATCTCTATCTCCCGCGCGGAACCACGCGCAAACCACCACCCCTGCTAATTTTTGTTCATGGCGGCTTCTGGCTGCTAAACGACGATGATTACCAGATCGGCCCGCACGCCGCCGAGGCACTGGTACGAGACGGAATCGCCGTCGCCCTCGTGCGATACCGCTTGGCGCCCGGCGCATCCTATCGAGCTCAGGCGGATGACGTTGCCGCTGCGGTCGCCTTATTGTTTCGCGAAGCGAAACGGTATGGCTACGATAAAAACCGTCTCTATCTTGCGGGCCATTCCGCCGGCGGACACCTAGCCGCTTTGGTCGCTTTGGATCCATCCTATCTGGGCAAACACAAGGTGAATTCCAAGGCGCTTGCAGGCGTCGTTTCCATCAGCGGCCTTTATGACCTGTCGCCGCGCACTGGAATTTCCGAACAGCAGAAAACAGCGACGGAGAAAGTATTCGGCAATGACCCGGATGTCCTCAAACGAGCGTCCCCGGTAACTCACGTTCGACCTGATGCGCCCCCGTTTCTGATCCTGACTTCCCAGAGCGATTTCTCCGGCTTCTTGGTCGACGCCAAGAAATTCTCTGACGGTTTGCACAAATCGGGGCACAAACGGACCGAGCGGTGGGTAGTCCCGAACCGCGATCATTTTACCATCATGCGCCTGGGGGACAGAGACAACGAAGCGCGCTTCTTACTCCTCGAATTTCTCAAAATCTCGCCGTTGCCGCCCGAGTACGCCATCCTGGTAAACGCCAGACGCCGCTGGTACAGGCCGCCGTTTTCGACCTTGCCCTTTTGGCGCCACTCTGAACTGATCCGAACCTATCCCGTGGACAGACGGTTTGTTCTGAGAATCGCGTCTGTGTACACCACCATGCGCTACGAACTCCAGGAGTGGCCGCTTGAAACGTTTCACGCGATCGACCTGTTCGCGTTTCTGGACGCCTTGCCGCCGGAGAAAGTCGGTAAGGGCGATTACGTGATCACCACTAATATCCGTAATGAGAAACAATTCTGGAAGCGGGAGCAGATCGAGCGGTATAAGCCAGTGGTCGTGATCGGGATGGACGACGAAAAGAATCTCTTTCGCCTGGGAGTGTTTTATCGGGCGAATCGGGAATATTCTTGGAAGACCGGCCCGCAACCGCCGATGATGGCGCGACCGCTAGGCGCCTTCGTCCATTTCCTCGAAGAGCCGCCGGAAGAACTAGGATTGCAGGCGGGGCAGGAGGCTCTTACTACCGGGAGTTTTCGCTTGACGGACAGCGATCCGCTTGCCGGGCTGAAGGATTTACCACAGGATCTCTATGAAACGCTGACGTTTCGAAACGGCTGCGTCTATTGTCACAGTTTGCAGGGCATCGGCTCGCGCAGTCACCACGTTGTCGCTTCCAACGGCAGGTCGCAGGGAGGCTTCGCTTTGCCACTGGAGTCCTACCCGCCTGAAGTTTTGAAGAGTTTTATTTTTAACCAGGAAGCGGTCGCAAAGAAAATCGGCGCCTCACCGAACCCCGTCGCGTCGAAAAACCGGGAAGCGCTGTTCGATTTAATAAACCGAGCGCGCAAAGCGACGCCGCAGAACCCATAGCAGTTTAAGGTTTAGGTTGAGGTTGAGAAGACGTTCGAGGTTCAGATCCGAAGCTCAACCTCGACCTTAACCTGGACCTAAACCTGCTCTACTTGGGCGGGATGATCTCTATCAATACCGCCTCAGGATCCGCTCCCCAGCGCCATGGAAGCAGGACGCTTCCCATTCCGCGGGAGACAACCAGCAGCGAAGAACGAAAGGCGTACGCCCCTTCGTCGAGACAAAACTTGCTCTGCCGGATGATCGGGGGCCCGGTCGGAAGGCGGATTTGCCCGCCATGCGTGTGGCCCGAAAGAGTTAACGGCACGCCGCGGGCTGCGGCTTCGTAAAACTGGTCGGGATTATGGGCCAACAATAAGTGAGGACTTCCGTGGCCCGACAGGAGGCCTTCCCAGTCCGGCCGGCCAAAAATCCGATCGTCGATTCCACCGAGAACGAAACTGCCCCCGGCGTATTTTACGACTACGGTTTCGTTCTTTAGTGTCGTAATGCCGGCGGAGCGCAGAGCGCTCCGGATTTCTTCCGGATCGCCGCCGAAGTAGTCGTGATTACCATAACAAAACCACGCGCCCAGTGGAGCCTGCGAGAGCGGCGCCAAGGCTTCCAGAAAAGGCTTGACTTCGCTGGAATGGCCAGTCACGACGTCGCCGGCAACCGCCACGAGGTCAGGCTCCAGTTCCATTAAGGAAACGATGATTTTGGACAACGTATCTGGCACGAGAAAAATGCCGGTATGGATATCGGAGATCAGAAGTACTCTAAGCGGGCCGAGATCCTTCGGCCAGCCGTTGGGCGAGACCGAAATCTCGCCGAGAGAGAAGCGCCTTTCCAAGAGCCAACTGTAGGGGTTCCAAAAACTTGTCAGACGCGGATAAAGAAAGCGTGATATCAAGATATCCGCTTTGCGTTCCAGCACTTTCAGCCAGCCGTTGTTGGGGTTGACCCAGCGGTGCTCTTTACCGGTCATCTGGCGCGGAGGGGCGAGTTGCCGTCTTCTTGGGATCGCACGCTTTTCCCTTTCGAGTGGACCAGTTACGCCGGCTGGTAGCTTAACGACTGGTTCTAAAAACTTAGCCTTGCTCGTATCGTGAAGGGTTTCCATTAGATATACATACCTGCGAGGAGCGAAATTCCGTAAATTATAAAGTCGATTACTCTCTTACACAAGCGCACAAAGCAGGTTAAGGTGAGGCTGAGGTTGAGAGGGTTGCGCTGCATTGAACGCACGCAGCGGGTTGATAGAATCAAGTGTGCAGCGCGGCAACTTTCGCGATCACAGTCGAACGTGAATTCATCGTTGAGCCTCAAGTTTCAAGCGTTGGTCGGTCTTTTGCTTTTCTGCTGCGACCCTCTTTGGGCAGTTCCTCTCCAAAATTTAGATCCTAACCTCGAGTGGCGGTTGAAGGAATTAAAGATTTCTGGCAATCAAAATTTCACTTCAGGAGAGTTGACGGAAGTCATGTCGACCAAGGAGCGTCCCTGGTATGCTCCCTGGCGACGGCGGCCAACCTTTGAACCGAGCACTTTTTCTGCCGACCTGGATCGGTTGACGCGTTTTTATCAATCGAAAGGTTACTACGATGCAGCGGTGACCCACGATTTGATTGTCGATAGAGAGGAAAACCTGGTTACAGCGAACATCGAAATTAGCGAGGGAGAGCCGGTCAGAGTAGCCGAGATCTCGCTCCAAGTGCTTGATTCGCCTGAGCTGGAACCGGAGTTGCGCTCGCTGCTGCCGGAGCTTCCGCTGCGCGAGGGGAAAGTCTTCGATGAGCAGACCTACCAACAGACGGAAGCTAAACTCAAGGAATATTTTTACGACAGGGGCCGGGCTCGTGTTGAGATCAAGCGTAGGGCCGAGGTCCTTCTCGATGCTGATGAAGCGAGAGTTTTTTACGAGATCGATCCAGGACCAAGCAGTGTTTTTGGGATGACTACGGTTACCGGACTAAAGGAGGTCGCTCCGGAAATCGTTTTGCGCGAGCAGAGCTACAAACCGGGTGATCCGTTTACGGGCAAAGCGCTTAAGGATTTGGAGCAAAATCTGCGCCAGCTCGATCTGTTCAGTCAAGTCCAGATCGCACTCCAACCTTCGCCTGCCGACCCGGGTACGGTTCCAATCGACATTCGGGTCGAGGAAAGGCCGCCGCGCGAAGTTCTGGTTGGAATCGGCTACGGCACCGAAGATCAGCTGCGCGGACAATTGCGCTGGCGGCACAACAACTGGTTGGGTCGCGGCCGGAAGCTTGACATCGGAGCGAAAGCTTCCTTCCTCATCCGCGAAATTAATCTTGCTTTCCTGCAGCCCCACTTGCTCGGTCCTAAGAATCGCTTTCTACTCAACTTTGGACCGAAACAATTTGACGAGCCCGGTTTTCTGCTGAACACGGTTAGGCTGCAACCCCGGTTGGAGCGGAAGTTTACAGAAAGTCTCACCGGGTTTGTTAATTACCGCTTGGATTATGACAAGCTGAATGAGGTTCCTTCGGCGACGGAACGGGAGCTCGAGGACTTTGTTGAAGAAGGGGTCCTTTCCGGTCTTTCCACGGGGATCGTCTGGAACCGGGCCAACGATCCGTTCAACCCGACCCGTGGTTGGACCGTTGCACTTAGCGCTGAGCAGGCGGGAGGCTTTTTGGGAGGGCGATTCGATTTTTTTAAGCTGTTAGGAGAAGGGACAGCTTATTACCCGTTGGCCGAGAGGACGGTGATCGCCTCCAGGTTAAGAATCGGATTCGCGGAGCCTTTTAACGGAAGCAGGGAAGTGCCGCTGTTCGAACGTTTCTATGCGGGCGGAACTACCAGCGTTCGCGGATATGAACGGCACCGGTTGGGGCCGCTGTCTGCTGCTGACGATCCGGTGGGCGGTCGCAGTCTGGTCGAAGGCTCGGTCGAACTGCGTCAACAGCTCTCCGAAACCATCGGCGGCGCTCTCTTTCTCGACTTCGGTCAGGTTTCCCTTCGTTCGTTCGATTTGCCGGTAGATGATCTCAGATTTGCCGCTGGTTTCGGCCTCCGTTATAGCACTCCCGTCGGTCCTCTGCGCTTCGACATTGGATTCCCTTTTCGTCCCCCGCAAGGCGATCCGAGTTGGCAAATTCATTTCAGCATCGGGCCAACGTTCTAACACGCTGTGAAAAACGAGATGGGGGTGCCCGTACTCGAGTGATGGATTTCTTTTTTGGTTCAAGCCGCAGCGCTTGAACCGAGCGAAGCGATTGAACGCGGTTTGCGTGCTAGAGTGATTTTATGACAGGAACTTTGCGATTCACTTTATGGATTCTCTCCTGTGTCGCGATGATCCTCTTCGTGGTTACAGTCAGCGCGTGGTTTTACACCCAGACCGACGACTTTCGGACGTTGTTGCGTGAGCAGGCGCTCGCGGCAGTGCAAGATTCCGTCAACGGCGAAGTAAGATTTGAACGGATCAGCGGATCGGTTTGGCGGCAACTCCACTTTCACAACGTCTCGATCCGTCAAAATGGAACCGAGGTGATCTCAACCCCGAGGCTCTCGCTGACCTTTGGCTTGGTCCGGCAAGCCATTTCTTTTCTGTTTTCTTCCAGCCTGCATATTTCTCGAATCGAGATCAATGAGCCGGTTATCAACTTGAGGCAGGACGACAGCGGGCAGTGGAACATTGCCTCATTGCTCAAACCGGCCGCGCCGGAAGAGCCTCAGAACGTGGCTATCGTTCTCCGTCGAATCAGCGTGAGTAAAGGCCGGATCGATGCCCGGTTAGCCGAGGGTAGACTGGTGCAGCTCACATCGATATCAGGCGAAGGAAATCTGGCGCTGCTTGATTCAGGTATAGAAGCGGATGTTGCCGCGCTAAATTTCGATCTTGCGACGGAGGGACTTCCTCCAATCCGGTGGAGGACCGCGTTTTCATCTCAAGTGAGCGATTCGGAATCGGCCCTGGAGGTTCGGGAATTGACTATGCGCACACCGGAATCGCACTTCCGCCTATCCGGTAAGATTCGCGATCTTTCAGAGCCCGCGGTCTCATTAAATCTCGAGCTTAACCGACTTGCCGCTTCGGAAATAAGGCTGCTGATGCCGGAAATTCCCGTGCAACAGGATTTGTCCGGTTCGATGAAGATTACCGGGCAGACTTCAGCCTTGCGCGTTGCCGGAACGCTCAGGTTTCCGGATGGAAATCTGCTTCCGGTCGTTGTTGCCGACCTGACACCACCAGAAACAAGGTTGCAAGGAACCGTCGAGGTTAAAAATTTTGTCATCGAGAAAGTCCTGAGCATTGCCCAAATCGGCGGACTTCTCAACGGGCGGATATCGTTTAACGGGACGAGCTTCCAAAACGCTCGAGCCTCGACTCGCGCCGCAGTTTCCGGTCTGGTGGTTCAGCAGTGGAAACTAGGGGATCTTGAGCTTTCTGGTGACCTCCGGGAACAAAGAATTGCTTTGGATACAAAATTGACGAGCAAGAACGGTAAAGCGCTGATGGAAGGCCAAATCGCTCTAACCGATCCGCTTTCCTATGAGGCAAATCTGACGGTTCGGAAACTCGATGTCCAAAACACGGCGAAAGCGGCCTCCGTATCGGTTCCCATGACCGGTGAAGTCAATCTTGACGCTTGGTTCAAAGGCCGCGGGACAGATCCAACTATGTTGGACGCTTCGGGTAGGGTTACGGTTCTTCCCTCCCGGCTGGGACCCGTTGAGGATTTACAAGGGAAGATAGCGGGAAGCCTGCGCCAGGGAATTCTAGCCCTGAGCGAGGGGAAGCTTGCGTCTCAGGGAACGACACTGGACGCCGAAGGGAAAATCAGTGTTTTTGCCGAGACCCCAAGCGGTAGGGTCACGTATGTAGTGCGCGCTCAAGAGATTGCTCCTTGGGCTGCTCTGGCGGGGCTTGATGCTAAAGGAAGCCTCAATGGAAAGGGCAGCGCAGCCGGCTCTCTGAAAGCAATCGCGCTCGAAGGAAAGGCGAATCTCTCCAACGTTCAGCTGGCGGCGGCGTCCTTTCAAACCGGCAGCGCCGCGTGGAATGTCTCCGGCATCGGTAGCGCACGACCGAAGGGGACGATAAAACTCACCAGCCGCGAAATCGTCGCCGGTGTCCCGTTGCGTTCGCTGCAGGCGGATCTGTCTCTCGCCGGTATGGAGCCGATGAACATTCAAGCGAATATCGTTGCGGAGGACAGGGAGAACCGCACCCACCGTTTGCGCGGCCAGGCCCGATACAGCTCGGATTCGACGGATTTTCTAGTCGAGCAACTTACGCTGCGACTTTCTATAGGCACGTGGCGCATTGCACAACCGACCTCGTTTCAACTGAAGGACAACAGGATCACGATTAATGACCTTGTCCTGCAAAGCGAGACCCGGAGCGTGCGGGCCCAAGGAATCTTAGCTTTGGAGGGATCACAGGATCTCAACGTGCAGGTGCGGAGTTTTCCTCTCGAAGAGTTGCGGCCGTTCTTGGCAACAGATCCCAGGGTCGAAGGCGTGTTGACTGCGGAAGTGGAGTTACGTGGCTCAGCGGCAAGACCGTTGCTGCAGGGCAAATTGAAGGTGGAGCCGCTGACGATAGCCGGACAGCGTTACGCGGGATTGGCCGGCGAGGCCTTCTACAAAGATGAACGGCTAACGGTTGACATGATTTTGCGGCAAGACGCGTCTCACTTTCTCACGGCTAAGGGCGGAATCCCGGTTTATCTTGGCTGGGGCGGAGAAAAATCCGTAGCTGTGCTGGGAGAAGCCGATCTGCGTGTCCGTTCCGACGGCCTCCGTCCCGCTTTTCTCGGACTGGTCAGTAACGAAATCGAAAACGTCCAGGGGAATCTCGTACTTGATATCCATTTGCGCGGCCCCGCCAATGCGCTTCGGCCGACAGGCACTGTGGAATTGCAGCAGGCCCAGGGCCGCGTCAAGCAGCTTGGTCTTGTTGTGAGGGGCGTAGACGTTCAGGCGAGAATTGTTCCCGACGCGATTCAAATCACTCGCATCTCCGCCCGATCCGGAGGCGGACGTCTGACGGGAGGGGGCAAGATCAGCCTCAAAAATTATAGTTTTGCCGCCATCAACCTGACACTTAACGCCGACGATTTCCGATTCGTGAACACGCCCGAGTATGTCGCGGCAGTGTCGGGACGCCTTATTGCGCTGGGCTCGCAGCAACAGCCGTTCCTTAGAGGTTCCTTGACTTTGACCCAGTCCAAGTTACGACCCGATCTTGCCGTGCTCCGACAGAAAGGCCCGCCGCCGCGGGACCCGACCATCGTTGTGGTCGAAAACGAGCAAGAGCTAATTGAAACGAAGAAGCAGGCAGCCGCAGGGAAAACGGAATCTAAACGCGCTGAAGACTCCTCGCCGCAGAATGCGCTTTACCGGCGGCTTGGCTTGGATATTACCGCCGTGGTGCCCCGCGGCACCTGGGTCTATCTTGATGAGGGTTCGATCGAGTTGATGGGACGTCTGCGAATTAGAAAGGAGCCTCAGGAGGAAGTGTCGTTAACCGGAACGGTTGAAAGCGTGCGCGGTTGGTATTCATTCCATGGAAAGAGGTTCGAGATCGAAAAGGGACAGCTTGTGTTCACGGGAGGGAGCGAAATCGATCCGACTCTCGACGTTGTCGCCCGCCACAAGCTTCCCCAGCATCAGATCGATTTGCTTTTGGGCGGCACCGCCAAGAAACCTACGCTCGCCTTGCGCAGCGATCCGGCTATGGAGCAGGCAGACATTCTTTCCACTCTGCTGTTCGGCAAACCGGTCGCTGGACTCAGCGAAGGAGAGCAGACTTCGCTTCAAGCTCGCGCACTACGAACGACGGCCAATTTCGTCGCTTCGGGCCTGCGTCAATCGGTGGCGAAACGATTAGGCGTTGACAACCTGGAGTTCGGCTTTGGTGAAAGCGTATCGGAGGCGCGAATCGGCGTGGGTAAATATATTACCGAAGACATCTACGTGGCCGGCGCGCAAGAATTCGGCGGCGAAAGAAAGCAGGAATACTCGGTTGAATACAATCTAGCGCCCAACTGGCAACTCAAAGGTTCAACCACCCCGCAGGGAAACAGCGGCGTCGATCTGTTTTGGCGAAAGCAATATTGAGCAAGACCGGTTTGAAACCAACTTACTAACTTCATAATGTTCCTCGTAGTTACCGTATGGCGGATAGCTAATGGCATATTGACGGAACTAAGGCTCGAATTTTGGGCTACGGAATCGGAAAAACTATGACTCGCGCGGAGACGCAAAGCACGCCAAGAAAGATGAGGGGGTCTAGCCGACTATTCGGATTTGAAACCGATATCGTTATGCGTGCCGTCGCAGAACGGCTTGTTCCTGGATTGGCCGCATCGGCAGAGATAAAGAGGATCGGTTTCGCTTTCTTCGCACTCTTTGCCTTGATAATCGACCAACTTTGCTCCGCCCGCCACTTCATACGGCCCATTCTGCAGTGCCTTAACGGTTACTCCTGCCATACCGTCCTCCTCCGGATGGGTTAGGGGCGTAGAACTCACGCCGAAACTATCCTGCTAAGAAATCCAAAACCAACTGGGCAGTCACGTCGGATTTCTCCACGTGCGCGCTGTGGCCTGCCTGCTCAATAATTCTCAACGGCTCGGCATGCGGGATCGCGCGCGCGTAAGTCTCTCCATGGGCGCGCGGGACCATGTTATCTTTCTCACCCCAGATGACGAGCGCCGGGGCGGAGATCCGATGCAAGCGGTTTCCGAGTGAATGGTTGTAAAAATAGGGCGGCTTGAAGCCGATGCGCGAGCCGAACCGGAGCATCTGATAGCGACGCAGCTCGTCTTCCAGTTCACCCATGCCGTCCGGGAAAAGTTCGAGCCCTTTCGGGTGATGTTTGCCGGCAAACAGCAGAGTTCGCAGTCCGGCGTAACTGGAGCCCCGCTCCGGTTGGGCCATCATGAAAACATCGCCGATGGGAGCGCCTTGCACGAAGAGACCGGTGGCGCCAATTAGCACCAACTTACGAATCTTCTCGGGATGGCGCACCGCTAGCTCCGCCGCGATCCAGCCGCCGACACAACTGCCGACGAGATCGAAACGAGAAGCCTGCAGAGCATCGAAAACCTCCAAGTAGTGAAAGACCACGTCCTCGATCGTATCGAGGTCTTTGTCTTCGTCGGTTTGGGCGCACCCGGGATGCGCGGGGGCAATCACACGCGTGTGCTTGGCGAGCCGCTCATGAAACGGCAGCCAACTTTCTTTGACGCTGTGAACGTCGGCGAAGCCGTGCAGATAGATAAGCGGCGCCCCGCTGCCATCTTCAAGAACGCAGACCTTGCGCTGGTTGACTTCGAGGATGCGTCCGCTCAATGGAGCGCCTCTGCTGAATGTTCGACATTCGCTCCGGGAAAGTCTTTCGTGAACTGCTTCAAAGAGTCATGGCGCAGGGCCGGTGCGACTTTTTCCGCGAATAGCTTCATGCTCTTCCGCGCGAGATGATCCGGCAAATTGCCTAGCTGGAATTGAATCAACAGGTTTCCCACCTTCGCCTTCTCGATGAGCGCCCCGATGCGCCGGGTCACGGTGTCGGGGCTGCCGACGATAATCGACTGCGACGCGTCGAGCTCTTCCCAATTCTCCACATCGCCCAACAGTTTTCGGCCGGGTTTATAGGTTTTGAGGTATTCGCGCCAGGCGGCCGCCGGAATGTACGGAACGCCGGGGCCATAGGTGAGTTGGCGGCCTTCGCGGCGGAGATGACCTTTGAGACAGTTCTTCAGAAAATACCAAACCCCTTCCTCGCATTCATCGCGCGCCTGCTGATCCGTCTCAGCAACGTAAGTAGACATCAGAATACCGAAGCGGAATGGGTGATACTTGTCGCCATGCTTTTCCAGGACCGCGGCGAATTCCTGCTGCGCCCTGTGCGTTTCGCCGCCATGGCTACGCGAAGAGAGAAAATAACAGTAACCGCGCTTGGCTACTTCAACCAACGTCGATGGACTGCGAGAGCCGGGAATCCAAACGGGCGGAAACGGTTTCTGCAAGGGCTTGGGCCAGAGATTCACGTACCGAAGGGGGAAATAGCGGCCTTCATGCGCAAACGGTCCGTCTTCCGTCCATGCCCGCACGATCAGATCGGCTGCTTCCCAAAATTTCTCACGCGTGTTGGCGGACGGCACATCGTAGTTGAAGGTCTCCGGCCCGCCGCCGGGCGCAAAACCGGCAATCAAGCGGCCATTGCTCATCTGATCGAGCATCGCGTATTCCTCAGCGACTCTCATCGGATTCATGTGCAGCGGCAGAAGATTGCCGAGCACGACGATTTTTCCACGCGTGGTTTTTTGCGTTAATGCGGCGGCGATCATGTTGGGCGACGGCATCAGCCCGTAGATATTCTGGTGATGCTCGTTCAGGACCATTCCGTCGAACCCCAGCTCATCGGCGTAGGTAAGCTGATCGATATACTCCTGATAGAGGCCGCGCGCTTTGTTATTGTCCCACAAGCTGTTCGGCACGGTGACCCAGCCTGATTCGTGTTTCTCGTCAAAGTCTTTGGCGAGGTACGGATAAGCCATGAAATGCCAGCAGAAGAGCTGTACCGGTTCCATTGTTGACTCCAGTCGATTCAGTTGCCCTGTAATCAGTGCATGGTCTTACGACAACCGTTTCTTATTAGCAATAGCTGGAGAACAGGGGAGATTATAGACCACCAAGAACGCAAAGGTCAGAGATAATTGGAGGGAATGTCTTGAGAATTTTATACTACTTTGTCGTAGCCTGCGCAGAACTTCTTGGGATCGGAAGGACGCTCTCCCGCGCAAAAAGGGGGAAAGCGCGGGAGAGCGTAACCGGTGATGTGTCTCAGTTCAACTGACTAGCATCGGGAAATCGGTTCCACCGAACTTCTTTGAGTCTGCGCTGAAGGTAGGTATCCTTCGGCCAGTTCCAGCTGTGACCGGTAAGCTTCTCACCTTCGTAGGGCGCGCCATTGACCCTGCTGTGCAGAAAAACCATCTGCCAAAAGCTCGGTTTTTCAGTTTCGCTCTCTTGAGTTCTCATCTTAGTTTCTCCTCTCTTGTAGTAATCTTTCTTAAAGCCATCCCCAGCCGCCGGCGTTTTGAACGCCGGCCAAAATTGCTGGTGACAACGTCCAAAAAAGCAGGAGCCGTGCCCGGCGGGCTTAGTGTCGTCAGTTCAAGGTTGTCCCATCATGTCGTTTTTGCTTACCGAAAAAGCTAAGGCGATGTTGACCCATGCGAGGGTAGGGCTAATGATTCGGTCAAATTTGCCAG